>CAYTTF010000310.1:0-5951 GCA_964440665.1 uncultured Myxococcales bacterium | reverse complement strand
CTCGATCTCGGGCGCGCGGGTGCTGGTCCGCGCCGATCAGATGGCCCTGGTCGCCGGGCTGATCCTCGACGTCGGGACGACCAACGCGAGCGCACGCGGCGAGCCGTCGGAGCTCTCGCTGACCCGCCTGTCGGCCTCGTTCGAAGGTCGCTATCAGCCCTGGTCGCGTCTCTTCGGGTTCGTCCGCATCGCGCCCGGCGTGCTCCACGGCTCGGCATCGCTGACCGACACGTCGTCGCCGGCCGGGTCGTCGCTGACCACGACCTTCGACGCGTTCTCCCTCGACGCGAGCGCCGGCGCCGCGTTTCGCGTCGGCGCGATCGGCGACTCGAAGATCAGCGCCTGGCTGATCGGCGACGGCGGATACGGGTGGGTAGAGTCCGAGCGTCTCCTGCTCGCGCCCAGCCTGGGCGCGGACCAGACCAAGGCCGGCCCGGTCGACCTCGGCACGCTCACCGCCGGCGGCGGCTTCTTCCGCATCGCCCTGGCCTTGGTGTACTAGGCGCGTGGGGGAGAGCGAGCTCCGCTCGCTCGAGCCCTTCGCGGGGGGCGCGGGACCCTATCAGGGTCCCGACCTAATTCGTAAACACCTGCGTCACGAACATCGGGCGGATGCCGGTGACGGGCGGACCGAAGACGATACCGATGCCGAGGCGGCGCGCTCTCGGATCGAGCAGGTTGCCGCGGTGGCCGGGGCTGGCCAGCAGACCGGTCTCGGCATCCTTGGGACCGAAGGCACGCCCCACGTTTTCCAGGATCAGCTCGGGCGCCAGGCCGCCAGCGTGTACCCGATCGACCGTCGACCCGGTGCGCGGCGAGACGTGCCCGACGAAGTCGTGCTCGGCCATGTCCCGGCTGTGCGCGCGCGCGATCGCCGCCAGACGCGCGTCGGCCACCAGCGCCGGCAACCTGGCCTGCGCGCGGTCGCGATTGACCAGCGTGATCATCTCTGCCTCGGCCCGGTCGGGATCGGCCGCCACCGGCTCCATGCCCGCGCCGCTCGCGCCCCGCGCGGGCGGGACGACGCCGCAGTAGACGGGGAAGTTCGCCAGCACCGCCGGACCGGCCGCGCCGGTGCCCGTGATCTCGACCTGGTAGCGACCGTCGGCGCCGCAGCGGAGCTCGCTGCCCAGATGGCCCGCTTGCGCCGACGCCACCTCTTCGTGCACGTCGCCGGCCGGCGCCGTGATCACCAGCTGGGCCCCGACATAGGCCGGATCAATCCGGGCCGAGATCGGCGCGCGTCCCCCGTGCGGCAGTCGGCGCGGAACCGGCGCCAGCAGATCCAGGTGTGTCTCCTGAAAGCCGACCCCGACGTGAATCTCGCCCCCGCCCCGATCGATCCCGACCCCGATGCGGCCGATCGGGCCTCGGCGCAGGAGCTCGTCGATCTCGGCTCGCGCGTGCTCGCGGATCTGATCGTCGGCGCCCACCGTGCCGCCCGAAAGCAGCAGCTGCGGCGGCGGATCGACGATGCCGTAGTGGGAGAGTAGGAAATCGACCGCATCGGGCGCCGGCAGATCGTCGCCACGGACGTCGTGCGCGAGATCCGTCATCGCCCAGTCGAGACGCGCGTCGGCTACCGGAAGCGGGCGTCTGGCGCGCCGGGACGCCGCGCGCGCGTCCTCGAGAATGGCGTCGCGCAAGGCGTCCCGCGCCGGTCCCCCGAGTCCGGGCTCCGGCTTCGATGCGTAGACCCGGGCGGACGGCGCCGCGGGGATCAGCGACGCGCCCGACGCCCGGGCCGGCGGCGGCGCGACGGCGCCTGTCGATGTACCGCTTGGTTCGCCAGCTACGCCGCTCCCAGGTGTCCCGGCCGGTCCGCTCGCGACGCCGCTGCCGGGGGGCGGCGCGCATGCCACCAGCGCGGCGCAGAGCACCAGCCCGGCACCGAGGACGCCGCCCGCGGTCCGCGGCTTCAGACCCGCCGCCCGGCGCGGGTTACTTCTTGTCGCCAGGGCCGGAGGCCTCGGCGCGTTTGGCGGCGGCCGGCGCCTTCCGATCGGGCGTCGCGAACGGGGCCGCCGCGCTGCCCTCCTTGGCCGGGAGGTTGGCCGACATCTTGGCCGACATCTTGGCAGCTATGGCCTTGCTCAGGTTGGGCAACGGCGGCGGCGCGGGAAGCTTGCCGGCGGCGTCGGCGAACACCAGCTCACCGAACCGGTCGAGCGCGTGGAAGTCGCCCACCATCGGCGGCGACCAACCCGACGCCTGCTGCGGCTTCCCCTTGGGCTGGTCCATCCGATACATGTTGATCCGCCAGACGTCACCGGGCGACGGCGGCAGCTTGACCGTCGACGCGTCGTCCATCCCCTTGACGTCCTCCAGCGGGATCGCCAGCTCCGCGGTCCAGCCCTTGTCCTGGTCGTCGCGCTTGTTGAGCGTGCCGTCGACGTGCACCTTCGCGATGAGCTTCGAGTTCCAGGAGAACGGCTTGAGCTTGGGGTTGATGCTGTCCTCGTACCGCCGCCGCTCGGGCAGGTAGGTGTCGAAGATATTGCCATTCGGCGCCACCTGAAGCTCGACGTAGGTCCGGCCGTTGCCGTCGGCGTCGATCATGATCTCGTCGGCCTCTTCGGTCCACAGCTTGTCGTCGCGCTTGGTGAGATCGGTCCAGACGTCGGTGTCCGCGTTGTCGAAGCCGACGTACAGGTACCGCTTGTCCCACAGCAACTTGGCCTCGGTCCGCTGCCCCACCGCCGCGCCCGTCAGCGTGTTCACGAACCAGCCCGTCGACGGTGCGGCTGTCCAAGCCTCGTCGTCCAGCTTGCCGTCGAGCTTGGGCGCCGTGGTCGCCAGGCGGGCAAGATAGCGCCGGCGCGGCTCCGCGGCGTTGACCGCGCGAGCGGGAATCGAAGCGGCCAGGACGCGCCCTTCGCTGTCGTGCGCGCCCGACTTGATCGGCATCCGCTGCGCGCCCCGCCAGAGGCCCACGTAGACCTCCACCACCGGGTACGACCAGTTGCTCGGCAGGCGAACGGTGTGGACGTCGCGGATGATCTCGCCCGCCTTCCAGGCGCCGATCGGGTACTTCCCCTGCACCGGCGTGTGATCGGCGTTGATGTAGTTCTGCTTGCCCGGGCCCTCGACGTGCGTGAACGTCTTCCACCCTTCGCCCGGCGGCGAGACCACCTTCCAGTAGTGCGTCAGCTTCACGTCCTTGCCCGGCTCGACCGGTAGCGGCTCGACGTCGAGGCCCAGGTAGACCACCTTGCCGTCGAGATCGGCGTTGACCGGGTAGCGCGGCGTCGGAGCCGTGATGAGGATGTTCTGCTTCGCGACGGCCAGATCGTCGGTGGTCGGCTTGTCCTCGTCCTGCTCGACGCAGCCGAACAGCGGAATCAGCATCGAGACGACCGCCCAACGAATGGCCCGACTTCGCATGCCGGCGTTTCTAACCAAGCCAGGCCCTATTTGCAATCGAGCTAGCCGCCGCCGCAATCGAGCTAGTCGCCGCCGCGGACGCCACGGAACGCGACCTCCACCACCGTCTCGGCGCGCGCCAAAACCTCCCGCAGGGCGGTGCGGCCCTGATCGAAGATCGATGAGCGCGTGTTTCCGGATGGGACCCCGACCGCGTCGATTCCGGCGTGACGGGCCAGATAGAGCGCGCGCGGCAGATGATAGGCCTGGGTCGCGACCAGGATCGATCGGGCACCCATGGCCGCAGTGTCTGCCATACTGGCCGCGGTTCGATGCCCGCCGAGATCGAGGACCACGTCGGCGGCCGGGACCCCGTGGGCTTCGAGCCAGGCCGCCATCGTGCGCGGCTCGTCGTAGTCCGGTTGCGACAGCCCCGAGACGATGATTCGCCGCGCCCGCCCGGCGACGTAGAGCAGACGCCCGGTCTCGAGCCGGGCCGCCAGCTCGCGGGAGGGGATGTTGCCAGGGAAGATCCGATTTCCGAGGACCAGCACGTACGGCCGCACCGGGGCGTCCGCAACCGTCGCCACCAGAGCGGCGCGCGTCGTCGACAGGACGTAGAGGTTGCCGGCCGCGATCAGCGCGGCGCAAACGATCGCGCCACCCGCCAGGCCTTTGCGCCAGCGCCGCGATCCCGAACGCCGCGCGGGCGGGGTCTCAGGCATCGCGGTAGACCTTGGCCGCCCCGACGTGGCCGAGCCGATGCCAGCGGACGTACTGGCGCGACAGGTGAAACAGGATCTCGTCGCGCGCGACGCCTTTGCCGACTGCGCGCTCGACCCAATCCAGGATCACGTCGCGCGCGTCGGGCGGGTGAAACAGGAAGGTGCGTCCAAAGATGACCGTGTCGCCGTCCCAGAGCAGGCGCGCCTCGAAGACGTCGCCCGGCGCGATCCCGACGGTGTTTCGCCGTTCGACGACCGAGAACCGCGCGCCGCCGATCACGTCCTCCACCTCGAGCAGCCGGTCGGCGCCGGCCGCCAGCTGGAACAGGCTCCGGTGGCTGGAGGCGAGGTGGGCCAGCATGCGCCGCTCCTCCGCCGACAGCGCCGCGCCCGCCTCGAGCGCGTGCGCGATCGGTGTGGTGCCGCCCTCCTTCCCTTTGCCCTTGCCCTTGCCAAGCGCCCGCTCGAGCACGTACCACTCGAGGAACGACGCCATCCGCCCCTCGAACAGCTCGGCGTCGTCGTCGAACACCTTCCCGGCGCGGTCGAAGAACTCCTCGCGCGCACGCATCGCTTCGAGCTTGTGCTCGTTCTCGCTGTAGCGTTCGGTCAGCCGGTCGAGGAGGCCGTAGATCATTCAGCGTCGGCGGCGCTCCTCCAGCAGGGTGCGGAACCGATCGAACAGGTAGCTGGCATCGTTGGGGCCGGGCGATGCCTCAGGGTGGTACTGAACGCTGAACACCGGCAGCTCGCCGTGGCGCATCCCCTCGACGGTCTTGTCGTTGAGGCTCACATGCGAGAGCACGGCGCGACCCGCCATCGAATCGACGTCGACGGCGAAGCCGTGGTTCTGCGAGGTGATCTCCACCTTACGGGTGCCGAGATCCATCACCGGGTGGTTCGCGCCGTGGTGGCCGAACTTCAGCTTGTACGTCTTGCCGCCCAGCGCGAGCCCCAGGATCTGGTGGCCAAGACAGATCCCGAAGAGCGGGATCTTCGAGGCGCAGAGCTCGCGCGTCGATTCGACGGCGTAGCCGACCGCCGCCGGATCGCCCGGACCGTTGGAGAGAAAAATGCCGTCGGGCTTCATCGCCAGCACGTCGCGCGCGGGCGTCGCGGCCGGCACCACCGAGACGCGGCATCCGGATGAGCGCAGCCGCCGCAGGATCCCGCGCTTGATCCCGAAGTCGTAGGCGACGACGTGGTGGCGCTCCGGCGGCGGTTCGACCGGGCGCACCCCCGGCGCGCGCGGGCCCTCCCAGATCGGCTCGTCCCATTCGTAGGGCGCGGCCGCCGTCACCTCGCGCACCAGATCGCGCCCCTCCAGCGACGGGTGCCGCCGCGCGCGCGCCACCGCGGCCGCCGGATCGCCTACCGCGCGGGTGATCACCGCCCGCTGCGCGCCCGAGAGGCGAATGCGCCGGGTCACCGCCCGGGTGTCGATCCCGGTGATCCCCGCGACGCCGTGCTCGGCGAGCAGCGTGTCCAGCGATCCCGTGGCGCGCCAGTTCGACACCACCGGCGACAGCTCGCGCACGACGAAGCCGGCGCACCAGGGACGCGCGGATTCGAAGTCGACCGGGTTGATGCCGACGTTGCCGATCTCGGGCGCGGTCATGGTGACGATCTGCCCGCGGTACGACGGGTCCGTCAGCACCTCCTGATAGCCGGTGATCGCCGTGTTGAAGACGATCTCGCCCGCGCCGGAGACGTCGATTGAGGTCGGGGACCCTGGGAGGGTCCCCGCGCCCCCCCGCGATGGACTGCGCTGGGCAGAGCCCAGCTCCGTCCACGCGCCGGAGTCGGCCGCGCCGAAGCCGAAGCCGCGGTAGACGGTGCCGTCCTCCATCGCCAGCAACGCGG
>CAYTTF010000309.1:0-5953 GCA_964440665.1 uncultured Myxococcales bacterium | reverse complement strand
TAGACCGGGTAGCCCGGATCGGGGCAGAGCACGACGTCGCCCGGGTTGACGAAGGCGAACGGGAAGTGCGCGATGGCCTCCTTCGATCCGATCACGCAGATGACCTCCTTCTGCGCATCGAACGAGAGATCGAAGCGGGTCTTCATGAAGCCGGCCGCCGCCTTGCGGAAGTCTTCCATCCCCACGTACGACGGATAGCGGTGGGTTCCAGGGTCGCGCGCCGCCTCGGCCAGCGCGGCCACGATGTGCGGCGGCGTCGGCAGGTCCGGATCGCCGATGCCGAGGTCGATCAGGTCCTTCCCCTTCTTTCGCTCCTCGTTCTTGAGCGCGTCGATGCGCGCAAAGAGGTACGGCGGAAGCTCCCGGATTCGGTTGGCCAGCTCGATCTTCATCGCGGTTTTTGGTCTTTACCACGGCAGGCGTCGGCCACACCACGGCCCGGATCGCCCGCACCACGGCGCCTGCCCGGTCGGCCGCATCTTGGCGCCAGCCCGGCCGGACCGCGGCGGGTTACCGCGCACCCGCTTGACTCTCCGTTGCGACCGCCTATTGTCTCCCGCTGCCATGGCTGACCAGAGCAAGACCGAAGCGACCAAGAAGAAGGCCAAGCCGGCCGCCAAATCCGCGAAGCCCGCCAAGTCCGCGAAAGCGGCGGCGGACGCGCCCACCGGCCCCACCTGTCGCGCGGACAAGTGCCAGCAGGCGGTGCGCGCCAAGGGCTACTGCCGCAAGCACTTCATCGGCTGGCGACGGGGCAAGGTCGGCGCCGATCACCGCTACAAGATCTGCAGCAAGGAAGCCTGTCTGAAGCCGCGCGCCAAAGGTGGTCTTTGCGCCGAGCACGCCGGCACGGCAGCGCCCGCGGCGGCCGCAGGCGCCGAGGCGGGCGGCGCGGCCTAACTCCGCCCGCTTCGAGCTCCCTTGCAGAAGATCGTCATCCGCGGCGGCGCGCGCCTCGCGGGCGAGGTGCGCGTCTCGGGTTCGAAGAACGCCGCGCTGCCGATCCTCGCCTCGTCGCTGCTCGCCAGCGGCAAGTCGATCTACCGGAACGTCCCCGCGCTGGGCGACGTGCGGACGATGGGGCGGTTGCTCGGTCGTCTGGGCGCCGGGTTCTCCGAGGTGACCAAAGGGGTCGCGCACGTCGACACGGGGTCGGTGAGCGAGCTCGAGGCGCCCTACGATCTGGTCAAGACCATGCGCGCCTCGGTGCTGGTGCTGGGGCCGTTGCTGGCCCGCCACGGCCGCGCCCGCGTGTCGCTCCCCGGCGGTTGCGCGATCGGCGCGCGCCCCATCGATCAGCATTTGAAGGGGCTGGCGGCGATGGGGGCGCGGATCGATCTCGAGAATGGCTACGTGAACGCGCGCGCCCGGCGGCTGCGCGGCGCGACCATCGTCTTCGACATGGTGACCGTGACGGGCACCGAAAATCTGATGATGGCCGCGGCGCTGGCGCGCGGGCGCACGACGCTGGAGAATGCGGCGCGTGAGCCGGAGGTCGAGGAGCTCGGGCGGGTGCTCAACAAGATGGGCGCCAAGGTCCGGGGCGCGGGAACGTCGCTGGTCACCGTCGAAGGCGTCGAGGAGCTGCAACCGGTCGAGCACGCGATCATCCCCGATCGGATCGAGGCCGGAACGCTGCTGGTGGCGGCGGCGATCACGCGCGGCGACGTGCTGGTGCGCGACTGTCTTCCCGAGCACCTGGAAGCCGTCATCGCCAAGCTGCGCGCGACCGGCGCCGAGGTCAACGCCGAGGGGGACGGCATCCGCGTGCGTGGCAAGAGTGAATTCAAGCCGGCCGACATCGCAACCCAGCCGTTCCCGGGTTTCCCCACCGACATGCAGGCGCAGTTCATGGTGCTCATGACCCGGGCCCGCGGGCAGTCGGTGCTGGCGGAGACGATCTTCGAGAACCGGTACATGCACGTGCCGGAGCTGCAGCGCATGGGCGCCGACATCGTCGTCGACGGGCGGACGGCGGTCGTGCGTGGCCCCACCAAGCTCACCGGTGCCACGGTGATGGCCACCGATCTGCGGGCGTCGGCCTGTCTGGTGCTGGCCGGCCTCATCGCCGAAGGGAGGACGGACATCTTGCGCATCTACCATCTCGACCGCGGCTATGACCGGCTGGACAAGAAGCTCCGCGCCCTCGGCGCCGACGTCCGGCGCGCGCGGGGATCGCTGTGAAGAAAACCGAAACGCCCCGGATCCTCACGCTGGCGTTGCCGCGCGGCCGGATTCTCGACGAGGCGCTGCCGCTGTTCGCGCGCGCGGGCATCGATCTCGGCGCCGCGGATCGCGCGCGCGCGGGACGCCGGCTCATCATCCCGATCCCCGCGCACGATCTGCGCATCTTGATCGTGCGCGACGTCGACGTCCCCTCCTACGTCGAGCATGGCGCGGCCGACTTCGGCATCTCCGGCCGCGACGTGCTCGAAGAGCAGGACCGGGATCTCTACGAGCCGCTCGACCTCGGCATCGGCCGCTGCCGGATGGTCGTCGCGGAGCCCGAAGATCGGCCGGTCGACGAGCGCGCGCAGGTTCACCTGCGATATGCCACCAAGTTTCCCGAGATCACCCGCCGCCACCTGCAGGCGCGCGGGACCGTCGCCGAGATCATCAAGCTCTATGGATCGATCGAGATCGCGCCGCTGGTCGGCCTCGCCGATCGGATCGTCGATCTGGTTTCGTCCGGCGAGACGCTGCGCCAGCACCGCCTCCGCGAGGTGGAGACGATCCTGGAGGTGAGCGCGCGGGTCTGCGTGGGGCGCGCCGCCGCCAAGCTGCACGGCGACCGGATCGACGACCTGGTGGCTCGCCTGCGACGCGCGGCGCGCGCATCGGGGTAGCGGCGACCTTCGATCACCCGGGTCGTCGGGGGCGCGCGGCGATTGTCAGCTTTCGCCCCGCTACGGGCACCACGTGGCCTCGGAGGCGCGCACGATCATGCCACCGTAGTAGGGGCCGGTGCACAGGGTGTAGTGGTCGCGCAGGTAGACATCCACCGGGCTGTTCTCGTCGTAACCGAGGTGTCGCACCATTTCGTACTGCAGGAACGCCAGCTCAGGTTTCGTGGTCGCCAGCTGGCCCACGAGGCGTTGCTGGCACTCCCGATTGCACACGATCGTCTCCGAGACGAAGTAAGGATTTTTCTTGTCGAGCTGAAAATACAGCCCCGGCAGGAAAGGGCCCGCGTAGATCGCGTGCGCCTGGGCGATCCGCGGGCTTGAAAACAGGATTCGCGACTCCCGCCCGAGCAGGTCGACGTACAAGCTGCTCGATCTGAAATAATCGGAGCCGGCCGGGGTCGCGGCGCAGAACAGCCCATACATGCCCACGACGATCGCCATCCCGATCTCGGACGAGAGCTTCGCCGTTTGTCCGTCCCGGGTGAGCCGGTCGTTGACCGCCGCCACCGCGAAGATGATCGCCGGGAAGACGTTTATCGCCAGGTGGTGGAGCTCCATGTTGTGGGTCATGCTGGCGATCAGCGCCGCCTGTGTGACGGCGAGCGCCTGCAGCAGGCGATCACCGCGCCGCATCGCCGTCCATCCCATGCCGCAGACAAGGGCGAGACTCGCGACGGCGATACCGGTGGACGCCCCCGTGTGACCAAGATAGTTGCCGGTGAGCGGGACGATGAACCACTCGCGAACGAGAACCGAGGGCTTCCAGATCGCGAACAGCGGCCCGATGACGGTCAGGAACCCGCCCACCAGCGCCAGCGCAGGCCGAAAGTCGCGTTTCTTGAAACCGACCAGAAAAACGAACGCCGTCGCCGCGGAGGCCAGGAGCAAGCCCTTGGTCTGGAGAAAAAGAAATACCGTGCCGGCCGCCACGCCCACCAGGACATGGTCGCGCGTCCGGTGCTTGTCTCCGCCGTCTTCATCGGGCTTGCGCGCGACCCGCAAGAACAGCAGCAGAAACCAGGTCGCCGCAAAACTGCTGAAGGAGTTGTGGTTCAAAAGCACGTAGAGCGAGCTGGCGGAGAGCCAGATCGCGACCGCAAACACCAGGCCCGCGCCTCGAACGCGGAGCTCCCTGAGGGTCAGATAGACGGCTGTGGTCGCGCAGAATGAAAGGGCCAACGACAGGAGCCGGGCAGCCAGAAAGCTCGGGCTGCCGACGAGGTGCCAGAGCAGGTAGATCGCGTACGCGGAGCCTGGCCCGACGAACAGCCGGAAGTCGTCGTACATCTTCATCCCGTTCCAGAGCTGCCAGGCCGCGTTCAGCGTGTACCCCTCGTCCGATTGAACGAGGTAGCTTCTCGTCAGCAGCAAGGTCAAAAAAAACGCCAAGCCGAGAAACAACAGCGGCGCTCCTGTGCGGAGAGTGCCTGCCGGGCGTCCTGCCACCGCTGATCGATCGACCGGCACGCGCGAGCGACGATGCCGCCGAATCGGTGGGATGTCTATCTAGGCTTGGCGTCGGACCAGGGCGAACGCGACGAGGTAGCAGACGGCCGTGGGGATCGGCGATAGTCGATCGCCCTGTCGACCATCGCGCCCAGGACGTTGGAGCCGTACGCGCAACACGGACGCGGATATATTTGATGTTTAACCATATGATATTATGTAACTAATCTCCAGCGTGTTGGCACTCTCCGAGGTCGCCTGCTTGACAGGCGCCCACCCGTGTTTAAGTCTTCCCGCGCATGCCGATCTACGAGTACGCCTGCGCCGCCTGCGGACATCAGTTCGAGGAGTGGCAGAAGATGGCCGACAAGCCCATCACGGTCTGCCCCAAGTGCAAGGCGAAGAAGGTCGAGAAGCTGATCAGCCACACCTCCTTCAAGCTCAAGGGGGGCGGCTGGTATTCCGACCTCTACGCCGGTCCCAAGCCGAACGGCGCGAAGGATCAGGGCTCGTCCAAGGATTCCACCAGTAAGGAAGCCGCCACGGCCTCCAGCTCGACCAACAAGTCGAGCACCGAAACCAAGAAGTCCGAGGCTGCCTGATCGGGCCGGCTCCGGACGACGTACACGACTCTGCCAAGGAGAAACGCCAATGAAGATCAGACCGCTTTATGACCGCATCCTCGTCAAGCGCACCGAAGAGCAGTCGAAGACTGCCGGGGGGCTGTTCATCCCCGATACCGCCAAGGAAAAGCCGATGGAGGCCATCATCGTCGCCGTCGGAAACGGCAAGATCCAAGAGGACGGATCGCTTCGCAAGCTCGAGGTGAAGGCCGGCGAGAAGATCCTGTTTTCGAAGTACTCGGGCAACGAGATCAAGATCGACGGTACCGATCACCTGATCCTCCGCGAGGACGACATCCTGGCTGTGATTGACTAATCACGGCCTCGCCCTTCGAGTAAGAGTTTAAAAAACACGCATCGAAACAGAACTGGAGATAGAAGTCATGGCAGCCAAAGAGATCGTTTTTTCGCAGAACGCCCGCCACAGCATCGCGACCGGGCTCAACATCCTCGCCAACACCGTGAAGGTGACGCTCGGGCCGCGCGGCCGGAACGTCATCATCGAGAAGTCCTGGGGCTCACCGACGGTGACCAAGGACGGCGTCACGGTCGCCAAGGAGATCGAGCTCGAGGACAAGCTCGCCAACATGGGCGCGCAGATGGTCAAGGAGGTCGCTTCCAAGACCTCCGACATCGCGGGCGACGGCACCACCACGGCGACCGTTCTCGCGCAGGCGATCTACACCGAGGGATCGAAGCTGGTCGCCGCCGGGCACAACCCGATGGATATCAAGCGCGGCATTGACGCGGCGGTCGCCAAGATCGTCGAGAACCTCAAGGATCAGGCCAAGCCCACCAAGGGCAAGACCGAGATCGCCCAGGTCGGCACGATCAGCGCCAACGGCGAGACCGTCATCGGCGACATCTTGGCCGAGGCGATGGAGAAGGTCGGCAAGGAAGGCGTCATCACCGTCGAGGAAGCCAAGTCGATGGAGACGACGCTGGACGTGGTCGAGGGCATGCAGTTCGACCGCGGCT
>CAYTTF010000308.1:0-5958 GCA_964440665.1 uncultured Myxococcales bacterium | reverse complement strand
GGATCTCCTTTACGGTTGGGCATTCGACGAGCGCGCGGCGTGCGAGGGGGCGATCGAGATGACCATGCGGTGTATGCCCACCTCTCGCCGCACGTTGCCCGCGACGCCGTGAAGCTGCTAGGGCGGGCGTTTGGGCAACGGGTGGGCGAAAACCGAAAAATCAGTCCTAACTAGTTAGTATTGTCGTGGAGGCGCCGGGAGTCGAAGCCGGCGAATAGAAAACCAAAAACATCAAGGGGTGCGCAGGTTTGCACAAAGATCGCGCGGACCTAGATGTTTTGAAGATGAGTCGGGATGGGTCGCTTGGGAGCAGTTGAAACCGGGTCGCTCCGGTTCGAAATGGCTAGGAAGTGGTAGAGAAAAATCGGCGCGTTCGGACGGCCGGCCGGTCATTCCGAACGCGCTTCGCGCTCCGCACAGTCGGCCTCGATCTTCGCCTCGGCCTCACCAGACGGCCACAAACCAGGCAGGTACTTCTTGGCGCTTTCGATGCAAGCCTTGACGTTGGACTTGTGGATTTTGTTCGAGCTGATGTCGGTAATCTTCTGCGGCACGCTGCGCCACCTCTCAAGTCAGGGTCGACACCTGACGAAAAGCCCTCGGATGTTTGCGCGTATCGGGGCAGCAGGCGCGGCGATGGGGTTGGGCGCGCTGCTCGTCACGTGCGCGAGCTGCGGGAAGGCGGCGACGCCGACCAGCTTGTTCCTCACCATCGAGGCCGAGGCGGCGATCGATCCGCCACCTGACGAGCTCCGCATCTCGGTGTTCGGGAACACGAGCGCCATCCTTGAGAATCAGCGGCTGCCCGCCACCGGACCACTGGCGCCAAGCACCCCGACGTCGCTGGGGACGGTCACCATTTATCTGCCGGACACCTCCGCGGGTCCTCCTCCGCAGACCATGACCCACGCCCGCCTGGACGTGCGCGGGCTGGTTGCGGGTGCGCCAAAGCTGGAAGGCGCGATCGAGGTCGACGTGCCCCGGGGAGCTCAGGTCGCCACGACGGTGACGCTGCGCGCTGGCGCCCTGCCGGACGGCGACGGGGACGGTGTCCCGGACCTCATCGACAACTGCCCTGCGACGCCCAATCCCAACCAGGCCGATGCGGACGGCAACGGGATCGGTGACGCCTGCGAGGCGGGTTTCGACGCGGGCTCCGACGCGCGGCCGCCCGAGCCGCGCGCCGACGGGTCCGCCAGCGGAGGGACCGATGGGGGCACCGGCGCCCGGACCGATGCCGCGCGCGAGGTCGGTGCCACCGACGACGCCAGCGCCGACACGACCCACACCGACGCGGGGCGAGACGCCGTGATGGGCAGCGGGGGCGCGGGGGGAGCCGGGCCGCCGGCCGGGATCCTGACCATCACCGCGCTCGCCTTCCGCGCCAGCGTCAATCTCACGACGGAGGGGACGATCGACTGGGTGCATTGGGGGACGACCTCGGCGTCCAGCTTCGATCACAAGGCGACGGGCGGCGGAAAGATCAGCGACCTCGTGCAGCGGGGCATGTTCCGCTACGATACCAGCCTGAGCACCTACACCTGGTCAGACGGCGCGCCGACCGTCTCGGACAGCACCAAGAGCGGTGTCTACGATTTGGGTGGCTCCACGGGTTTCTCCTTCACCGTCCCCGCGGACACCTCGACGAGGACGCTGCGGCTCTATGCGGGTGGTGAAGGCGTCAACAACCGGCTCACGGCGCACCTCTCGGACGGATCGACGCCGGACGCGGTGCTCTCGACGACCGGTCACCAGACCGGCGGCGCCTACGTGACGCCCATGGAGATCACCTTCAGGGCGGCCTCGGCCGGACGCACGCTAACGCTCACCTGGGCGCCGCTCGCAACCGGGGGGGCGCTGCCATTCGGGAGCACGACTTCGATCAATGGAGCGACGCTGTTCTGACGGACGGCCCTCGCGAGGAAGTTTGAGGTTCGGGCGGTTAGCAGACCCCTATCTCAGGGCCCCAGGGCTCCGAGACTCCCGGACGACTGATAGCCGACGTCGGCCGGGCGCCGCCACAGGTAGATGCCGGCGCCCGCGCTGACCGCCACGGCGCCAACCGCGACCCAGAACCAGGCGCGCCGGTAGAGCGGCGCCGACCGGGCGGTGTCTGGTCCCCGGGCCTGGATAGCCGGAGACACGGCGAGGAGCGCGGGCGCGGGCGCGGTCGGCGGCGGCGCGAGGGCGATCGACCTCGCCGGGGACTCGACCGGCGACTCGGCCCGATCCTCTTCGGCGAGGGCGCTGTCAATCTCGGCGATCACAGTCAGCACGTTGTCGCGAAACTTGGAGTCGGGCTCCATCAGCAGGTACTTCCTGTACGCGGAGCGTGCATTCCGCAGCTTGCCGATCTTCCGGTAGACGTGCCCGATGTTGAGCACGAACCCCGCGCGGGGAACGGCGGCGAAACCCGCCTCGAACTCCGCTAGCGCGTCGTCGTAGCGGCCGGCCTTGAACGCCGCTTCGCCCTGCGCGTAGAGATCGCGCGCCTTGAGCTCCGCCTCGCCCGGATCGGGGGGCGGAACGTCCTCGGCGAGCGCCAGCGGCGAGGTGGCCACGACCAGAACGAGGGCAAGGGCGGCGATTCTCATGCGACGGTCTCGCTACATCGCGAACGGATTGACCAAGGTGGCATCCCGAAAATCCCGTGCGGCGGCCCGCCTCTTCTTGCGGCGCGTGACCGATTGCGAGATCTCGGTGCCCAGATCGACCCGCACCATCTTGTCTTCGTCGGGGATGATCTCTTCGACGACCGGCTTCCTGCCGGCGTGCTCGAAGCGGAGCGAGATCGGCGATCCTGAGCGCGGAACGACGAGCATGAGCGGCGTCCGACCGACGACCTGTCCGCCCTTCGTCCTGGTCACGGTCGCGCTCTGCGGGCTCGAATCCAGGAAGCAATGCGCGTCGGTCTCGGCCGGCGCCACCCGCGGGACGGCGGCGGGCGGCTGCGCTGGTGCCAGGACAAGCTTCGGGCGCGGCCCAGGGTGGTTCGTCGCGTGCAGGACGACGGGAACCGTACCCAGCGCCAGCAGAGAAAGCCCGGCCACGCCCAGGCGCATGGGCCGGCGGCCTCGACCGCGCTCGAGGCCACTCAGATCGACGAGGTAGCTGGTCTGATCGCGCCTCGGGCCGGCGGCGTCGGTGTTCGCGTCGCGCGGGCCATCCGGAGTCTCTCGGCCCTGTCCGTCGCCCTCGCGCTCGCCCGCGCCGTTGCCGTTGTCTTTGCAGTCAGGCTCCCCCGCGCCGTCGGCCTCTTGGCCTGGACCAGCCGCCGGCTCGACCGGCGCCTCGACGCGGCCGGACGGGGCTGCGGGGAGCACGACCCGAAGATCGCTCGCCGACGCGTCGTCGGGGAAGAGATCGTCGAGCAGTCTGGCGTGCTCGCGCGGCGACATCCGCGCCTCGTGCATCACCTGGTCGAGGTCGGCAGCCATCTCCCCGGCTGTCGCGTAGCGAGCGTCGCGCTCGCTCGCGAGCGCGCGCATCACCACCCGATCGAGCGCCGCCGGGACGGCCGGGTTGCGCTCCGACGGCAGCGGGAGCGACAGCTCCACCAGCTTCCGGTCGACGCTGCCCCGGGCGCCCGGGAACAGCCGCCGCCCGGTCAGCATCTCGTGCAGCACGACGCCGAGCGAGAAGATGTCCGAGCGCCGGTCGACGTCCTCGTTGCGGAGCTGCTCGGGAGACATGTACGAGGCCTTCCCTTTCACGCTGCCCACCTGGGTGTGAGTGTGCCGGAGCTCGTCGGCCATGCGGGCGATCCCGAAGTCGAGGATCGTCACACCGCCATGAAAGGCCAGCATGACGTTCGATGGCGAGATGTCCCGGTGAACGATGCCGAGCGGCTGCCCGGTCGCGGAGCGCAAAGAGTGCGCATGGTGAAGCCCGACGCAGATCTGGCGGGCGATCTCGGCGGCGGCCGCCAGCGACACGGGCCGGCGCAGCCTGGCGAGCTCATTCAGCACCGCGTTGAGCGTCCGACCGTGGACATGCTCCATCGCGATGAAGAAGCTGTTCTCGATCTTCCCGAACTCGTAAATCTGGACCAGGTTGGGGTGGGAGAGCAACCCGCAAACCTTCGCCTCGTCGATGAACATGCGGACGAAAGTTCGGTCCTGCGACAGGTGCGGCAGGATCCGCTTGATGACGAGCGCGCGCTGAAAACCCTCCGGGCCCCGCGACACCGCGCGGAAGACCTCCGCCATCCCGCCGTGCCCGATCCGATCGAGCAGCACATACTTGCCAAACGGCTCGCCGCAGGGGTCTGGGAAAGACGGCTCGGTGCGCGGTACCAGCTTCATCACTGGAAAGCGTTATCGGCAGATGCGGGGGGTCGCTCAAGCTTGTCCCAGCTGTGTGGGCGGGTGGGCCTGGTCGCACCCGCCTTTTTCATCGGCTAAGGCGGCGGAGTTCGCGACGGAGATCGGCATGAATCCTCGGGCGAGGGACAACCAGCGCGCGTACGGCAGACTTGCTATTTATCATGATAACTAGCAGTATTGTTGTCAAGGCAATGGCGGCTGCCTACCACCCCCGCCTCCTGGACGTCGCTCGCCTCGCTGCGCGGAAGTCTATCTTCCTCTTCGGCCCCCGGCAGACCGGCAAGACCGCCCTCATTCGTCACGCCATCCCGAAGGCGAAGGTCTTCGATCTCCTCGATGGTGACGTCTTACTGACGTTGAGCCGGCGCCCCGCGCAGCTCGCCGAGGAGATCGGGCCTGAAGACCACATCGTGGTCCTCGACGAGATTCAGAAGCTCCCGGTGCTGCTCGATGAGGTCCATCGCCTGGTGGAGGCTCGCGGGATCCGCTTCATCCTGACCGGCTCGAGCGCGCGGAAGTTGCGGCGCGGCGGAGTCAACCTGCTCGGGGGCCGCGCGGTGACCCGCACGCTGCATCCGTTCGTCTACCGGGAGCTGGGGGCGGAGTTCTCGCTGGTGAAGGCCCTCGATCGGGGGCTCATCCCGGCGATCTACTTTTCGGACGATCCCCGGGACGACCTACGGGCCTACGCCGGCAACTACCTCAAGGAAGAGATCGCGGCAGAGGCGCTAACGCGTAACGTGCCCGCGTTCAGCCGGTTCCTCGAAATCGCTGCGCTGTGCAATGGGACGATGTTGAACTTTTCGCAGGTGGCCAGTGACGCGCAGGTGCCGATGAGCACCGCGCGCGAGTACTTCCACATTCTGGAGGACACGCTGCTAGCGCGGATGCTGCCGGCGTGGACGAGGACCGCGAAGCGGAAGGCCATCGCCACCGCCAAATACTACTTCTTCGACGTCGGCGTGGCCCGTCACCTGCAGCACCGAAGGGGGCTGTCGGCGCGGTCACCGGAGTTCGGCGAGGCGTTCGAGACCTACATGTTTCACGAGATCGCGAGCTGGATCGACTACAACGAGCCCGTACCGCTCGCTTACTGGCGGTCGACCTCCAACTTCGAAGTCGACTTCGTGCTTGGCGATCAGACCGCTGTCGAGGTGAAGGCCAAGAGCCCCGTCGCCGAACGGGATCTGCGGGGCTTGCGGGCCCTGCGCGAGGAGGGCCTCCTCAAGCACCACGTGATGGTCTGTTTGGAGACGCGTCCCCGTCGCGTGGATGGGATCGAGATCCTTCCCTGGAAGGACTTCCTGGACCGCCTGTGGGAAGGAGAGTTCGCGTCGTGACGTTCACCGGGCCGCCGTGAGCGGGACACCCGGTCCTTTGGCCGCGTACGCGTCGGAGACCCGCGGGCAAAATGACCGGTTTAGTTTGGTTCTTATGTGGTCGATTTCTCGCACCTCAATGTGGGCGTTCTTGTCGAGAAATCCGCCACATAAGCGTGGGCGACAAGATCTGGGCGATGACGATGTCGGATCCCGGCGCGAGGGCCGCTACTAGAGGTGGGGTTGACCCGATTTGGTGGACAGTTTGGTTACGCTGCCAATGCCACCCGTCTGTTCTTTTCGTACTCGGCCGG
>CAYTTF010000307.1:0-6007 GCA_964440665.1 uncultured Myxococcales bacterium | reverse complement strand
TGGCGACCTTCTCGGTCTCGGGCGGCATCTTGGCCGCCAGCACCTTCTCGCGGAAATCGTCCAGATCGCCGCCCGCCTCGTCGATCTCGCCCAGCTCTTCCTTGATCGCCTTGAGCTGCTGGCGCAGCACGTACTCGCGCTGGTTGCGGCCCATCTCTTCCTGGACCTGGCTGTTGATCTTCTCGCGGACCTTCAGCACCTCGTGCTGGCGCGAGAGAAACTGCAACACCTTGCGCAGACGCGCCTTGAGGTCGAACGTCTCCAGCACGTCCTGCTTCTCGTCGACTTGAACGTCCAGGTTCGAGATGATGACATCCGAGAGCTGGCCCGGCTCCACGACGCTGTCGACCAGCGCGCTGGCCTCCTTGGGCAGCTCGGGCATCAGCTTGATGACCCGCTTGGCGACGTCCTTGACGTTCATCACCAACGCGTCCAGCTCCACGTCGCTGGTGGGCAAATCGGGGAGCGCCTGCACCCGGGCGGTCATGAACGGATCCTGCCCGCTGACGTCGAGCAGCCGAATGCGCGAGACCCCCTGGAGGATCACCGAAAAGTTGTCCTTGGCCAGCTTGATGACCTTGAGGATCCGGGCCGCGCAGCCGACCATGTACAGATCGCCTGGCCCCGGCTCTTCCGTCCGCGCGTCGCGCTGGGTGACGATGCCGATCACCGGCCGCTCCTTGGAGATCGCCTCCTCGACCAGCTTCACAGACTTCTTGCGGCCGACGTCGATGGGGATGATCGACCCCGGGAAGAGCACCGAGTTCCGCAGCGGCAAGATCGAGATGACCTCAGGAACTTCGACTGGCCCTTCCGGCACCGGTTTCTTAGACGCCATGCATCGATCGTATACGCGACGGGGCGCTTCCGCCACTCCGGACTCGCCGGGCCTATCGGCGTATGCTGGACCGGTGAAACCTCTCGCCCCTGTCCGCCTGGCCCTGGTCATGATCTCTTTGGCTTCCGCCTGCGGTGGCGCCGGGGGATCGACCGACGCATCGGCAGGGGGCGCACCGGCAGGCGGCGGAGGTACGACCGGAGCCCGTGGTGGCGCGACGGGCAGCGGCGGCGCAGCCGGTGCCCATGGTGGCACGACGGGGGGCGGCGGTGCCGCGGGCGGCGCCGGGGCAGCGGGTGCCCACGGTGGCGCGACGGGTGGCGGCGGTGCGGCGGGCGGCGCCGGGGCGGCCGTCTGGCGTCCGTTCGCGGACACGAGCGTGTGGAACACCCCGATCGCCGCCGGTGCGACCGTCGACGCGAATTCCGCCACCTTGATCGCGGATTTCTCGAGCATCGCCGGCCAGACCGAGTTCTGGATCAACATCCAGGACTACAGCGTCCCGGTCTACTGGGTGGATTCGACCACCGCACCCATGGTGACGGTCATGGCCGCGCTCGGCGGCACCGGCTTCCGGACGGGCGCGGCCGACGATTCGGTCGCGGCGGGGACCGGCCCCGCGCCCATCCCCAGCGGGGCGATGCCGGCTGTCGGAACCGACCAACACCTCTCCATCGTCGATCGCGCGACTCGGATGGAGTGGGCGTTTTGGGACGCGGACCACAGCTCCGGATCCTGGACCGCCGGCGAGGCCTCCACGCAGGACCTCTCGGGCGACGGCGTGAGGCCGCCCGAAAGAAACAACCTCTGGTGGGCCGGCCACGGCCCGCGCGCTTGCGGGTTCGGCCTCATCGCTGGGCTCATCACCGTCGACGAGATCCAGGCCGGCACCATCCGCCACGCGCTGGTGATCGCCTACCCGCACATTCGATCCAGCACCTACACCCCGCCCGCATCGAGCGCCCAGGGAACGACGACCGACGCGATCAAGACACGCGGAATCCTCTGCGGCGGGCGCGTCCAACTCGATCCGACACTCGACTTGTCGACACTCAACCTGTCATCGTCGGGGCTCATCATCGCGCGGGCGCTACAGGTTTACGGCGCATTCGTGGGCGACTACTCGGGCGCCGTCAGCCTCTACGCCGACGCGTCACCAGACGCCCAGGCGACATGGGCAAGTGGTCTCCTCGGCAACGGCGACGCCCAGAAGATCCCGCTCAACCGCTTTCGGGTCCTCACCATCGGGACCATCTACGACAACATGAACTGAGCCCCTGCCAAGCATCACCTAGCAGGTTCAATCGTCAAGGCGCGCACCCGTTCATAGCGGGCAGCGATGTCGTGATCGGCAATTTCACGGCCGAGCAACGCGACCTCCTGCTCGATGAACGCCGAGTCAATCCTTCCCGAAAGCGCGGTCAGGACGGTCGAGGCATCTTCGAGATCGCGCTCTCTCGTTGAAAGAACTTTTAGGATGATGAAATCCTCGGGCGTCACGAGGCGCAGCGAAGCTGCGCGTAGCGTTCCTGCGAGCGCGCGTGCGAACACGCCCTGTGCGTAGCGCGTCGAGAGCGGCTCAACCAAGTCGACCGTGTTGAGCGCGGGACCGCCAGCCTCCGGCAAGAGCGTCAGCCGGGTGACTCGGTTTCCGCCGAACCGCACGCGATCGAAGGCGATCAGAGAATCGATCCCAGCGGCACTCAAGGCCGCCCGTGCCTCCGTCCCGGTCGCGGCCACGACCGCGAGGTCTGCATCTTTCGTCTCGCGTGGCGTGCCGTAGGCCGCCAGCACCAAGCCCCCGTATGCCGCGATCCGTATCCCGGCCCGCTCGAACGCCTCAGCGGTCGCGAGCAGAACGGCCGTCGGGTCCGCTAGATCCATCGTCATCGCTGTCTCGTCTCGTCCGGAGAACGCGGCGGCCGAGCGCCAGCCATTCTAGTGTCGCGCGGCGAATCTGGCGGCGGTGCGTATCCGCCGCGGCCAACCGACGATCAATTTCCCCCCGATCAATGACCATGCCAGGAGTATAGCCTGGACCGCACTATTCGCCGAATGTGCGGTCCAAGAGAACGCCCCAGCAGCGAACTGTCGACTTCGTCAGCATCAATTGCTAGCACCCAAAGCCTTCATCCGTCCGCCAAGACCTCCTCCTTCCAATATCTCCCTCAGTAACCACGCCGGCGTGTAACACCCAATGCGGCTATCCTCGGCAAACCCCAAGAAAATTGGATGAGGCGGATCGGTATTCGTCGTGAGGCCTAGCGGCACCGGTTGTTTCGATACCGTATCGATCGCACGTAGTTCTCTCGGGATGGAATTGAAGAATCCTTCGACTACTCCAAGAAGAGCTGGCGCGCTCCCGCCAATGGTGAACGTTCCCCGGTTAATTCG
Organism: uncultured Myxococcales bacterium; assembly: GCA_964440665.1. Taxonomy (GTDB): domain Bacteria; phylum Myxococcota_A; class Polyangia; order Fen-1088; family Fen-1088; genus JADGRB01. The sequence goes on along the minus strand of CAYTTF010000307.1, from coordinate 2,775 downwards.
CGGACCCGGCCACAAAAACACCGGAGAACCGCTACTCCCTTGGTTCGCCGCCGCGTTAATCAACACGAGTTCAGATCTAGAGGTCCCAAATGGTATGGGCTCCTCTGGGATGAGAGCAATGGTTCCCTCTCGAACGACCGGATAGTCGCGGCTCAACCCCTCAAGGCCCACGAGCAGACTCGGGAAGACGACTCGATCGGTCTCCTTGATATCCGAGTCTTCATAGGTTTTCCGCGATGCAACTAGCGACATCGGTATGACTTGAAAATCTGCTTCCTCCGGAACCATCGTGCGAAATACGACCAGGTCGACCGTTGGGTCGCTATGTTCCCAAAGATCACCGGCAGATTTCAATTCCGCGAGGTCATAGGGGATAGCAACGGTCTTGGCCTTTGATGTTTCTTTTGCCTTAAATTTTAGCGTTATCCGTTTTTGTCCATTGACGACATGTTTGGCGGTGACGATCAACGGAATCGATTGCTTGCCGTCCTGCTGCACGGGATATCCGACTACAAATGCGGTACCAAGCGCCATTCCGGCATCTGAATAGAACAAAGACCACGGTCGAACTTAATACGTTGATCATCTCTCCGTCCCGATGATGGAAATAGGTCTTCTTGGTCGGCGCCTTGCTGCCACCCAAGGACGTGTGACAGGCCATCGAACTGGCCAAGACAGCTAGCAGGATGAGCGGTCTCCGCTTTACGCGTCGAAACACGCGGCATCTAGCAAGGGCATCGACGCTCGGACACCTTAAGAAGAGCCGACGCACCGATCAGGCCTTACCGCCCGCGCTTCTCGCTGACCGGCTTGGGTTGCGGCGTGAGGGTGTGGACGGTGGCGCCGGCCGAAGCCGTGCCCCCGCCCGCCCCCGCCACCAGCGCGGGCGTGCCGACGTCGCGCGCGATCTTGTGGTGGGCCAAGACCTTGGCTTCGATCTTGTTGGCCACGTCCGGGTGATCGCGCAGGTACTGCTTGGCGTTCTCGCGCCCCTGACCGATCCGGTCGCCGCCGAAGCCGAACCAGGCGCCCGACTTCTCGATCGCGCCGCACTCGGCGCCGAGATCGACCAGATCCCCCTCGTGGCTGATCCCCTCGCCGTAGAGGATGTCGAACTCCACCTCGCGGAACGGCGGCGCCATCTTGTTCTTGACTACCTTGACGCGGGTCCGGTTGCCGACCACCCGATCGCCGTCCTTGAGCGCGCCGACGCGCCGAATGTCGAGCCGCACGCTGGCGTAGAACTTGAGCGCGTTGCCGCCGGTGGTCGTCTCCGGGTTGCCGAACATCACGCCGATCTTCATCCGGATCTGGTTGATGAAGATGACCAGCGTGTTGGACTTGGAGATGGTGCCGGTGAGCTTGCGCAGCGCCTGGCTCATGAGCCGCGCCTGGAGCCCCACGTGCGCGTCCCCCATCTCGCCTTCCAGCTCGGCCCGCGGCGTCAGCGCCGCCACCGAGTCGACCACGATCACGTCGACCGCGCCCGAGCGCACCAGCATCTCGGTGATCTCCAGCGCCTGCTCGCCGCAGTCGGGCTGCGACACCAGCAGATCGTCGGTGCGGACGCCCAGCTTGCGCGCGTACCCGATGTCGAGCGCGTGCTCGGCGTCGACGAAGGCGCAGATGCCGCCCAGCTTCTGGGCCTCGCCGACGACGTGCAACGCCAGCGTGGTCTTGCCCGAAGACTCCGGCCCGTAAATTTCAATCACGCGACCGCGCGGCACGCCGCCAACACCGAGCGCGATGTCGAGGCCGAGCGAGCCGGTGGGCACCACCTTGACCTCGGGCGGCGCGATCCCCTCGCCGAGGCGCATGATGCTCCCCTTGCCGAACTGCTTCTCGATGGTCGAGACGGCGAGGTCTATCGCCTTGTCGCGCCCGATGTCGCGCTCGCGCGCAGGGGCTACCGCCACGCCGCTGCCGGTTTCCTTGCTCTCCGCCTTCATCTCACTCTTCTCGGTCGTCGCCATGTGTTCTCTCCTGGTCAATTGGAATTCAGTGCGGCGCGATGCCGCAAAATGTAGGTCGAGCCGTCTCCGCCAAGCTGGCTCTCGTAGAGGTGCACCTCGTCGACGGCCACCTGTCCGAAGGCCCGCTCGGCGAACCGGACCAACGCCGCCCGGGCGTCGGCGCCCCCCTTCGAGCGACCGACCGTGACGTGCGCGTGAAAGGGTCGTGATTCCTTCTCGCCGACGCCCAGCTCCGCCGCCGCGACCTCGACGACCTTGGCGACCCGTTCGAGCCCGCCGCTCCGATCCTCCACGCCAGCCCAAATGACGTGGGCCTTGCCCGCGGACGGAAAGGCCCCCATCCCCCGCAGGTCGATCCCGAAGCGCGGCAGAGCGCCCACCGCGCGGGCGAGCGCGCTGCCGAGATCACCGAGGCGGGTCTCCGCGACGGGCCCCAGGAACTTGATCGTGACGTGCAGGTTCTCCACCTTGCGCGACCACTTGACCGCCGGCAGCTCGCCCGCCAGCGACTGCGCCGCCGAAAAAACATCGGCCTGGACCGCAGCCGGCAACGGCACGGCCACGAAGCTGCGAACGTCACCCGGCTTGGTCGTCTCGCTCATCGTTTGCGGGTGTCGAAGTAGCGCCGGGCCAGATCGAGCGCGTAGTAGGCGGCGGCGATCCGCACCCGCTCGCGCCCGCCGGCGAAGAGCTTGGTCGAGGTGCGCGTGGTCCCCGGGCCGCAGATGGCGTAGCAGACGGTCCCCACCGGCGTGTCGGGCGCCCCGCCGGCCGGACCGGCTACGCCGGGGATGGCAACCGC
>CAYTTF010000306.1:0-6023 GCA_964440665.1 uncultured Myxococcales bacterium | reverse complement strand
CGCTCCTCGCGGTAGCGGGTGATGACGTTGAGCGCATATTCGGCGCCGATGCCGAAGGTGATGGGGAGCGCGATGAAGTTCAGGAAGGTCACGTGGACCTTGGCCCAGCCGGCGCCGCCGACCATCAGCAAGACCCCCAGGATCAGCGTCCCCAGCGCGAACGCCGCCGCCGACAGGGGCCGGATGGTGAGCGCGATGATGAAGAGCACCGCGAGCAGCGAGGCGGCGGTCGCGATCGGGCCGTCGTGCAAGACCGAACGGATCATGGCGCCGAACACCACCGCCGATCCCGAGGTGGCGATCACCTTGCCGTTCGGCAGGTGGAGGTACTGCAGAACCGCGGCGATCTTCAAGAGATCGCGTCCGCTCCAGACCGAGATGCCGGTCTCGGGCGGATAGACCAGCACCACCCGCCCGACGGTGCCGTCTCCCTCCGTGAACGGCCGGCGCGCGAACGCCGGCAGATCCAGGGGAACGAGCTCGCGCAGCCCGTCGGGCGGATCCACCTTGGCGATGTCGGCGCGCTCCTTGTCGTTCAACACCGTCAGCGCCGGATCGTGCGTCAGCTTTCGAATCTGCTTGATGAGCTCGAGCTTGCGCCGCTGGACCTCGGGCAGACCCGGAAGCAGATCGTAGACCGTCACCACCTGGCCTATCACGTCGGGTCCGGGGAATTCGTGGTCCTGGCGGCGGATCGTCTCCTGGATCGGCTTCACCTCGTCGAGGGTATCGGCCAGCACGATGGTCGGCGACGGCCAGCGGCCGAACAGGTGGTCGATGCTCCGGTTGAAGTTTTTCGCTTCCTCGCTGGTGTTGAGCTTCGCGTTCAGCTTGCCGAAGTCGTACTCGAAGGGGTCCTTCAGAAAATGACGAAGGCCGAAGGCGCCGGCGATCGCGAACAGGGTGAAGGCCGCGGTGACCAGGCCGCTCCGCCGCGCCACGAAATGCGCGAGCGGGCCGAACTCGAGGGGCGACCGCAGCGCGCGCGCCGGACCGGCCGCTGCGCGGCGATCGAGGAGCACCAGCATGGCGGGCAGCACCGTGAAGGTGGAGAGCCAGCAGAAGAGAGATCCGACCGCGCCCATCACCCCGAATTGATAGAAGCCGCGGAAGCTGGTCACCATCAGCGACGCATAGGCGGCCGAAGCCGAGATCGCGGCCACGAGCGTCCCGCGCCAGACGCCGCCGAGCGCGCTCCCCAGCGCCTGGTTGGCCTCCTCGCCGCGCGCCCGATGCTCCTCGTAGCGCGACATGAGCACGATCGCGTAGTTGATCCCGTTGCCGATGATGATCGATCCCAGAAACGCGGTCGACGAGTTGAGATAGCCGAACGCCAGGTCCGCCACCGCGAAGGCCATGATCGCGCCGATGGCGGCCGGAATGCCGGTGAGCGGGAGCGCGCGCAGGCGGCGGAAATAGAGGCCGATCGAGAGCACCACCAGGCTCACGCAGATGACGGTGACCCAGAAGATGTCGCGCTCGACCGCCTGGCGGCTGGCGATGGCGGTCGCGATCGGCCCCGCCACGTCGGCGCGCATCGCGGGGTGGTAGCGGGAGGGAGGGTCCTCGTCGATCAGCCGGTGGGCGGCGTCGAACAGCGCCTCACCCGCGTGCTCGACGAAGAGACCCCCGGGCGGCAGCGCGGCGATCCAGACGTACTCGCCGCCGTTGCTGGTGAAGACGCCGCCCGGGAAGCGCTCGTCGAGCCCGTCGTGGCGCTCGAGACGCTTCTGCATCTGGTCGATCGGCTCCTCCTCGTCGAGCGTCACGAAGAGTGGGTTCTTGCGCTTGCTGATTTCGTTGCGCAGGCGATCCCGGATCGATTCGAGGTCGTCTTCAGATACGAACAGCCACTTGTTCTGCTGGTAGAACTCCCGGAGGTCGCGAACGTTGTAGGTCGCCAGGTTCACGACCGTCGGCGGCAGCGCGCGCAGCTTCTGGGTCAGCGCCTCGGCGTAGCGGAGGTTCGCCTCGTGGTCGGGCGAGCGGACGCCGATCAGCAGGAGCGACAGGTCGCCCATCCGTCTTTGGGTGCGCGCGAGCGCCACCACGCCCGGATCGTTGCTGGGAAGAAGCTCCACGAACGCGGTCTTGAGTTTGAGCCGCGACGCCAGACCCCCGGCCACGACGAAGACCACGAGAGCCCCGATCAGGATTCGCGTCGGGTGCGCGGTGACAAAGCGATGATAGCGGTCGATCCGAATGTGGCGAACGTGCCGGAAGCGGCGGGCGTGCGCTGGGGGCGCCATGGGCGCCGAACGTTAGCAAGGATTGCCCCCGCGCGGGAGCCGCATTTGCCTGCGGAGCCCATGACAAAGGAGCGCGAACCGGAAGAGGCCGCGGGCCGCACGGCGTCGCATAGCCAAGGACAAAACAACCAGGAACAACATCCAGGAACACATGTATGTGTAGCGGGGGTCACCTCGACTACGCTTGTGAGTTTGCGAATCGCGCCCGCACCGATATCCTTTGAGCATGGCTTCGTCTCGCTTAGATTCGCGGGTCGCCTCCTTGGCGGCCTTGATCGGCGTGAGCCTCGTGCTCTCACCCCGCTCGGCCCTCGCCGTGGGTGAGGAGGTCACGGACGTCCGGGTGCTCGACAACCAGCGCACGGAGGAATCGACGGTGCGGTCGATCGCCGGTGTCACCATCGGCGACACGCTGGAGGCCGACACGCTCGACGTCGTGCGCGAGCGGCTCAACACGACCGGGCTCTTCGCCGACGTCAACGTCTGGTGGGAGCCGAACGGCGCCGGGGTGCGGATCAACATCTCGGTGAAGGACAAGTTCCCCTGGGCACCGCTCCCCACCGCGTCGTGGTCGGCGAACAACAAGGCGATCGGCGGCATCTTCGTCCACGGCAACCTGTTCGGGCGGGGCAAGCAGCTGGTCTTGGGCGCCCGTTTGGCCACCATCGACTCGGGCGCCACGGTCGCCTACCGCGATCCGTCGCTGTTCGGGACCTGGATGTACTGGCAGCTCCAGGGCCTGGTGCAGCGGCAGGTGATCCCCGAATACGACAGCTACAGCGGCGGGGGCACGCTGGCGAAGCCGATCGAGATTCGCGAGACGCGCCTCTTCTCCTACGGGTTCGAGCCGGCCTTCGGCATCGCCTTGTTTCGCCGGGTCAAGACCCAGGTCGCCTGGCACCTCGAAAAATTCGGCTACTTCGGCAGCGGTGGGATCGAGGGATCGGACGATCCGATCACCGGCGCCCAACTGACCCAGGCGACCCAGCGCGGCACCATCGGCGTCGGACGGGCCGGGCTGTCTTTTGACTTTCGCGCGCGGGAGTTCGCGGTGCTGACCGGCCAGGCGCTCTCGGGCGCGCTCGACTACGCGGGCCCCGCTTTCGGCAGCGACTTCACCTACTGGCGGGCCGGCGCCAGTTGGGAGCAGGGCATCAAGTTCTTCCGGGCCCACAACTTCATCTACAGCCTGGGCGCGGTCGCGGGCCACAACCTCCCATTTTGGGGCGAGAACACCGCCGGCGGCCCCAACCTGCGCGGCTTCCTCAACCAGCAATTTCGTGGCGACACCCAGCTGTGGGGCAAGGCGGAATATCATTTCCCGCTGTTCTCGATCGGCTCGCTCGACTTCCGCGCGCTGGGGTTCTACGACGTCTCCGCCATCTGGTTCCGCGAGGTGCCGACCAGCAACGTCGATCCGAGCGATCCCAACTACTACCTGCGAACCACGCCCGACCAGCGCACGTTCCCCACCAGCCTCCAATCCGGTTTCAGCTTCGGCCAGAGCGTCCACCAGGACGTGGGCGGCGGTCTGCGCTTTTTCTTGCGCTCGGTCGCGGTGCCGCTCATCGGCTTCGACGCCGGTTACGGCATCCAGGCCAACAACTGGCAGTTCATCCTGGTGATTGGGGCTTAGGCCGAACGCCGGGCCGCCTCCGGGCGGCACGTCGTCGGGCATGGTTCGCTTCGCTCACCGTTGCATTACGGCAACGCCCTCCTAGGAATGGGCCGGGGCGTTTCGGGCTGCAGGCTCTTGCGCGATCGATAGGCCGCGTCCATGTATGCGAAGTCGGCGAAGGTCTGGCGCAGGGTCAGCTCGGTCGGTCGTCCCTCGGTCACGCAGGCCAGAAAATGGCTCCACATGGCTTGGAATCCGGAGGCGTCCCGGATCGCGGGGAACAGCAGCCTGCGTCCGCGCGGGCCGTAGAATCTGCCGAAGATCCCGCGCGCGTCGAAGTACAGCGCGCCGTTCTCCAGCAGCAGCTTCGAGGTGTCGAAGAGCGGGAAGCGCCAGGGGATGGCCCAGGTGTGCAGCAGTCGAGAGACCAGCCCCGATCGGTGTCGGGCCACCACCATCGTGGTGTCCTCGCCGGGCGTGGCGGTGATGGGCGCCGACGGACCGAAGGCCGACACCTCCAGCACGTGCTCGGGGTCGTCGGCCTCGAAGACCGACGCCAGATCGAGCAGGCGGCGGATCCAGTGCACGCCCCCCTCGTGCAGCGCACCGAGCGGCATCTCCGCCGGGTCCGCCCGCCAGCCGACGGGCCGGGCCCGGCCGAGGCGGGTCAGGTCGAGGAACAGGGGCCGGCCCAGGTTGCCGTCGCGCAGGACAGTCTTGAGGCGACGGTGAAAAGGGGCGAAGTGGAGGTTCTCGGCGACCATCACCGTGGCCCGGTGGCCGTCGAGCGCCGGCCACATCGCCTCGAAATCGGCGAAAGTAGCAAAAACGGGCTTCTCGATGAGCAGGTGCTTGCCGGCGGCGAGCGCCCGCTCGACCAGCGGCCGGTGCGCGCGGGGGGGAACGGCGATGACGATCACCGGGTAGGCCGAGACAATGGCGCGCTCGTAGTCTCCGAAGGCGTCGGCGGCCGCCAGCTTGCGACCGAAAGCGCGGGCGCGCTCCGGATCGCGGCTGGCCACCGCGATGCGCGCCTGCGGGCGGAGCTTGCGCAGGATCCGGACATGGCGCTCGGTGATTTTTCCGCAGCCCAGAAAGCAAACCGAGACGTCAGTCATGCGCAGGATAGAATCCTCGTCAGCTCTTCCAGCGACGGCGCATGCGACGCACGAAAATATTCTATTTCATCCCCAACCTCCAGCAGGGCGGCCCCGAGGGCCAGATCCTGCAGCTCATCAAGGACCTCCCGGAACGATTCGAGCCGGTGCTCTGCGTCTATCACGCCGACGAGATCTTCTTCGACGCGCGCTGTCCACCGGGACAGCCGGCGCACTCGCTGGGCGTACGCCGGATGGGACCGGCGGCCCTCGATCGGTTGACCGAGATTCTCCGGCGCGAGAAACCCGACATCCTGCATTCCTACCGGGACAAGGCCAACTTCTGGGCCCGCCTGGCCGGGGCGCGCGCCAAGGTTCCGATCACCATCACCGCCTGCCGCAACCGCATGATGGAGCTGCGCTACCTGCTCACGGAACGGGTGATGTCGCGGTGGAGCCGGCTCATCCTGGTCAACTCGATCGGCGTGAAACAGGAGCTCACGCGCTACGGCCGCGTGCGCCCCGAAAAGATCCGCGTCATCTACAACCTTCTCGACATCGAACACTTCCGTCCCCCCACGATCGGCGAGCGCGCGGAGGCCCGCGCGCGGTGGAACCTGCTGCCGGGGCGGCGCGCGCTGATCGTCCCGGGGCGCATCGGCTTGCAGAAGCATCAGCTCGGGATCCTCTGGGCGATGCGGCGCCTCGTGCGCGCGGGCAAGTGGCCGGCGGACGCGGTGGTGCTCTTCGCCGGGCGGGATCGGGACCGCCTCACCAGCGCGCTGGTCCGTCGCCTGGCCCGCGATCCGCGCGTCGAGGCGCACACCCGTTTCCTGGGCGCGGTCAAAGACGTCCGCTCTCTCTACTGGGCGTCGGATCTGCTCTTGATGCCGTCGCTCTTCGAGGGGCTCGCCAACGCGGCGCTCGAGGGGTGCGCCTGCGGTCTTCCGGCGATTCTCTCGCACGCCGCGAACGTCGACCACATCGTCGAGCCGGGCGCGACCGGCTGGGAGGTTCCAACGCTGGGCATCGGTTCGCTCGTTCGGGCCCTCGACGAAG
>CAYTTF010000305.1:0-6053 GCA_964440665.1 uncultured Myxococcales bacterium | reverse complement strand
TCGGACTTCGACAGCGTCACGGAGATGTTCATGGTCAACCGCGGCGGGCTGGTGGCCTACGGCGGCATGATCGGCGGCTTCCTGGCCAGCTGGTACGGCTGCCGCAAGCGCAAGATTCCGCTCTTGCAATGGGCCGACGTGGTGGCGCCGGGGGTGGTGCTCGGCACCGCGATCACCCGCATGGGCTGCTTCCTGTTCGGGTGCGACTTCGGCGCGCGAAGCAGCCTCCCGTGGGCGATCCGTTTTCCGGGGCCGAGCGCCCTGGCCCCTCAGGGGAGCCCGGCCTGGCAGCACCACGTGCGCGATCTCGGCCTGTCGCGCGCCGCCGACTGGTCGTACCCCGTCCACCCGACGCAGATCTACGAGGCGCTGGTGGGACTGAGCCTGTTCGGGATCCTGATGCTCATTCGCCGGTACCGTCGATTTTCGGGGCAGGTTTTTCTGGGCTGGGTCCTGGGCTACGGCATCATGCGTCCGCTCATCGAGATCGTGCGCGACGACGATCAGCGCGGAAACGTTGGATCGCTGTCGACGTCGCAATTCATCGGTATCGCGTCGGTGGTGCTGGGCCTCGGCCTGCTCGTCGCGCTGGTGCGCCGCTACCGCCGCGATCCCGAGAGTCTCCGCTTGTGGCAGACGCCGACCCTGGCGGCGGCCGGGGGCGCCACCGCCGGTCATCCGGGCGCGGCGACGCCCAAACGACGCAAGCGGCGCTGACCTGTGGCGGGCCTCGGCTGGCGGCGAACGGCGACGCGCGGCGCACTGTTCGTTCTGCTCGTGCATCCGCCAGTGGTACGCGCCGCCGACGCGCCCGCGGTTGCCGGCGATCCGACTCTGCCGACACTGCAGGTTGTGCCGGCTCTGCCCGTGCCTCCAGCTCCCGCCGACACCGCCGCGGAGGCGGAGACGCAGGCCGCCGCGGCCCAGCGCGCGGCGCAGGAGGCCGAGGCGCAGGTCATCGAGCTGCGCAGAGAGCTCGAAGCGCTCGAGCGGCAGCGGGCCTCGTACGACGACATCCGCCGCCGCCTCGACGATCTCGACGCGCGCCAGGCGGAGACGCAGCGCCAGGCGTCCGCCGCGCTCGACGCCCCGCCGGCCGAGACCCGGGTGGTGAGGTTTCGCAAAAGCGGCTTCGATGACGGGCTCGAGATCCGGTCGCCCGATAATGGGTTTTACCTCCGCCCCCGCGCGCGCGTGCAGGCGATCTACACCGGCGAGATCGCTTCCCAGGGGGCGCAAGACTTCGCGCCACCGGACGTCTCCAACTTCTCCGTCGCCCACGCCGAGATCATTCTCGAGGGGCACGTCGCTGGTCCCTTTCTTCAGTACCGCATTCAGCTCGACGCGGCGCTGGGGCAACCGCTCAAGGACGCGTACGTGGCCTGGCGTCCCTCCCGGCTGCTGACGATCGAGGCCGGTCAGTTCAAGGTCCCCTACGGCCTGCAGCGGCAGTACTGGGAGGCCGAGCTGGAGTTCGTGGATTTCTCGACGCCCGTGACGGCGTTCTCGCTCGAGCGCGACGTCGGCGCGATGCTGATCGGCCGTCCGATCCCCGGGCGTCTCACCGTGCAGGCGGCGATTCTCAACGGTGCGGGCGCCGGGCTCCCCAACGACAACATCGATCTCGCCTACGCGCTGCGCGTGGTGGCCTCGCCGTTCGGGGTGCTCCCCGCGGGCCAGGGGGACATCGAGGGCCACCGGCGTCCGCTGCTGGCGGTCGGTTTGTCGGGCACCTACAACCTGGTCCCGACGGACGTCCAGGCCCGCACGGCCGATCCGATGGCGCCGATCGATCTGGATGGCGACGGCCGAACCGACAACGTCGCCGTCTGGCAGGGCGGGGCCGAGCTGCGCGCGCTCTGGCGCGGAGCCGCGGTGGAGGCCGAGTGGTTCGGGCGTCTCGAGGATCCGGGTATCGCCGCCGGGTCGCGCCGGTACTGGGGCGGGTATGTGGAGGGCAGCGCCTTCATCCTGCCGCACCGGTTGCAGGTCGCCGCGCGCATCGGCCGTGCCGACCTCCCCCTGTACGGTGCGACCGCCGAGGAGCACCTCCTGCGCGGGCACCGCGAGGACGAGCAGAGCGGCGCCGTCAGCGCCTACCTGCGCGGCCACCGGATCAAGGCGCAGATGGACTACAGCCACCTGACCTCTCCGGACGCGCAGACCGCGCCGGCCGCGCATCGCGTCCGCGCGGCTGTCCAGATCGGCTTCTAGCCAAGGTGGCTGGCCAATTGATGGTATAACGCACGCCAATTCGGACAGGAGATACGGGCATGAGCCTCAAGCGGAGCCACACCAGCAGCAGGAGCTCTTTCGGCGGCGATGCCGGGGCCAAGGTCGATCGGCAGGAGCTCTTCGACGAGCTCAAACGCCTGGCGGCCGCCAACGAGGCGTTCTCGCCGGTCGACGTTTCGCTGGCGATCGGCTCTGGCGAGCCGCAGGTCTCGAAGGCGCTCCTTGGCCTCGCGGCCGAGGGTTACCTCGAGAAGGTGGAGGTCGGAAAATACAACGCGACCGGGATGGCCGAGCTCGGGCAGGCGGAGTTCCTGAAGGCCTTCGCCCGTGCGTCGCGGGTCGATTCGACGCGCCAGCGCGATCTCTCCGACATCACGCGCCTCAAACAAAACAACGACATCATGAGGCAGCGCCTCTTGACGGCGATCGCCGAGCGCGACCACTACCTGGCCGCGCTCAGGAAGCATGGCATCGATGCGGGTCCCCCCCCCGCGGCGCCCAACCCCATTGCGGCGCCGGCTCCCGCCACCGAACCGGCGCCCGCACCGATGAACGCCCCCGAAGCCGCGCCGGGTCCGGGCAGCATCGCGGTTCCCTCGCCGGAGTCGGTGCCGTCTCCGTCGGGGCCCGGCGATTCCGGCGGGCACGACGCGGGGACCGGTCACCAGGGCTCCTGACGGCCCACGCCCCACATGCGGGTCACGCTGATCCGGCACGCGGAGGCGGGCGACGACGCGCCCCGGGACGAAGCGCGGGCGCTCACCCTCCGCGGACGCGGTGATTCGCGGCGGCTCGGACGCGCGCTCCGCCGCCACGGCGTGGGCTTCCATCTGGTGGTGTCGAGCCCGCTCGTGCGGGCCGTCCAGACCGCCGAGATCGTCGCCGCCGCCATCGACCACGGGGAGAGGATCCTGGTCAGCGAGCTGCTGGTCCCCGAAGGGACGGTGTCGCGCGTGGTGGCATTCCTGAAGGCGGCCGGACGCAACCAGCCGGAGACGCAGTCGATCGCGCTCGTCGCCCACGAACCGATCCTATCGGCGCTGGCGGAGGCGCTCACGCGGAGTCCACGGCACCCGCCGCTGCACAAGGCGGAGGCGCTGCGGATCCGCCTGTCGGACGGCATCGAGGCGCCCGGGACCCTGCGCTGGCGCATCGACGCCCGGGGCCGAAGAGAGCGACTATGACGAGCGACTATGACGAGCAACTATGACGAGCGACTATGACGAGCGGCTATTACGACAGCGGCTATGACAAACGCTACGCTTCGGCTTAGGATGAACGGGCCAGATGCGCGCCAAGAAGACCGGAAGCGGGGACGGGGCCAGCGCTCCGACGGACTCGACGGCCACCAAACCAGCCGTCCCCCCGGAGTCTGACAAGGAACAGAAGCGGAACCTCGCCTATCTGGTGGTCTTGGCCGGTGTCAGTGCGGGCGAGATGTTCAAGCTGCAGGAAGACAAGACCGTCGTCGGCCGTGGCCCGACGGTGAACATCCGACTCAACGACGAGGGGGTCTCGCGCGAGCACTGCCAGTTCATGCGCGACGGCGAAAAGATCATTCTGGTCGATCTGGGATCGACCAACGGCACCTTCTGCAACGGCATCCGGGTCGATCGCCGTGAGCTCACCGACGGGGACAAGATCATGGTCGGTTCGACCACGATTCTGAAGTTCACCTACCACGACTATCTGGACGAGGTCTTCCAGCGCCAGATGTACGAATCGGCGCTGCGCGACGGGCTCACCAAGGTCTTCAACAAGAAGTACTTCACCGACTATCTGGAGAAAGAGTTCGCCTTCGCCGCCCGCCACGGTGGGCCGTTGGCGCTCATCTTTCTCGACATCGATCACTTCAAGAAGATCAACGACACCCATGGGCACCCGGCGGGGGATTTCGTGCTCTCGGAGCTGTCGCAGCTGATGGCGGAGCTGCTGCGCACCGAAGACGTGTTGGCCCGCTTCGGCGGCGAGGAGTTCACGGTGTTGTGTCGGGGATCGGATCAGGCCGGCGCCAAGATCGTGGCCGAACGCTTGCGGCGCACCGTCGAGGAGCGCAAGTTCACCTTCGGCGGCAAGGACATCCCGGTCACCATCAGCCTCGGCATCGCCTCCATTCCGGAGAGCGGCATCACCGACCACGCGGCGTTCTTGGCCGCTGCGGACAAGGCGCTCTACGAGGCCAAGCGGAGCGGCCGCAACCGCGTCTGCGTGCACGGCACGGAAAAGACGCCCAAACCCGAGGCCCGAAAGGACAGCGGCAAGTCAGCGTAGCCGGGCCGCCGCCAGCAGCGCGGCGCCGAGGAGCCCGGCCGCCCCGATCAGGTAGGGCGCGCGCGGACTGATGCCGGCGTAGAGCGCGCCGCCCAGGATCGGACCGAGCGCGCGGGCTAGGGCCGACGCAGACTGCAGCGTACCGAGCGTGAGCCCCTGCGTGGTCGCGCTGGCGCGGCGCGAAGCGAACGCCGGCAGCGTCGGCGAGGTGAGGCCGCTGCCGCAGGCGATGAGCGCGGACGCGGTCAGCAGCGCCGCCTTTCCCCACGCCCCGAACAGCGGCGAGGTCCCCAGGAGCGCGAACGCCGCGGCGGTGATCGCGAGGCCGCCTCGAATCAGACGCGCCTCGCCGAACCGTGGGACCAGACGCGACACCAGGCCGCCCTGGACCACCGCGCTCACCACGCCCACCAGCGCAAAGACCCGCCCGGTTCCGGCGTCCGACATTCCAAACCCGTCGGCCGTGAACAGCCGGAAGGTCTGCTCCATGCCGGAGAACCAGAGATAGAAGATGAAGTTGATGGCGACGGCGGCCCCGACCCCGGGGACGGCGACCGCGGCTCGAAACGCCCCGAGGTCGATTGGGGTCGCCTTGCGCACCGAGCGGCCGCGCGCTTCGGCCGGCAGCGACTCCGGCAACGTGCGCAGGGCGAGCAGAAAGTTGATGGTCGACAGGCCCGCCGCCACGAACGGGGGGAGCATCCCCTCCCGACCGAAGATGTGGAATCGCGACAGCTCGCCCCCGATGAAGGGTCCGAAGATGAACCCCAGCCCGAAGGCGATGCCGATGATGGCCATCCCGCGCGAGCGCTGCTCGGGCGGCGTGACGTCGGCGATGTAGGCCTGGGCCACCGCGATGTTGGCGGTCGCGACGCCGCTCCAGATCCGTGCGGCGAACAGGAGCACCAGCGACGGGGCGACGCCCAGCAGCGCCATCCCGATGGCCGACGCGGCGATGCTCCAGAGCAGCACCGGCCGCCTTCCGACCCGGTCCGATAGACGGCCCCAGATCGGGATGAAGATGAACTGCATCACCGAGAAGACCGCCGCCGGCATGGTGGCCATGAAGTCGCCGGCGCCGAGGCGCCGGGCGATCCCCGGCAGGAACGGAATCACCAGCCCGAAGCCGAGCAGGTCCAGGAAGACGGTCAGGAAGAGGGTGCCGAGCGAGGCGCGGCGGATTCCCTTCGCGAGCGTCGGCGGCGGCGGTGGTGGCGGCGCGGGCGACGCCGTCACCGGGTCGCCCTTCGGCAAGGGATCGCACGCCTGGTGGCGACGCGGGCGCGCCGCCACCAGGCGCCGGTGGCGCGCTTGTCGACCGGGGTCGCGAACGCGTATTCCCAGTAGACGATGCGTACGGCCGTCGGGTGGGGCGGCAGAGGGGCGCGGAAGAGAGGCTGCACGGCGGCAGGATCCTCGCACATTCTGCCCACCAGCGCCGAGACGAAGGCTGGCTCGCGCCGGCGAAACCCGAGGCCGTAGAACCAGAGCTGGAAATCGACGCGGGGCTGGTGCGGCGCCACGAAATCGGGCGCGCGTCGCGGATC
>CAYTTF010000304.1:0-6077 GCA_964440665.1 uncultured Myxococcales bacterium | reverse complement strand
GGTGGAACGCTTCCCGTTCCTCGTCAGTGAGGGGCCCATTGGGGTCGTTCGCCCAGAGGAGCGAGCGTTCGATCCAGGCGGCGGCAAGCTCGCGCACTTCTGCGGGGCTGCGACCGCGGTAGACGCCGTGCTGAAGCTGTGCGCGCAGGTCCTCCCCGATGTTCACGATGTCGCGGTAAGCGCTCACGACGGCTTGTGCGTACTTTGCTCTGAGCATGAACTCCAAGTCGCTCGGGGCGCGCGCGACCCGGAGCGTCTCGAAGTCCTCGGAGAGGGCGAGGAGGCCGATCGCCTCCCACTGCCGATTGCGTTTCCCGGAGCTGAGTGGCTCCAGCACGCCCGCCTGCACGAGCTGTTCGACTGCCTGCTGGACAGCGGCCTTCGCGCGTCCAGTCGCCGTCACGGCGACGGGGACGGAAATGATCGGGTGGCCGGGGAGGACGTCGATGATCTTCCAGGCGGCGGCGTCGGCGCGGACACCGACCGCGCCCAGCCGCCCTCGCCACAGGTCCTGCAGTTCCTGCACGCGCACGAGGTACGTCGATGCAAGCTCAGCGGCGCGGGCAGCCGCCTCGGCGAAGATGCCGATCCACTCGTTCTCGCGTCCCTCGCGGAAGGCGACGAGCCCGCCGATGTAGCGTGGCGTGTTGGCGGCCAGCACGACCGAGATCGGCGGCACGTACTCGGGCGCGAGGCCGCGGCGGCGGAGGATGACCTGCACGAGCGCCCGGCCGGTGCGGCCGTTACCGTCGACGAAAGGGTGAATCGTCTCGAATTGGGCGTGCGCGTATGCGGCCTGCACAAGTGGCGAGTGGACGGTGTCGTTGCAGAAGGTGACGAGGTCGTCGAGGAGAGGCGCGACCTCTTTCGCAGGGGGAGGCACGAAGTCGGCGCCGCAAGGGTTGTAATCGTTGCCGCCGATCCAGTTCTGCTCTCTGCGCAGCATGCCGGCGATGCGGTTCGCGTTTACGGCGCGAGCAAGGAGGCTGCCCTGGATCTCGAGGATGTGGTTGAGCGTGATCATGGGCGTGACCGCGGCGTCCTCCATCGCGAGCTGCATCGCATCGACGTTGGCGAGCACATCCGCTTGCGGTGAGCTAATCGAATAGCCGAGATCGGACCGCGCCTCCGCGCGCGCGAGCGAGCGCGCATCCGCCTGCATGCCCTCCACTTTCGAGGAGGCGATTGACTCGCTGCGGAGCAGGAGGCGAGCGAGCGCCTGCAGGCCGGGCTGGGCGACCGTGTTCAGTTCTCGGATCGCCTCCTCGGCCGCGCCGACGGTGCGAGCAACGTCCGGCTCGAGTGCGGGGAGACCATCAAGCGGCTGGGGCATGAAGGCGTCGTACCGGCAGGCCTTCCGGTAGCGCGGGGGCGCGCTCAGGGTTGGGTCGGGTTGCCAGGTGCGGCGGAGGTGCCTGCCCCTCATCTCGTCCTCGTCCTCTCTAACCTAGCCTAAGCGGGATCCATAGGCCAGGTTAGCCATCAAGCTGGCCTATGGCAACTCGCTTGGGCCAGGCGCGGTCAACGCCGGAGAGTGCGACCTGGCGCGTGATGCGAAGAGCGCCGCTCAACCTGGAAGTCTCGGGAGACGAAGCGAAGCTCACTTTCCGTGGAGATCACCGGCGCGGTCAGCTCGAGTCATTTATGGCGGCCGCACGTCGCCTCCTCGATCCATCAATCCTGCGGATTTCGGTCGTCCAGCCAGACGGCTCGGTGCTCCTCGCTACTCTCCGATCTCAACGGTCCGAGTTGTGAGGTGCACGTCGACCGCGAGGCGGGCTGCGAGGGATGGCGCGCAGCGTGGCCTGCAGTGTGTTGCCAGAGCGCATGGTCAGATCGCTGTAATCATCATGTCCGGGTGATTGACCAACTAACTTCGTAAAGGGAGTTCGCCCCGCAACCCGTCGCGGAGTCGGTACCCGGATGCGTCGTCGTCACGCGGTAACTTCCGACGCCGGTCTTTACATAAAGGTCGCGCCCTAGCAAGACGACCTGCTCGACCGCAACGAGGCCGTCGCAATCGGCAAAGACGATGCTCGTGAGCTCGCTCAGCAACCAGCTTCCTACAATCCCCAACATCGGGCCGATCACGGGCACAGCCGACGTTAGGCTGCCGATCTCTACGCTTTCGATCTGCTGTAGACCTGAGAGCAAAGACTTGGAAACGGACTTGACCGCGTAGTCAGCCAGCTTCTTCCCTGCATCGTTCAGCGCCTTGTCCACCACATTGGGGTTGGGGTTGCCTTTGTTGACGATCTGATAGTTGAATACGACGGAGTCAGCGAGTTCTACGCTGACTGGTCCAAACTGCAGCAGGTTCGTTTGCCACTGTTTGGGGTGGGTGCCGCCGAGCGCTGAGTTTGATTGGGTCGCGGTCGCCGCCGGGGAGTTCCCGATGGTGAGGGTGGATTGCGCGGTATCGGTATCGGCGTTGAGTGAACGCGCTGTGTCGACCTTGACGAGATCGACAGAGAAGACGTATTGCGTCGGGAGCACCAGGTGCATGCCCGTCTGTTCCCATGGCGTCCAGCCGGACGCGTCGTAGGTGCTGTTCAAGATCCGTCCGCCGGCACCGGCCTTGAAGGCGTGCAATGTTTGCGGTGCCGTCGAGATCAGCGCGCAGTCGGTGATCGTTTCGCCCGTACCGAGCGGTTCCGGGCCGTTCCAGCTCCGGTCTGCGAACCAGTAGTGGTAAAGGTTGCTGTCTCCACCGATGACGAGAACATCCATTCGGTTCGGCCCCCAACTGACCGCGCTCGGCGTAGCGATGTAGATCTGGTCTGGGTGGGGGGTGCCGAGATCCTCCCAGGCATTCCAGATCATGCCGTCCCACCAGGTGTGGATCAGCGATCCCTCATGGGAGACGGCGAAGACGTCGAGGCGGTTAGGTCCCCAGCTGATCGCTGCGGGCGCAGACGCGAGCGAGCCGCCGATGTTCTGCCAATCGTTGAGCCAAACTGTGCCGTTGTAGGCGCGGTGGCGTAGGCTGAAATCAGCGCCGCGGACGAAGAGGTCGAGTTGCCCGGGTGCCCAGGACACGGCGCTCGCATCGCTACTGAAGATGCCGCCCAGCCGCTCCCACACCGGCGTCCAGGCCGCTCCGTTCCATATCTTGTGATACATCGCCCGGTCTGTACCGAGCCCGAAAAGGTCGATTCGTTCGTCGCCGAATGCCGTAGCCGGGGTTGGCGCGCTGATGAAGATGCCGCCGAGATTTGCCCATGCGGGCGTGGTCGCCAGCGTGCCCTGCCAGAGAACCTGGTGGTGCATCGCAGAGTCGGTCCCAACGGCGAACACGTCTAAGCGAGTCTTGGGCTCAAAGGCTCCCGCTCCCGCTCCGCCCAGCGGCCCGCTTTTGGCGACCGCCGCCACTGCTTGAGCCGCCGGGGCGGCGGCGGGGTCGCGAGGAGCTGACCTCTGCGCGCGACTTGGCCGAGCATGGAGTGCCGTTCGTACCTCTGGTGGGGCGCCGACATGCGGCGGGGTTGGCACGTCGGAGGGAGCGCTGAGGTCCTGCGGGGCATTGACCAGCTGCGGCTGCGCCTTCGACGCCACCATTGCGGGCGGGGTGATGAACGCACCGCCTAGGTGATCCCAGCCGCTCTGCGCCTGCGTCGCGTACCACCCGCCGCCGGTCGAATGCACATGCGCAACAGGGAAACCACCGTCGAGGAAACAGAGATCGATCCTCTTCGGGTCAAAGAGCGAAGCCAACGCCATCCCCTTCACAGCAACACCTTTCCTTTCGTGGCTATCTGACGCTCCAAGGCGTGGGCGAGTAGAGCAAGCACGGTTGAGCGCGCGGCGCGCAACGAGTAGTGCGACGGTCGCGCGCCCGCCTCTTGGATCGAGGCACACCGGCACCGGCTAATTTCATCGTTACCAAAGTTCGTACGTCGTCGACCGGCCGTGCGCCGACGCCAAGCTCGTTCTGGGCCCACCTTTCCATCGTCAGGCCTGACAACGCGAAGCGCCGTTCCTCGTGTATCTGAGCCGGGTCGGGGCCCACGAGGGCCGTCGAGGCGATGCCGAGTCTCGAGTGGTCGCAGCGATGGCGGAACTCGCCCCCGCGTCAAGCCGCCGACACGCCACCCGTCTTAGTTCGCGGAAGGTTCGCAAGCTCGCTCGACCTCCTCGACGCGCAACAGTTCACGCCACTCCCGTTCGTCGCGTCTTCGGACCATTGCAACCCACCTTGTCGATCGGATCAGTCTGGTACTGCCTGGTTCAACGGCCCAGCATCCGCGCGAGCCTCCCGCTGAGCACGTGGAAGTCGACCGGCCCCTCGCGCATCTCCTTCCGTGAGAGGGGCGGCGTCTCGATCGCGCTCCCGCCGGGCGCGAGCCGCCGCTCCTCGTCTTGAAGGCCCGCGAGCGGTCCCGGCCACGGGACGTCCAGCCGCGGCTGCGTCTCGGCCAGGAACGCGTCGAAGGTGTGCGAGGCCGCCACGCGTTCTGTGAGGAACGGCTTCGCACCGGCTGCGAACCGCGCGAGCACCGTCTTGAGGATCGAGCAGTGGTCGAGGACGATCTCCGGTCCCTTCCCGGGCGCGACCAACGGCGACACGACGAACGTCGGGACGCGGAGGCCGTAGATGATCGGCAGGGACGCCGGAGGCTCGGCGGGCGGCGGCGCGTCGCCCGCCGTGAGGCCGACGACGTCGACGACGTTCCCGCCGAGGTGACCGTGGCCATGGCCGACAGGAGGCGCGTCACCCTCGGGCGCGAGCGTGGTCCCGACGCCCCCGCCGACGACGCCGCCGGTAGTCGGCGCCCGCAGGAGCTCTGCGACCGGCGGCACGCGGTGGTCGTAGAGGCCGCCGTGCTCGTCGTAGGTGATGATCAGCAGCGTCTTCTCCCAGATCTGCCGGTTCGAGCGGAGCGTCTCGTAGACGCCCTGGAGGAAGATCTGGCCGCGCCACATGTCAGCGTCCGGGTGGTCGTCGTTCTCGGGATGGCTGTGCATGGCCGGCTCCACCACCGTGAACGCCGGCAGGTCGCCGTTCGCGACGTCGAGCGCGAAGCGGTCGTCGTAGCGCCTGATGTCCGTGTCGTTCGTCGCGTAGCGCGCGTACATCCGCAGCATCGTGATCGACGGGAACGACTCGTAGACGCGCCAGCTCACGCCGAGCTTCGTGAGGACGTCGTAGATGGTCGTCGCCCGCGAGAGCAGGAAGTTGTCGCCGTGGTTGTTGTCGAGGATCGGGACGCCGAACCGGTCGTACTGGACGTCCCCCGTGAGCGAATACATCCGGTTCGGAAGCGTCGGCCCCGGATGCGAGCAGAAGTAGTGGTCGCAGTAGGCGTAGTTGTCGGCGAGGTGCTTGAAGAACGGGAGATCCCCGGCGGTGTAGTAGCCCAGGACGTCGTCGGGGACGAGGCCGCGCGGCCCCGGCGGCTCCGCCAGCTCCGCCGCGAAGCTGTCCACGAAGCCCTTCGGGTCGTTGATCTCGGTGCCGTCCGGGCCGGGCGCGCGGCCGCTCAGTTGCTGGCGCACGTTTGCGAGGCTGTGGCCGACGCCCCGCGGGATCCGCGTCTTCTTGTGCACGGAGTTCTCGACGAAGCCCGCCTGGCTGAGCGGCCGCACCGTGTGCCCGCCGTCGGCGGCCATAATCGTCTCGATCAGCGCTCGCGTCAGCCCGTCCGCGCCGTCGCCGGGGTGGCCGTGCGGGCCGGCTATCGGCTGCGCGCGGTATCCGAGCACGTGGTCGTACGACCGGTTCTCCATCATCACGACGACGATGTGATCGACCTTCGCGAGGTTGGGCGCCGCCCAGGTGTCGCCGAGCGACTCGGGCGTGAACCGGATGCCGAGGTCGAGGTCGACGAACCCGCGACCGATCACCTCGACGTAGCTCTCGCGCGGCTTCGCGTCGGGCTCGAGCGGCGCGACGTACTCGAAGATCACGTCGTCGCCGTCGAAGACGACTGGCCGGTAGGTCAGGTGCGCACCGAACATCGTCATCAGGACGCGCGGGGCCAGGTCGGGGTCGAACAGGCTGCGGAGGCTGTTCGCGACGCTCGCGTTGAGCAGGTTCTCGATGTGGCTCGAGAAGACCTCCACGCCGCCCGCCGCCA
>CAYTTF010000303.1:0-6100 GCA_964440665.1 uncultured Myxococcales bacterium | reverse complement strand
ACCACCGTCGGCTTGATGCGATCTTCCTCGCGCACCTCGAGGTGTCGCAGGATCGCGGCGCCCGCGTCGCGCACGTCCCCCTGATCGTCGGCGTGGACTTCCAGCAGGCCGTAGGACCGCT
This sequence comes from uncultured Myxococcales bacterium, assembly GCA_964440665.1. GTDB lineage: Bacteria > Myxococcota_A > Polyangia > Fen-1088 > Fen-1088 > JADGRB01. The sequence continues at coordinate 5,979 of CAYTTF010000303.1, read as the reverse complement.
CGACGATCTGGATCGCCGGCACCACCCGGGTCGCTTTGAGCGCGATGTCGGTGACCCGGTTGATGGCGATCCCGGGCGCGATCTCAACGAACAGCGACGCCTGCCCCGGCACCGGCAGAAAACCACGGGCAGTCTTCCCCATGAAGCTCGCGAGCTGCGGCTGCAGAGCATCCAGGAACGTGTAGCAGCGGAGTGTCGTGCCGGCCAACGCGCTCACGTTACAGTCTGACCGTCACGCCTTCAAGGTCTGACGGCCAATCAGGCCCATCTGCTGGCCGGCGCTGCCGTCGCGACGAAACGAGAAGAAGCGCGCCGGGTCGCAGTGGGTGCATTCGGGGCCGGCCTCGATCGCGTCGGGCGAAATCCCGGCGCGTTCCAGAAAAATTCGATTGGCCGCCTTGAGATCGACGTTCGATTTTCCGGGCGCCCCGCGCGGCGACGGGAGAACCACGCCGCGTTCGCGCGCGTCGGCCAATAGCCCGATGAACGCCGCCACCACCTCCTCGCCCACCTCGAAGCAGCAGGGACCGATCGCCGGGCCCAGCGCGATCCGCAGATCCTCGGGGCGCGCGCCGAATTCGTTCGCCAGCGCCCGCACCGCCGCCGGCAGAACGCCCGCCACCGTCCCACGCCAGCCCGCGTGAACCGCGGCAAAGGCGCCGGTCCGCGGATCGGCGATCAGCGCCGGGATGCAATCGGCCACGAAGATCCCCAGGGTCACGCCGCGCACGTCGGAGCAGATGCCGTCGGCGTCGACGCGCGCGATCGCGTCGGGCGCATCGCCGCCCCGCACCCGCGCGATCGCGGCGCCGTGAATCTGCCGCGCCACGTACAACCGGCCGCCCACCGCCCGCCCGAGCCGGCGCCGGTTTTCGGCGACGTGCGCCGGATTGTCGCCCCACTTGCCGCCCAGGTTGAGCGTGTCGAACGGCGGCGCGCTGACCCCCCCGGCCCGCGTCGTGAACCCGTGGACGAAATCCGCTTCGATCCGAGGCGACACCAGCAGCGGCAGCTCCCACCCGCTCGATTCAGGCTCGGCGGCAGGGTCGCGAAAATGAATCGTGCGCACAGGGCGATCCTACAGCGCCTGCAGCGCCCGCAGCGCCGCGAGGGCGACTTGCATGTCGGGCGGCAGCTCCGAAGAGAACGCCATCCGCGCGCCGGTCGCAGGATGGATGAACCCCAGGAGGCGCGCGTGCAGCGCCTGCCGCCCCAGCGCCTCCCCGATCGCGCGCAGCCCGCGATCGCGCGGCGGATTCCCATACGTCCGATCGCCCAGCAGCGAACAACCGAGCGCCGCCATGTGCACCCGCACCTGGTGCGTCCGCCCGGTCTCGAGCCGCGCCTCGATCCGCGCCGCCCCCGCGAACCGCTCGACCAACCGCCAGTTGGTGACCGCGCGCTTGCCCGTGCGCACGCGGCTGGAGAACTTCTTGCGCTCCCGCGGATCGCGGCCGTAGAGGGTATCGATGCGCCCGTCGGTGCCCGGCGGCTTGCCGATCACCAGCGCGTCGTAGGCCCGCTCCACCGTGTGCGCCTTGAACGCCGCCGCCAGCGTGTTCATCGTCGCGTCGTCCTTCGCCACCACCAGCAGGCCCGAGGTGTCCTTGTCGATCCGGTGCACGATCCCCGGCCGCAGCTCGCCGCCGATGCCCCGCAGATCACGGCAGTGTGCCAGCAGCGCGTTGACCAGCGTCCCCGCCTCGTGCCCGGGCGCCGGGTGGACCACCAGCCCCGCCGGCTTGTCGATCACCACCAGCCACTCATCTTCGTGGACGACGGTGAGCGGCAACGCCTCGGCCACGATCTCCGTCGCCACCACCGGCGGCGGCTCCCAGGTGATCACGTCGCCGGCACGCAGCTTGCGCGAGGGCGCCCCCGCCTCGCCATTTACGGTGACCGCCGCCTGCCCGATCTGCCGCGCCAGCTGCGACCGCGACACGTCGCCGATCTGCTGCGCCAGAAAAAGATCCAGCCGCTGCCCGACCGCCGCCTGCGCGACGACGAACCGCCGCGGGGCCGTCACCTCACCAGATCTTCGAGCGAACGTTGCCCCGCGGCTTGAGCAGCATGTCGACCAGCGCGCGGTCGTAGATTCCCTGGCCGAAAATCTCGGGCGTAACCCGGGTTTTGTAGAGCGCTCGCCCCTCTTCGATCTCGTCGCGCATGACGTCGAAGAGGGTGTCCCGCTCGACCCCGTCGATGATCTTCTTCTCGTGATACATCGAGAGGTCGGAAGCGATGGCCCGCGCTAGCTGACGCGCGCGTTCGGGCTTGTCGATGAGCGCCATGCCGCCATTGTAACGTAGCCGGGCGGTTGTCTAAAGAGCTTCGAGTCCGCCGAGCGCATCGACCGGCAGCCGGGTCGACGTCACGTGCACGCCCACCTGACCGCGATCGGTCACGTAGACCACCTCGCCCTGGACCCGCAACGGGGTCTCGCCGCGCTGGCGGGGCAGCTCCAGATCGACCGTCTGCCCGGGCAATTCGTCGCTCAGCGGGCTTTCGATCAGCAGACCGTCGCCCGACATGTTCGTCACCCGCCGCAGGTAGCGGGCGCCCTCGGCCAGCTCCACAGCGTAGAAGTCGGCCGGCACTCGCCCAAGCCCCCGTTTTTCCTCCACTTCCCGCCTCCAAATGCGTTTCGTTCTCATGTTCGGAGATAAACCTACATCCTCCCACCTCGACGGTCAAGTTCCCACATGCCGCGGCGCGCCGTTTTTGCCCACCTGCCCACCCTCGCCGGCCCAACTCTTCGCTCCAGAATGCTACGCTACAGCGGCAGAGGTTTTCTGATGACTCGACTCATTCTCGCGTTCTCGCTGGTGACCGTCGGAACGACCGCCGTGCGCGCGGCCGACGCGCTCTATGAGATCACGCAGACCATACCCAAGGTCGCCGTCGGCGCGACCGCGACCGCCAGCCTGACCATCAAGGCCAAGAGCGGCTGGCACGTCAACGGCGAGGCGCCGATCAACCTGGCGCTGACGACGCCCGCCGGCCTGAGCGTGAAGAAGGCGAAGCTCACCCGCACCGACCTGGCCGCGACCACCGTCGACAGCGCGCGCTTCGACATCCCCGTCTCGGCCACCGAAGCCGGCAAGCAGAGCATCGCCGCCGAGGCGCGCTTCGTGATCTGTCAGGAGCAGGCGTGCAAACCGGTGAAGGAGACGCTCACCCTCGCCGTCGAAGTCACGCCCGCCGCCACGGCGAAGAAGAAGGCGAAGTAGACGATCGCGTGGAAGCTCGGCGGGCTCTGCCCGACGAGATCCATCGCGGGGGGGGTTGGGGACCCTCCCAGGGTCCCCATTTCAGCGAAACTCGCGAACGATCTTTTCGATTCTGCGTGACTGCGTCGGGCTGAGGGCGCCGACCACGGTCACCGCCAGGTTCTCGCGGCGGAAGACCCGCCGGGCGACGGCGCGAATGTCCTCCGGCCGTACGCGCCCGAGCGCGCGCGCCCGGTTCTCCTGCGTGTCGGCGCGCCCGAACAGCTCGGTCCCGCCGAACCAGCTCGACAGGCCGTCGAGATCGTCGTAGCAGGCCTCGATGTCGGCGACGAAGCGCCGCTTGGCCTTGTCGAGCTCGTCCTCGCTCACCAGCTCGTCGCGGAATTTGCCCAGCATCCCCAGCGCCTCGGTCACCAGCGCCGCCAGCTTCGGGTGCGCGCAGGCCGCGTCGATCTCCAGCAGCGCGGCGTCGTGATACGAGTGGAGCGTCCCCGCGACCGAATAGGCGAGGCCCTTCTGATCGCAGATCTGGTAGTGCAGGCGGGTCGACATCCCGTCGTCGAGCACCCGCACCAGCGCCCGCAACGCGTGGTAGGCCGGGTCGGTCTCGGGGAGCGCGTGAAACAGGATGTGCACCTGCGTCTGCGCCGACTCGTTGTGCACGGTGCGAAAGCGCGGCCCCGGCCCGGCCGCCTGCGGCGCCGGCGGCTTCTGGCGCGCCCCGCGCGGCACCCGCGCGAAGGCGCCCCGGCTCTGCTTGAAGACCGTGCGCGCCGCGACCGGCCCCGCCACCGTCAAGACCATGTTCGAGGCGCCGTAGAAACGCCGGAAGTGCGAGCGCACGTTGGCGACCGAAAACCGCCGCACGTTCCGCAGCGGCCCGGTGATCGGGTAGCCAAGCGGATGGTCGCCCCAGGCCAGCAGACGCGACTGATCGTCGACGTTGACGTTGCGCCCGCGGTCGTCGAGGTCTTCCAGGATCTCCTCGACCACGATCTTGCGTTCGAGCTCGATGTCGCGAAACTCCGGCGCGCCGAAGAGATCGCCCAGAATCTGCATCCCGCTCTCGACGTACCGCGGGTGGAGCGCGATCTGATAGAGCGAGTAGTCGCGCCCGGTCTCGGCGTAGAGGGTGCCGCCCAGCTCCTCGATCGCCCGGTTCAGCGCCAGCGACGACGGGTAGTGCGCCGAGCCGCGAAACAGCATGTGCTCGAGGAAGTGCGAGAGCCCGTTGGTCTTGGGCGCCTCGTAGCGCGAGCCCGCGCGCACGTAGAGGCAGACGGTCGCGCTGTGCAGGTGGGGCGTCTCGACGGCGACCACCCGCATCCCATTGGGCAGCAGGGTGCGCCCGACCTTGTACGGCGGTTTCCCGAATGAGAGCGCTCCGTTGGTGCCGTTCGTGGCGTGGTTCAAGATGGCCCGAATTTACAAAACATTCGCGGGTGTGAAGCGAGATCGAAACATGCGCTTGCTACTATGGACCTGTTCGGTGGGGATGGGCGGGATGGGGCTCGCGACGGTGTGAGAGTTCGGGGGGGCCGACCTCTCACACCGGCCGCGCCCCGGGTGTGGGTCCCGCGGTCGGTTTTGAAACTGGCCAGCGTTGGGCATCGATTTTCTGCGTGCGCTATCCTGTGCCGCTCTAGGCGGGTAGCTCAGTGGTAGAGCAGGGTCTTTACACGGCTCGGGTCGCAGGTTCAATCCCTGTCCCGCCTACTTCATGAACCGCAGACTCCTCGTCCAGCGTCGCTTCGAGGTCGAAACCGCCGCTGATCTTCCAGCCGTCGCCGTCGTGCGGAGTCAGGACGACGGGCGGCATGAAGCGCTTGAGGATGGTTCTGGCACGGTCCGGATCGCGCTCCAGTAGGCCCAAGAGGTTCGACAGCAGGTTTTCGATCACCTTGGGGTGTGGGAGCACCTTCGGCTGCTGGTCCCGGCGGAGACCTTCCGCTTCGGCGGTGAGCTTGGCGTGCAGCGCTTCTTCTGCTTGAAGCCGAGTGGTAAGCGTCGCGGAGAACCGCATCTGAGCAATCGCGTAGGCGAGATTTCCCATCCGCTCTTCCGCCCCCAACAGGAGCTTTTCCAGCTCCACCAGTCTTGAGGGCTTGGGCGCCGTGAACCGCTTTTTGACGCCAGCGATGAACCTCTCCACCAGTCCAGGAGCTTGTAGACGCTCCTGCAGCGCGCCCACAACGGCAGCCGTCAGCTTCCTCGAAGAAATCGTCCGGCCGTTGGGGCATATCGCCTCGCCGCGGCTGTGGTGCGTCCCGCACCCGAGCGCCGTGTAGCCGACGCCGTTCTTGTACCGCCGCGAGATCACGCCGACCGCGCCGCCGCATATCCCGCACTTGACCAGCCCCGACAGCAGATTCCCCGGCCGCCGTCCGGTCCCGATGGCGGCGGTCTGCCGCGTGCGTTTAGGTCCAAGCTCCCGATGGACCTTCGCCCACAAATCGGCCGAGACGATTCTCAGCTCGGGCAGCGTCGTCTTGACCCATTCCGCCTCGGGCCGAGGGACGTGACGGTAGCTGTTGGTGCCTGGGATTTGCTGGAACTTGTGCCGGTTCCACACGAAGACACCGACATAATTCTCGTTTCGCAGCATGTGGCGGATGGTCGTGTGGCCCCAGCCGCGCGCAATTTTATTTCCCCTACCGCCATCGTGTGGTGCCGGGATGCTCTCGTCGTTCAGCGCGGCGGCGATCGCTTTGCAGCCAAGTCCCTCGGCTGTCATCTCGAAGATTCGACG
>CAYTTF010000302.1:0-6106 GCA_964440665.1 uncultured Myxococcales bacterium | reverse complement strand
TTGACCGGCCGAGGAGGCTCTGTTATCTCCCCCAGCGGTGGCAAAGAAGAAGCTCAGCAGGAAGCAGCTCCGGCAGCCCGACGAGTTCATCGGTTTTTGGACCCGAACGGGGGCGGCGGTTGACAGATTCGCGTCGTCCCACACCCGGGCGCTGATCGTCGGCGCCACGGCGCTCGCGACGGTGGTCGCGGGCTCGATCGTGATCACGCAGCTCGGCGAGCGGCGCGCGATCGCCGCGTCGGACGCGCTCGATCGGGTGGAGCGGATCGAGACCGCCGATCTCATCGCGCCGGGCGTGACGCCCAAGGACGACGGGCTCCCGCATTTCGCGACGGAGAAGGAACGCCTCGAGGCGGCCCTCAAGGAGCTGGATGCAACGTTCGCCTCCGGACACGTCCCGCTGGCCGCGGAGGCGATGATGGCCCGTGGCAGCCTGCTGCTCGATCTCGACCGCGTCGACGACGCCTTGGCGAGCTACGAGAAATTGCTGGCCGGCAAGCTCGACAACCACCTGCGCTTCCTGGCGCGCGAAGGTCTCGGCTACGCCTACGAGCGCAAAGGGCGGCTCGACGACGCGCAGCGGGTGCTCTCCAAGCTGGGCGAGGACGCCCGGGACATGGACGGCTTTTACAAGGACCGCGCGCTCTACCACCAGGCCCGCTTGGCGGAGATCCGAGGCAACCCGACCGACGCCACGCGGCTCTATCATGAGGTGCTGGAAAAGAGCCCGACCACCTCGCTCCGCGACGAGATCACGAATCGCCTCGCCTTGCTCGAGCTCAAGTGAGCGGACGCGGGATCCTCGCCGTGGCGGTCGCGCTCGCGTCCGGCTGCGCCGCGGCGACCGCTCGGCGTGTCGATGGGGCGGACTCTCCCGCACACCCCGCCGGCGTGCTTCATCTGGTCTGGCGCGCCACGCTGCACGAGCACGGTCTGTTCGAACCGGCGCCCGAGGAATGCGCGACCGGGGCCCTCGCCGGCGGTCACCTGGTGATCGGATCGCGCGCCGGGAATGTCGTGGGCGTCGCGCCCGAGACCGGCCACGTCGATTGGGTCACCGGCGTCTCGGGGGGCGTCGACAGCGTTGCCCGCTACGACGCCGCCCGCGGGCAGGTTTACCTGGGCGCCGACGACGGAAGCTTCTACGCCATCGATCCGAGCTCCGGCGCCATCCGTTGGACCTACCACGGCAAGGGCGACTTCGAGCGCCCGGCCGAGATCGGAACCGACCTCATCTACGCCAGCAGCGCCGCCGATCGTGTGATAGCGCTGGAGGCGACGACCGGAAAATGGCGCTGGCAGTACGAGCGGGAGATGCCGGAGGGCTTCACCATCCACGGTTACGCGGGGGCGCGCCTCTCCGGCACCCAGCTCCTCACCGGTTTCGCCGACGGATACTTCGTCTCGCTCTCCGCGCAGAGCGGCGAGGTGATGTGGGCGCGATCGCTCGCGACCGCCTCCGAACAGTTCGTCGACGTGGACACGACGGCCACGCTGGCGGGCGATCTGGCCTACGTCTCGTCCTACTCCGGGGGCCTGTACGCCATCGATCTCCACGACGGCGCGACCAAGTGGCGACTCGGGATCGAAGGGGTCGGCGACGTCACCGTCTCCGATCGGCGGCTGTTCTTCGTCGCCCCCCGACAGGGGTTGCACGCCGCCGATTTGGACGGACACGTCCTGTGGCGACAGGGTTTGACCGAGGCCGGCGATCTGACCCGGCCGCTGGTCGTCGGGCGCTACCTCATCTTCTCGGGCAGCCGCGCCGGGCTATTCGTGGTCGACCGGACCGCCGGCGATCTGCTGGAGGTGTTCAACCCCGGCCACGGCATCTGCGCGGCGGCGACCCTGGACGAGCAGCAGCAACGCCTCTTCGTCCTGTCGAACAGCGGCTCGCTCTACGCCCTCGACCTCCAGTGAGGACACCGACCCGACTCTAAACGCGCGGTGCCGCGTAGGAGGGCAATCCCTGCGCTTCGATGCGGCGAACCAGCTCCTTGATGCGTCGGGTGCCGCCGGCATCACGGGCCTTCCACTCGACCCCGAATCCGTTTTCACCGCCCGGTTGCCCCTTCCAGGCCACCCGTGCCGACAGCGGCATCGCGATTTCGGCGCCGGGGGGCGAGACCTTGAGAACCACGTCACCGATGGCCGGGAGCGGCTGCTCCGTCCGGACGAAGGCACCGCCGCGCCCGATGTCCCGCAACGTGCCCGCGTTGTCCTGGAGGATGCCCGCCACCTGCCAGAGCACCGGCAGCTCGACCGGCAGGCGCTGGTGACGTCGCGCCACCATCTCCGCGGAGTCGCCGCGCGCCACGGCCAGCATGTATTCGCGGGCCTGCGTCTCGGTCTCCAGAAACTCGATCCCGATCCCCGCCTTCATCTTGGTGCTGTGCTTGCCGGGACGGCGCCAGGCGACCTGTCCCCGGATCAGCGTCGGGCTGCGCCGACGGCCCAGCCGGATGGCGACGACCACCGTCTCCCCGATCGCCAGCAACCGGCGCGTGGGGTAGAAAATGCCCCCGGAAGGCAGCTCGGGCAGGTAGCGGGCCAAGAACGCCGCCCCGCTGGGAAAATGTGCCTTGAGGATGGTCATGTGGGGAAGTGAAGGCGATCGTATGCTGGAGATCGGAAGTTTTGTAAAGTGCGTTGCAGAGAGGAACCCGTTTGGAGACCGCGAATTTCGAGTACCTCTTACCGCCCGAATCCATTGCGGCGGCACCGGCTGAGGCACGGGATGCAGCCCGCCTCCTGGTTATGGATCGGGGCACCGGGGCGCGCAAACACGTGCGTTTCTTGGATCTTCTCGAGCATCTGCCACCCGCGTCGCTGCTGGTCCTGAACGACACCCGAGTCTTCCCGGCGCGCCTCCGGGGCCGAAAACCCTCGGGTGGCGCGGTCGAATTTCTTCTAACGCGACGCATTTTGAATGAGGGGGCCGCCCCGGGTCGGTTCTGCGAGCGCTGGGAGGGGTTGACGCGAGGCCTCGGGGCGCAGGGCGGGACCAGCGCGATCGATGTCGGCGGCGGCGTCCAGATCGAGCCGGTGGAGCGGCGCCGCGGGGGGGCCGGTTGGGCGACCCTCCGGGCTTCGGGTCCGGGAAGCTCGCTCCTGGTGGCCCTGGAAGAGATCGGCGAGATCCCGTTACCGCCGTACATAGAGGCGGCGCGCCGGCGTGCCGGCCGGCAGGCGCCCCGGGTCGATGATAAGGCGCGCTACCAGACCGTGTACGCGGCGGCGCCCGGGGCGGTGGCCGCGCCGACGGCCGGTCTGCACTTCACGCCGGAGCTGCTGGCGGCGGCCGTCGAGGCCGGTCACGAGATCGCGCTCGTCACCCTGGACGTCGGTCCCGGAACGTTCCGGCCGGTCAAGACCGACGATCCGGAGGACCATCGGATGGAAGCCGAGCGCTTCCGGATCTCGACCGACGCGGCGGCGGCGATCGGCGGCGCGCGCGCAGCGGGCCGGCGGGTGGTCGCGGTCGGCACCACCGTGGTCCGAACCCTGGAGGCATCGGCCCGCGAGCACGGCGGCGAGGTCGTGGCCAGCGAGGGCGCCACGGATCTCTTCCTGCTGCCGGGCGCGCGGTTCGAGGTCGTGACCGATCTGATCACCAACTTCCACCTGCCGCGATCGACGTTATTGATGCTGGTGGCGGCGTTCGCGGGGCGCGAGCGGGTACTCGAGGCCTACCAGGAGGCCGTCCGGCTGGGGTATCGGTTTTACAGCTACGGCGACGCCATGCTCATCACGGGCGGGTCGGCGTGACGACCGGCGCGCCGGCGGACTCCGCCCCCGGGCAGCCCGCCTCCGGGAAGGCATTTCGAATCGTGGCGCGGGCGGGCCGCGCGCGGGCGGGCGTGATCGAGACGCCGCACGGTCCCATCGAGACGCCGGTGTTCATGCCGGTCGGGACACAGGCGACGGTGAAGGCGCTCTCGTCGGGCGATCTGGAGCGGCTCGGACCGCAGATCATTCTGGGCAACACCTACCACCTGGCGCTGCGGCCGGGCGCCGAACGGATCGCCGCGCTGGGCGGGTTGCACCGCTTCATGAGCTGGCCGCGGGCGATCCTGACCGATTCGGGCGGATACCAGGTCTTCAGCCTGCGCGCGCGCCGAACGGTCGACGACGACGGCGTCACCTTCAGCTCGCACATCGACGGATCGCCGCAGCGTCTGACGCCCGAGCGGGCCATGGAGATCCAGGCGCTGCTCGGCAGCGACATCGCGATGGCGTTCGACGAGTGCCCGCCGTCCGATGCGCCGCGGGCGATGATCGAGGCCGCGATGGCGCGCACCACCCAGTGGGCGCGCCGCTGCCTGGCGGTGGCGCCGCCGCCCGGCCAGCTTCGCTTCGGGATCGGGCAGGGGGGCGTGCACCTCGATCTGAGGCGGGCGCACCTCGCTGAGCTGGCCGCGCTGCCCTTCGACGGCTTCGCGCTGGGCGGGCTCGGGGTGGGGGAGGCGCCGGAGATCATGCACGACGTGATCGACGCGGTGGCGGAGGAGATGCCGGTCGATCGGCCCCGCTATCTGATGGGGGTCGGCACGCCGGAGGACATCTGGAAAGCGATCGGCGCCGGCATCGACATGTTCGACTGCGTGATGCCGACGCGCAACGCGCGCAACGGGCAGCTCTTCGTGCGCGGCGGCCGGCTCAACATCGCCAACACGCAGCACCGGAGCGATCCCCAGCCGGTCGAAGCGGGGTGCGCCTGCGAGTGCTGCACGACCTACAGCCGCGCCTATCTGGCGCATCTCTTTCACGCCAAGGAGCTCCTCTATTATCGCCTGGCGACCGCGCACAACCTCGAGCACTACTTGAGCCTCGCGCGGCGCGCACGCGCCGCCATCGCCGGCGGCGCGTTCCCGACGACGCCGTGGTAGACGGGTAGGGCGAATGGCCAAGCGGGTGGGGGTGATCCTTTCAGGCTGCGGGCGCCGCGACGGCAGCGACCCGGCCGAGACCCTGCTGGCGCTGCTGGTGATCGAGCGGGCGGGGGCCGTGGCCGTCTGCGCGGCCCCCGACGGAGACCAGAAGGCCATCGTCGATCATCTGGACGGCGAGGTGACGGGCGCGCCGCGCAATGTGCGAAGCGAGGCGGCCCGGCTCGCCGGTTCGCCCATCGTGCCGCTCACGGCGCTGGATACGAACACCATCGACGCCCTGGTGATTCCGGGCGGCGAGGGCGCGCTCACGCTGCTCTCCAATTACGCCGAAAAGCACGAGCTCTGCCAGGTCGATCCGGAGATCGCGCGCCTCTTGCGCGCGCTGCTCACGGCGCACCGGCCGATGGGGTTCGTCGGCCTCTCGGCGCTGCTGGCGGCGCGGGTTCTGGGTCCGGTCGCGGGCGTCCGGGTGACGTTGGGCTCGCGGGGGACGCAGGCGTCGAAGCACGCCGCCATCATGGGCGCCGACGTGCGTCCCTGCACCGCGGACGACGTGATCGCCGATCAGAAGGCGCGCGTCACCACGACGCCAGGATTCCTGGTCGAAGGGGCGCGTCTGGCGGGCGTCGCCCGGGCCATCGACCGCCTCGTGCGCGTGGTGGTGGCCGACGCCAAAGACCGCGCGGCGGTGCCGGGCGTCGCGAAGCCTTCGACCGCCCCTTCGGCCGCTTCGGGCGAGCGCCCTTCGGGCGAGCGTCCTTCGGGCGAGCGTCCTTCGGGCGAGCGTCCTTCGGGCGAGCGCCCTTCGGGCGAGCGTCCTTCGGTTCCGCCGGCGGTATCGTCGGTCGAGCCCCGCCGGCGCTCCCGCGCCGCGCGCCGCTACTGATCGAGGCCGCGGTTGCGTTTGATCTGATCGAGGACCTTGCTGTACTCGACCTCCCAGGTGGAGGTCCCCTCTTCGAGGTTCTTGATCCGGCGGCGAACTTCCTCGTCGAGCTCCTCGTCGACCTGCATGTGCTTCTTGAGGATGTCGCTCATCCGCTTTCGCAAGATGCTGTCGTCGACGTAGATCTCCTCGATGTGCGGCGACTGCATGAACGATTCGATCATCTGCGTCGTCATCCACTCGAGACCATCCTCGCCCAGGCCGAAGGCTTTTTCGCCGGCCAGCGTGCGCTTGATCTTCCCGAACTGCTCGTAGGGGAGGTTGCGCT
>CAYTTF010000301.1:0-6108 GCA_964440665.1 uncultured Myxococcales bacterium | reverse complement strand
GAGCGCGTCGCGCTCGTCGGGCACCGGCGCGTTTCGGCCCAGCACGTACTGAACGTTGGAGAGGATGCTCGAGAGAGGATTCTTGAGGTCGTGAACGATGAGGGTGGTCAGCTCCTCCTTTTGGCGCTGGGCTGCCAACAGCTCGTTGCGCTGAGAGCGGATGACCTCGTAGTTGCGGCGGAGCTCGTCGGACATCTGCCTGATCCGGAGCAGCGATCGCACCCGGATCAGGAGCTCCGTCCGATTCAGCGGCTTGGTCAGGAAGTCGTCGGCGCCCGAATCGAGCGCCGCCTTGTGCGTCTCCAGATCGCCGAGCGCCGTCAGGAACAGGACCGGCGTGTCCCCGATCTCCGGCAGCGCCCGGATCCGACGGCAGGTCTGGAAGCCGTCCATCCCCGGCATGAGCACGTCGAGCAACACCAGATCGGGCCGCCGCGCCTCGAGCAACACCAGCGCGGCGGCGCCGCTTTCCGCCTGCAGGACCGCATAGCCCGCGCCCACCAAATGCCCCTCCGCGACCTCGCGGTTCTGGAGGTTGTCGTCGACGACCAGGATCGTGGCTGGGGTCTCAACCGAAGGTGCGGACACTGGGGGGATCCTCCGCTTGGGTGGCGTTCTTGAGATAGGCCTCGACGATGGCGCCGAACGTGCGCGTGTCTATCGGCTTCGAGAGGTAGCCCTGAAATCCGATGCCGAGCAGCCGTTCGCGATCGCCCGGCATCGCCAGCGACGTGACGGCGACGATGGGTAGGTCGGCGAAACCGGCGCGGCCGCGCACGTCGCGAATCACCGCTTCCCCGCCCCCGCCCGGAATCTGGACGTCGAGCAGCAGCAGATCAGGTCGGCGCGCGTCGAGGGCGCGGCGGGCTTCATCGACGGTTGACGCCTCGAACACCTCGTGGCCGCGCAGTTCCAGGATGTCGTGAATGAGCAGGCGATTGAGCAAGTTGTCTTCCACGATCAGGATGCGCGCGGGTGGCGTTTCACCCGCGACAGCTGGTTGTCCGTCGGACTTCGGCGTCATTTTCGGGGCTCGGCCTATTGGCCGTGGGGCCCCTTGACCTTGTCGGCAGATTTCTGACGGCCCTTGAACGCGGGTCGGACGCGCGGCGTCGCACGGGGTGCCGGGTGGCCGACGTCGAGAGTTTCCTCGAAGAGCGCGGCCGCTCCATCTGGGGCGGCTCGTTCGAGGTCCTGCGGCTCGGGAGCTATTTGAGCGCGAGCGAGCCGGCCCACTCGACCAGGGTGCCGGGGAAAACGCCCAGCAACACCACGGCGATCGCGGTCAGCAGGAGGCCGAGGCGCATCGAGGCGCTGTCGGTCGGCGCCAGCGCGCGCGCCGACTCGCGGAAGTACATCGCGACCACGATGCGCAGGTAATAGTAGATGCTGACGATGCTGTTGAGCACGCCGACGACGACCAGCCAGTAGAGCTGGGGCGACTCCATGGCGGCCCGGAACAGGTAGAACTTGCCGAAGAAGCCGCCCGTCGGCGGCACGCCGCCCAGCGACAGCAAAAAGATCGTCATCGCCAGCGCCACGGCCGGGCGCTTGGTCCCGAGGCCGGCCCAGTCGTCGATGAAGAGTCGCTCGTCGGAGCGGTTGCCGATCCACGCCACCACCCCGAACGCACCCAGCGTCGTGAAGGTGTAGCTCAGGAGGTAGAAGAGCACCGCGGGCTTGGCGCTCGCGACGCCCAGCCCCGACGCCACCACGCCGATCAAGAGATAGCCGGCGTGGGCGATCGACGAGTAGGCCAGCAGGCGCTTGACGTTGTCCTGGCGGACGGCCGCTAGATTCCCCAGCGTCATGGTCAGCGCGGCCAGGACGGCCAGCACCGAGGCCCAGCCGGTGAAGTCGAAGACCAGCAGGGGGCTGGCGAAGGCGCCGCCGAGCAGCCGGACGATCGCGCCGAACGCCGCGGCCTTCACGCCGGCGGCCATGAAGCCGGTGACCGGCGTGGGGGCGCCCTCGTACGCGTCGGGCGCCCACATGTGGAAGGGGACGGCGGCAACCTTGAATGCGAGCGCCACCAAGATGAAGTACTCGCCCATGTAGAAGAGCGGGGCCTTGGTGGCCTGCGGCACCTTGGAGGCGATTCCGGCGTACGACAGCTCCCCGCCGGTGGTGCCGTAGACCAGCGCCATGCCGTACACCAGGAAGCCGGTCGCGAAGGCGCCCATCAGGAAGTACTTGATGGCGCCCTCGGCGCTGCGCAGGTTCCGTCGCCAGCAGCCGGTCAGGACGTAGGCCGCCAGCGACATCGTCTCGATGCCGATCAGCAACGAGACCAGGTGGGTCGCGTGCACCACCATCACCATGCCGGCGGTGGCGAAAAGCACCATCGCGTAGAACTCGCCGAACTCGAACCCCCGCTCGCGCAGGTAGGGCGGCGCGAACAGCAGCGTCAGGAGCGCCGCGGCCACGAAAGCGCCGTCGAGAAAGAGCGCCATCCGATCGACGACCAGCATCCCCTGGAAGTGGATCTGGGGATCCGCGGCGCCCGCCCAGGCGGCGACGATCGCGACGAGAGCCCCCACGCAGCCCGCGATCCCCAGCCAGGCCAGCCCCGCGCGGGCGGCACCTCGTGCGAAGGTCTCGGCCAGCAGGATCAGGCACCCCATGCCGATCAGGATCAGCATCGGCGTGTAGGCAAAGAGCTGGGCGGCGTCGAAGCTCACGGCGTCCCCCCGCCCTCGGGCGCGGCGGCCGGCAGCGGCGGGTAGATGTGCGCCGGCGCGTCCGGCGCCCGCTTCGCCTCCTGCAAGCGATCGCGGTAACTCGCCACGAAGGCGTCCACCGATTTCTCGGAGCGCGCCAGGATCGGCTGCGGCGCCAGCCCCATCACGATCGCCGCCGTCACCATGATCCCGAAGACCCAGGTCTCTGCGCCGTGGATGTCGCGCACGGCGCGATTCTCCGGCTTGTCGAGCGGACCGAACATCAGGCGCTGGTACATCCCGAGCAGGTACATCGCCGAGATGATGACCGCGCTGGCGGCGATGGCGCCCATCAGCTTGGGCGCCAGGAAATAGCCGGTGAGGCCGGCGGGCGCCCAGATCTTCTGGGCGGTGAAGGTGCCGATCAGGACCAGGAACTCACCGACGAATCCGCACAACCCGGGGAGCCCGACCGACGCCAGGACGATGACGAGGAAGCAGGCGGCGAACACCGGCGTCTTGGCCCACAGGCCACCGAAGTCGGCCAGCTTCCGGCTGTGGCGTCGGTCGTAGAGCAGCCCGACCCCGAGGAAGAGGCCGCCCGTCGAGATGCCGTGGGCCAGCATCTGGTAGACGGCGCCCTGGATGCCGGTCGGGTTCAACGTCAGGATCCCGAGGACCACGAAGCCGAGGTGCGAGACCGACGAATAGGCCACCAGCTTCTTGGCGTCGTCCTGCACGAAGGCCATGAGAGCGCCGTAGACGATGCCGATGACCGCCAGGATCGCGATCAGCGGCGCCGCCTGGGCGGCGGCCAGCGGGAACATCGGCAGCGCAAAGCGCAGAAACCCGTAAGCACCGAACTTGAGCATCACGCCGGCCAGGATCACCGAGCCGCCGGTGGGCGCCTCGACGTGGGCGTCGGGCAGCCAGGTGTGCAGCGGAAAGATCGGCACCTTGATCGCGAAGGCCAGCGCGAAGGCCGCGAAACAGAGCAGCTGCGGCGTCGCCGGCAGGGTCAGGTGCGACAGCTGCGCGTAGTCGAAGCTATAGCCGCCGGTGGCGGCGTGAAACTGCGCGTAGAGATAGAGGATCGCCAGCAGCATCAGCAGCGAGCCGACCAGCGTGTAGATCACGAACTTGATCGCGGCGTAAAAGCGCCGCTCGCCGCCCCAGATCCCGATGATGAAATACATCGGGATCAGCATGAGCTCCCAGAACACGTAGAAGACGAACAGGTCGAGCGCCAAAAACGCGCCGATCATGCCGGTCTCCAGGATCAGCATGGCCGCCGTGAACTCGCGGACGCGGATGTTGCGGATGCCGATCGCCTGCGGCGACAGCAGCGTGACCGGGATCAGGAACGTCGTGAGCATCACCAG
Source organism: uncultured Myxococcales bacterium (assembly GCA_964440665.1). Classification (GTDB taxonomy): domain Bacteria; phylum Myxococcota_A; class Polyangia; order Fen-1088; family Fen-1088; genus JADGRB01. The sequence goes on along the minus strand of CAYTTF010000301.1, from coordinate 2,066 downwards.
CCAGAGCGAGATCCCGTCGACGCCCAGATGGAAGCGGATCCCGAGCGGGGCGATCCAGCTCCGGTTGACCTCCATCTGAAAGCCGGCCTGCGCGGCGTCGAACCCGCTCAGCACCAGCAGCGACACGACGAAGGTCACGATCGCGGTGAGCAGGCCCAGCCCGCGGTGGATCGATTCCTCCTCCGGCGGCACCAGCATGACCAGGGCCGCGCCGAAGAGCGGCAGCATGGTCACCCATCCGAGCAGACCCATCAGCGCACCTCGACTTTCTGCTTGAGGCTGGTGCGGGTCCCCCAGTTGGGGTCTTTCACCTGCACGCGGACGGTGTAGGTGCCGGCCCGGGGGTAGGCGTGGTGGGCGGCGGGCGCGGCGCCGGTGACCTCCGGCTTGCCGTCATCGTCGAAGTCGAAGCTGTATTCTTGTACCCGGCTCGCCGGCTTGGACCCGCGGCGCGCATCGACGTCGACCGACAGGCCGCTGACCGTCACCTTGAGGACATCGGGGACGCTGGGGCGCGTGGCGAGATAGACGATCCCCGCGGCGCCGATCGTGAACACCGCCATGTAGCGCTGGACGTCGCCGCCTTGGACCGCCCTCGCCACCCGCGCGAGGACGTCGACGAGCGCAGCGGATCCCTCGACCAGGATCTTGTCGATCAGGATCCGATCGACCACGAAGTAGACGGCCTTGGCCAGGCGCTTGACGGGACGGATGATCAGCAGGCCGTAGAGCTCGTCGATGCGGAACTTGTCCTGTACCAGCCGGACGAACCGGGGCGCCGCAGCCGCGAACTTCCGGGAGGGCTCGCGGTAGCCGCCGCCGTAGAACAGGTACGCGAGGCCGATACCACCCAGCGCGAGCACGACCGAGGCGACCATGAAGCCGATCTCCGTCGTGCGCGACAGCTCCATCTCGGGACCCAGCACCGGCGCCAGACGATCCGCGAGCAGATTCCACTCCGGGTGATCGAACAGACCGCCGGGAAGCCCGATGAATCCGCCCAGCGCGGCCCCAACCGCCAGAACGACCAGTGGCCCGACCATCGCGCCCGGCGACTCGTGGATGTGGTGCTTGATCTCGTCGGAGGCGCGCGTCTCGCTGCCCGAAAAGACCAGGAAGTAAAGCCGCGACATGTAGAACGCCGTGCCGAGCGCCGCGAGCATCAAGACCACGCCGACTGCTTTGCCGATGAAGGCCAGACCCTCGCCGAAGATCTCGGTCCCGAAGGCGCCCGCGATGATCGAATCCTTGGAGAAGAAGCCCGAGAAGAAGGGCACGCCGCAGATGGCGAGCCAGCAGACCAGGAACACCCCGTGGGTCCAGGGGACCTTCTTGCGCAGCCCCCCCATGATCGTGATGTCGCCCGAGCCGCCCATCGCGTGCATCACCGACCCGGCGCAGAGGAACAGCCCCGCCTTGAAAAAGGCGTGCGTGAAGAGATGAAAGACGCCGGCGCCGAAGTTGGCGGTCCCCACGCCCGCGAACATGAAACCGAGCTGGCTGATGGTCGAATAGGCCAGCACCTTTTTGAAGTCGTTCTGGGCGAACCCGATGATCGCCGCGAACAGCGCCGTGAGCGCGCCGACGCAGGCCACGATCGCCATCGCCCCCGGCGTCAGCAGATACACGGCGTGCATGCGCGCCACCATGTAGACGCCGGCGGTGACCATGGTGGCGGCGTGGATGAGCGCCGAGACCGGGGTCGGGCCCGCCATCGCGTCGGGCAACCAGACGTAGAGCGGAATCTGCGCCGACTTGCCGGTCGCGCCAATGAAGAGGAACAAAGCGGCCCAGAAGGCCACCGGCGCGGCGAAGATGGTCCCCGGAAACAGCGTCTGCATCAGCGCGCCGCCGCCGTTGGCCGCCGCCGTGATCTCCGGGATGTTGAGCGAGCCCGTGAACTGGTAGAGCAGGAACATCCCGATCAGTAAGCCGAGATCGCCGATCCGGTTGGTGATGAAGGCTTTCTTGCCCGCATCGGCGTTGGCGCTGGAGCTGTACCAGAAGCCGATCAGCAGGTAGCTGCACAGCCCCACGCCTTCCCAGCCGATGAACATGACCGGAAG
>CAYTTF010000300.1:0-6129 GCA_964440665.1 uncultured Myxococcales bacterium | reverse complement strand
GGGCGCCATCCCGGCGATGAACACCGACTGGTGGAACTACGGCGGCCTCTCCCGCGGGGTCCGGCTGGTCGAGACGCCGGCCACCTTCATCCGCGCGGCCCGCGTTCAGCTTGCCAAGGGGGACGCGAAGCGGGTGGCCGGCACCATCGCGCTGGACGGCGCGCGCGGGCCAACCGCGGTCACCATCGAGATCCCCGAGGCGCACGCGCGCACGACGGTCGAGACCGACGCCCAGGGGCGCGCGGCCTTCTCGTTCCCCGTCACGCTCTCGCTCTGGACGCCGGAGTCGCCCAGGCTCTACGACGTCGACATCAGCGCCGGCGGCGATCGCGTGCGCGATCGGATCGGCTTCCGCACGATCGAGACGTACGGAACCGATCTCCGGCTGAACGGGCGTTCGATCTTTCTGCGCGGGATCTCGCTGCACGAGGAGGCGCTGGGGCGCGGCGGGCGGGCCACCTCCCGCGCCGACGCGGAGGCGCTGCTCGGGCTGGCCAAGGAGCTCGGCTGCAACTTTGTCCGGCTGGCGCACTACCCGCACAACGAGGAGATGACCCGAGCGGCCGACCGCCTGGGCCTGCTGGTCTGGTCGGAGATCCCCGTCTACTGGACCATCGCCTGGGGCGACGCCGACACGCTGGCCGACGCCCGGCGCCAGCTCGGCGAGGAGATCGCGCGCGACGGCAATCGCGCGTCGATCATCCTCTGGTCGGTCGGCAACGAGACGCCGGTGACCGACGCGCGAACGCGGTTTCTGCGGACGTTGGTCGAAGACGCGCGCGCCGCCGATCCCACGCGCCTGCTGACCGCGGCCTTGGAACATCATTTTTCGGGCTCGCACGAGATCACCATCGACGATCCGCTGGGTGCCGACCTGGACGTGATCGGACTCAACGAATACGTCGGGTGGTACGACGGGCTCCCCGCCAAGTGCGACGGCCTCACCTGGCGGTCGGTTTTCGAAAAGCCGATCGTGGTCAGCGAGTTCGGCGCCGACGCCAAGGCGGGCCTCCACGCCGACGCGCTCACCCGCTTCTCCGAGGAGTACCAAGCCGACCTCTACCGCCACCAGCTCGGCATGCTGCGGAAGGTCCCGGCGGTGCGCGGGATGTCCCCCTGGATCCTGGTCGACTTCCGCTCGCCGCGCCGACCGCTCCCCGGGGTTCAAGACGGCTGGAATCGAAAAGGGCTGGTCGCCAACGACGGCACCAAGAAGCAGGCGTTCTGGATCCTGCGCGACGCCTATCGCCGATTCCGTGATCTCGATCGTTGACGCCACTGCCCGTCACGAGATCATGGCGCCCATGAAAATCGGAGCGGGATGGATCGCGATCGGGGGGCTCTGCGCCGCGCTGTCAATTGGGGTGGCCGGCTGCGGCAGCATCAGCAGCTCGAGCCCCAGCATCGCGAAGGCCTGCGGCGACGTCGCCGCCCAGCGTTGCAGCGAGCGATCGACATGCACCTTGCCGGCAGGGGCGACCGGAAGTGGCTTCAACCTCCTCGAGAACTACGGCGATCTGGCCACCTGTCTGACCCGCGAGACCTTGCTCTGCACCAACGGGCTCATGGCGCCGCAGACGGGAAACAGCCCCGCCAAGGTCGAGGCGTGCGCCTCGGAATTCGCCGGCTACACCTGCCAGGAGTTCTTCGACAACGACCCGCCGACGGACTGCACGGTGACGGGCTCGATCGCGAACGGCGGCGGCTGCGCTTTCAACGGCCAGTGCAAGAGCGGCACCTGCCAGGGGATCCGGACCGCGGCCTGTGGCATGTGCGCCGACCCGCCCGCGGTGGGCGCCGACTGTTCGAGCACCCTGTGCGCGAGCGGGCAGAGGTGTCTCATCGCGACCCACCAGTGCGCCGCCGTGGTGGCGATGAATGGCACTTGCGATTCGACGCATCCGTGCGATCGGGGCCTGGTCTGTTTCGGCAACGACACCGCCACCATGGCCACCGGCACCTGCCAGCCCGCCGGAACGCAGGTCGGACAGGCCTGCGGCGGTACCATGCCGGCCTGCGACGGCACGCTCGGCCTCACCTGTGGCGGCGCGGCGGGGGCGAAGACCTGCATGCGGGTCGTCTATGGCGCTACCGGAAACCCAGACGGCGGCGCCGACGCCGCGGTGGGAAGCGCTGGCGGGGGCGATGCCGGCGTCGCCGTCCCCTGTGGGGCGCTCGCCAGCGGCACCCACGTCGGCTGCGTCGCCGGGGGTTGCTACACCGCGACCGGCCTGGCCGGCGGAACCGACCAGGGAACCTGCAAACCGTTCGCGCCCGACGACATGCCCTGCGACCTCATGCTGGGCCCGGACTGCATACCGCCGGCCCGCTGCGCGGCGAACGGCGCCGGCACCGCGGGCACCTGCCAGGTTCCGGTGGGCTGGAAGTGCGCCGCCCTGTGAGGCCCGGCCGCGGGCTGCACCGCCACGGCTGACGGCGCGCGCGCCCCTGGCGGGGTAAAATCGAGGGGATGGCGAGCCGCACCCCGCTCGGGATTCAGAGGATCGAGGCGCTTCACTATTACGTGCGCGACCTGGAACGGACGCGCCGGTTCTTCGTCGACCAGCTCGACTTCACCGAGCTCGGGGTGAGCGGAACCGAGCTGGAACGGGAGGGGCGGCAGCGCTCGGCCGCCTTTCGTGCCGGCGACGCGCTCTTCGTCCTGCACCAGCCGATCGGCGAAGGGGGGCGCGCTTGGCGTTACCTGCGCAAGCACCCGGAGGGCGTCGGCACGGTGGTGTTCGAGGTCGAGGAGATCGACCGCGCGTTCCGGCTGCTCGACGAGCGGGGCGGAACGCTCATCACCGACGTGCAGCGGTTCTCGGAAGACGGCGGCACGCTGGCGATGTTTTCCATCACCACCCCCTTCGGCGACACGACCTTCCGGTTCGTCGAGCGGCGGGGGTACGGACGTCTCTTCCCGGGATTCGTTCCGACCGCCACCGTCGCGCCGGCGGCCGCTGCCGCCTCGGCCGCGGGCAACCGATTCGGGTTCGAGCGGATCGACCACCTGACCGCCAATTTTCAGACCATGAAGCCGGCGCTGCTCTGGATGGACCACGTCCTCGGCTTCGTGCCGCTGTGGGAGATCGCGTTTCACACCAACGACGTGGCGGGCAGCGCGTGGACCCTCCCAGGGTCCCCGCCTTCAAAGGAGAAGCGCACCCACGGCTCGGGGCTCAAGTCGGTGGTGATGTGGGATCCCGCCTCGGGCGTGAAGCTCGCCAACAACGAGCCGTTCCGCCCCTTCTTCAAGGAGTCGCAGATCAACATTTTCGCCGAGGACAACCGCGGCGATGGGATCCAGCACTCCGCCCTGTCGGTCACCGACATCGTGGGCGCGGTGCGCGGCCTACGCGGCCGCGGCGTCGAGTTCATGCCGACCCCCGGCGACTACTACGACGTGCTGCCCGAGCGGCTCCGCCAGATCGGCGTGGGCACCATCGACGAGAGCGTCGATCTTCTGCGCGAGCTCGAGATCCTGGTCGACGGCACCGAGGCGCACCGTTACCTCCTGCAGATCTTCCTCAAGGAGGCGGCCGGCCTGCACCACGATCCGGCGGCGGGGCCATTCTTCTTCGAGATCATCCAGCGCAAAGGGGACCAGGGATTCGGCGCCGGCAACTTCCGCGCGCTCTTCGAGGCGATCGAACGGGAGCAGGCGCGCGCGCCCGGGCAAACCGGCGGCGACACCACGCTGCCGAGGATGTGAAGAGGAGGCCCGATGCTGGATCGCATGGTCGTCGGCGAGGTACCCGACAAGCCGCACACGGCGCTGCGCGACGGCGGCGGCCGCCTGCGCCACGAAGAATGTCTCACCCGCGACGGCTTCGACGGCCCGTTCACCATCCTCTATCACGCCGAGCGCCCGCACACGGCCGCGCTCGCCGCGGCGACGCACGGCTGGGAGATCCCCGCCCCCGACGACGGCCAGCCGCGCCCGCTGGCCCGCCGGCACTACCGATCGCAGCAGCTTCCGCGGCGCGGCGGCCCGGCGGTCGACGCGCGCACGCCGCTGCTCTGGAATGCCGACGTCGTCATTTCGGTCCTACATCCGGACGCGCCGGATCCGGTCTACTTCTCGAACGGCGACGGCGACGATCTGTTCTTCGTCCTCGAAGGCGGCGGCCTGTTGCGATCGGCGCTCGGCGATCTGGCGTTCACCGCCGGCGACTACGTCTTCGTTCCGAAAGGGCTGCTCTACCGATTCATCCCGAACGACCGGCCGCAATACTGGCTGTCGATCGAATGCGCCGCCGGGTTCGGCCTCCCCAGGCAATGGCGCAACGAGGTCGGCCAGCTCCGGATGGACGCGCCCTACAGCCACCGCGACTTCCGGCGCCCGACCTTCGCGGGCCCGCGCGACGAAGGGCTGCGCGATCTGGTGGTCAAACGCACGGGGGCCTTCCACGGCTTCCGCTACCCCCACGCGCCGCTGGACGTCGTCGGTTGGGACGGCGCGGTCTATCCGTGGGCCTTCCCGATCCTCAACTTTCAGCCCCGGGTCGGCCTCACGCATCTGCCGCCGACCGTGCACGGGACGTTCGCCACGCGCGGGGCGCTGATCTGCAGCTTCGTCCCCCGCCCGCTCGACTTTCATCCGCAGGCCATCCCCTGCCCCTACCCGCACGCGTCGGTCGGCTGCGACGAGATCCTCTTCTACGCGGGCGGAACCTTCACCTCACGCAAGGGCGTCGGCGTCGGCAGCCTGTCGCATCACCCGGCCGGCATCATCCATGGCCCGCATCCGGGCGCCTACGAAGGCAGCATCGGCGCCCGCACCACCGACGAGCTGGCCGTCATGCTCGACACCACGGCGCCGTTGAAAGCGACCGCGGTCTGCCGATCGATCGAAGACCCGGAGTACCACGCCAGCTTCGCGTAGCAGACGGCTGAGATTGAATCGGGCCAACCTCTAGCGCATCGGAATCCCGACCCTATGTTTGCCCGGCGTGGGCGCTCGCTCACCGCGTTACCGGAAACCAACAACGGAGGTCTGTTCATGGTTCGATCGCTGCTTCGCATCTCTCTCACGTTCGCCGCATTTGCGCTTCTCGCCGGTTCCGTCGCACGCGCCGACACCGCGGGCGAAAAGGCCGGCAACCAAATGGAGAAAAAGGGGGGCGCCGAGGAGAAGGCCGCCGACGCCCAGAAGGCCAAGGGCGCCAAGATGGAGCAGGAGGGCAAGGCCGAGGAGAAGACCGGCAAGAAGGACAACGACAAGGACGCAGAGGCGGCCGGCAAGGCCAAAAAGAAGAAGGGACACGCCATCGAGAAGGCCGGCGAAGCCAAGGGCGACGAGGCCCAGCAGATGAAGAAGTCCGGCAACGACTCGGAGAAGGCCGGCGTGAAAGCCAAGAAGGCCATCGCCGCCGGCAAGCCCGACGCCAAGTAGAGGCTACGCGCCGACCGCGACCTCGCCCGCCCGCCTGCCGCCGGAGTCATCCGGCGAGCGGAGCGGGAGGTGAACCGAGAACGTCGAGCCGCGGCCGAGCGTGCTCTCGACTTCCACCTTGCCGCCGTGCAGCTCCACCAGCCGGCGGGTGAGCGCCAGGCCCAGGCCCGTCCCCTCGGGGCGCACGCCGCCCGGTTGCCGGAGCTGCTCGAACTCCCGGAATAGTCGCGGCAGATCCTCGCGCGCGATGCCGACGCCCGTGTCCGAGACGGTGACCACCAGATTCTGATCGTCGGCGCGCGCCGCCAGGCGCACCACCCCGCCGCGCGGCGTGAACTTGATGGCGTTCGAGATCAGGTTGTAGAGCACCTGCTTGATTCGCCCCGGATCGACGTTGACCTCCGGGAGGCTGGGCGGCACCGCAACCTCCAGGTCGATCCCCTTTTTGGCGGCGACCGCGTGGATCACGCTGCGCACAACGTCGATGATGCTGCCGATTGGCGTCCGCTCGTATTGCAGATCCATGCGCCCCGCCTCGACCTTGGAAATGTCGAGGATGTCGTTCACCAGCTGCAAGAGGTGTCGGCCCGAGACCAGCACATTGCCGACATAGCTGGTCTGCTTCTCGTTGAGGCCGCCGAAGATCTGCTGCTCGAGCAGCTCCGAGAATCCGATCACCGCGTTGAGCGGCGTGCGCAGCTCGTGGCTCATGTTGGCCAGAAAGGCGCTCTTGG
>CAYTTF010000299.1:0-6151 GCA_964440665.1 uncultured Myxococcales bacterium | reverse complement strand
GCATGATCGCACCTTCCTTTCGACTGGTGAGCTCTGCAGGCAGCATGCCAGCCGATGGTGGAAATGATTCTCCGCACGAGACGACCACCTATCCTCGCGGCTATGCGCTGATGTTGCGCGGATGGGCGGCGGCGGCGCAGGTCTTTCGCGTATTGGCGTAGCGCGAGCCGTGGCCTAGCGTCGGCACGTCGCGTGCTTGGGGAAGGTTCATCATGATGCACGCGGGCGTCGGCGCGATCGAGTTCTGTAAGCGCGTTTACCGGAAGTACACGGCCGATGCCGTAGCCGAATCCGCGGCAGCCGTCAGCTACTATTTCCTGTTCTCCTTCTTTCCATTCCTGCTGTTCGTCATTGCGCTGATTGCTTACCTGCCGCTCAAGACGCCCGTGGAGCATTTCCTCGATCGGATGCGTCCCGTGGTGCCCGCTCAAGCGATGGTGCTCCTCGATACACACCTTCGGGATCTGATCTCGCGCCAGCGGCCGCATCTTCTCACCGTGGGGTTGCTCGGGAGCTTTTGGTCGGCCTCGCGCGGGGTGGACGCCATTCGGAGGGCGCTGAACCTCGCCTCCGGCGTCGAGGAGTCGCGGCCGCTCTGGAAGACCGAGCTCGTCACCTGGTGCACGACCTTCGCGGGAGCGTTGCTGGTGCTGGTCGCGACCGCCGCGCTCATCTTCGGCGGAGGGATCGGGCCCTGGATCGCCGGCAAGCTCGGCATGCGAGCCGGGTTCGTGTCGGTCATGCATTGGCTGCGCTGGCCGGTGCTGGGGGTGACGTTCATGACGGCGGCCAGCCTCGGCTATCGCTTCCTGCCCGACGTCAAGCAGCGGCTCGGTGTCATCGTACGGGGAGCGGCGGCCGGCGCCTTGAGCTGGGTACTGGCGACCTGGGTCTTTGGGCTCTACGTCGCCGCCTTCGGACACTACGAAGTCACCTACGGCTCTCTGGGTGGCGTCGTCATCCTCCTGACCTGGCTCTATCTTTCGGGGTTCATCGCGCTCGCCGGTGGCGAGCTGAACGCCATGGTCGGGCACGGATCGCCAGCGGACAAGAGCCCGCGTGCCCGAAAGATTCGGATCCAACTGCTATCGGGGTGAAGACCATGAAACCAGTCGGAATCATCAGTCCGGTCGCGCTCTGTGTTCTGCTCGCGGCTCCCGCTTTGGCACGGCCGGGGGCAGAGGCGCAGCGAGGCAGGGGACAGCAAGGGCAGCCCGGCAGCCGCAGTCGCAACAACAACGTCCGCGCCAAGAGAACGCGGCACCACGCGGACCGCGACAGCAAGACAGGGGGCAACAGGGGCAGCAACCCCACCAGGCTGGATGGCCGCAAGAGCGGCAACAACCGCACCAAACCGCACGGCCGCAGGAGCGGGAGCAGCAAGAGCGACCGCAACACGCCGGGGGACAACCGGAACGGCGGCGCGAGCAGCCCTCGGCGCCCGCCCATCGGCCGTCACCGCAGGAACAACATGGGCGAGGCGAACGACGCGCCGTCTGGCAGGACCATCGCGCGCACAACTGGAAATCCGAGCAACGCAACTGGCAGGAACGCGGCGGCTACAAGGGCTATCGCATTCCAGAGAGCCGCTAACGTGGCCACTTCGGTCCTACTCACGCTTTCAGGTTGCACAGAGTGGCGGTCGTGGGAGGATATCCCCGCTTCGAGGGACGGATACTACCTCTACAACCGCAGGTATCCTGGGGATCGCATTGCAATCACCGTCTACCTGAATTGAGCTCATGGCGAGCATCGTGGGGGCTCACGGCACGACGTTTGTAGGGGAGGAGATCTCATGAGTTCGAAAAAGAAGAGCGCGAAGACCCACAAGTTTCAGGTCGCTGACCACGGGGCGGGAAGGACCATCCAGGGTCGGAGCCCGTTCACGCTGCGGAAGCGGATTGATCGCTGGAGAGATATCCTGTCCGAGCAGATCGATGAGCATCCGGGCCGCACGGTGGCGGTAGCGCTCGGCACTGGCTACCTGCTGGCAGGCGGTCTATTTTCGCGGCTCACTGCCCGTCTCATGCGGCTCGGAATGCGCATCGGTTTTCGCGTCGGTGGGACTCCCCTCGTAACCCAAGTACTCGCTTCCCGATGCCAATCACGACGGTGAAGGACATCATGACCGAGGTCGTCGAGACCTTGCAGGTCGGGGACACGCTGGCGATGGCGCGGCGACAGATCGAGCGCGGGGGCATCCATCACCTGCCCGTCATTGATGACGACGAGCACGTCATCGGCCTCATCACCCACCACCGGATCTTGGAGGCCTGGATCAGTCACGGCCACCCGAACACCGAGTCCGTCGCCGAGGTCGCGGGAGACGTCCCCATCGACATGCTCATGGAAAAGGACGTCGTCACTGTCGACGCCGACGCTCCGGCGGCGGAGGCGGCGCGACTGATCGAGACCAACCGATTCGGCAGCCTTCCCGTGACGAAGGGCGACAAGCTCGTCGGGATTGTCACTGCGGGCGACTTCGTGCGCTTCGCGCAGAGACACTTCGAGGCGGAGGGGCAGCAGAAGCCACCAGCCAAGGTAGTGAACGAAAGAACGAAGCGCCGAGGCTCGTCGGCCTCCCGCTCCGCCAAGGGCCGGAAATCGAGATAGTTCGTCCGCTTACCTCGGGTTCATCATCTGAGGGGCCGGGCGGCGTGAGCTACCGCCACGAGGAACTTGTGCGGTCCCATTCGGTTCTTCAAAATCCTGTGGGCGCCCTCGAACACCGCCTGCAGGCGGTGCTTGCCGCCGAGCGCCTCAACGTACTCCGCATCGTCGAAACGAGCCGGTCTGCAACAAATGAGGCAGGCTCCGAGACGCCTCCGGTGGGCGCCGCAGCCGACGATGATGACTTGCGTGAGCTGGCGCACCGGCGGCGGCAGGGATCCGTCAACGCGGCGCCGGCCCGTCGAGCCTCGGCCATGTGCCCTGCTTCAATCGCCGCCGATCGATCCGGGGTTTCGCACGAGCTGGTGGAGATTCTTGGTCAGCCAGGTGTCCCGGAGACCGGTTCCGAACGCCTCCACAAAGAATTTAAGGAGCTGTTCTTGTGCCATCCACTGATCCCGGATGCGCAAGACGCGCAGAGCATCGATATTGCGATGGGCCTCCGCAACTTGAAGGAGCGTGACCACCTGCGCGCGATCGAAGTTCAGGTACGTGTTTGTCGTACCATCGGCGGCGTTCACGTCGATGAGACTATAGGTAAGTCCGATGTTCCCCGTGCACGGGTCGGAGCCGCACAAGCAGGGGACCGGCGCGGGCTTCTGCCAGTGATAGTCGATCGTGATCTCGTGTCCCTTTTGGATGGGCCGGGTGGCGCGCATCATGAGGGCTTCTCGATGGAGCTCGGTGATCTTCGCGTTGGGGTTGCACGAGTGGTTGGCGAGGTGGCCCCCGATCGCGTCCGGATCGGGTCGGAGCGCGCGATGGACGCTTCTTTCCGCGTCCCATGCGTAAGACACGGAGTACTCTCCGTCTTTGGATAGCTCGAACGCGGTTGCCTCTGCTTTCGTGCGAAAGAGCGGGATCGCAATGGGCTCGCCGATGAAGGCGGCGACCAGCGCACCCTTCGGGTGACCGATGGTGGAGAAGATGCCGCGGCCCCTGTCCGTCTCGCGGATTTCGATCCATTGGTGATCGAGCACACGCTTGTACTGGGTCGCTTCTTTCCGGCGGCGGGCCATGGATACCGGCCCATGATCCATCACGAGGTCGCCGTTGGCCAGTCACGGCGTCGCCATTGGCGCATCGGGCTCATACCCACACCGCACCGGTTAACGAAGCTGAGACCTCGCGGGAGAGGCGGTCGGGCCAGATCTGCGCCGACGCCGTGCGCCGACACCGTTAGGATCACTTTGGGGGAGTTGCACTAGATTCGCGCATGTAGCTTCGGTTGAATGTGGTCAAGCGCCTTCGCTGATCGGGGAAGTCGAGCCCATCAAGCATGCAAGCCTTAGGAACTTTTCGTTGCACAGCCGCTTCGTGACCGGAGGAATATTCCATGTGGAACGGCAAGAACATGTTCGGGCATCAACGCAGCTTGGTGGTGGCCGCTCTGGCCGTGGCGGCCGGTTGTACCGGTGTCGTCGGTAAGGTGGCAACTGGCACCGGCACGTCTACAGGTGCAGGCGGAGGAGGTACGGGCACCGGTGGAAGTAACTCTACCGGTACAGGCGCAGGCACAGGCACAGGCGGAGGTACGGCCGCCGGAGACGCAGGAACGAGCAACATCAATGCGGGTCAGCTCGGGTCCGTGCCGGCGGGCCCGCTCGATACCGGGCGGCTCACGATGCGGCGATTGAACGTTCGCGAGTACGACAATACCGCGCGCGATCTGCTCGGGACGACCCAGACGCTGGCTGCCAACAACTTTCCTGGCGACAACGTCGACGACAGCTTCGACACGGTGGGAGCTGCCCTCAGCTACTCGGAAGAGCTCCTCGGGGACGAGTTCGCGGCCGCCTCGACCCTCGTCACCGAGCTGATGTCGCGTACCAAGACCGATCCACTTTACACAGCGGTGTTCTCTTGCACGCCGACGGCCACGAACCTCTCGACTTGTCTGACCCAGATCCTGACGGCGTTCATGCCGAAAGCATGGCGCCGGCCCGTCACCAGCGCCGAGGTCGCCAAGGCGGTAGCTGTCGGCACCTCCGTCACGCAGTCCGCTGGGACTGCCACCACCGCCGTGACGACGGGAGTCAGCGCCGCACTCCAGTACGTGCTCACCTCGCCCAACTACCTCTTCCACGTCGAGCTCGGCGATCCGCAGATCGCCACGGCGTCCACGTCGACCACGCCGCTCAGCTCCTACGAGGTCGCCAATCGCCTCGCTTACTTCTTGTGGTCGAGCATGCCCGACGCAACGTTGACGCAGCTCGCAGCTTCCGGGCAGCTGAAAAATGGTGCTGGGGTGGCGGCCCAGGTGACCCGAATGGTTGCCGACCCCAAGTTCTCGTCGTTCATCGACGGCTTCGTCGGACAGTGGATCGGCACCAACAACGTGGGGGCGGTCGTTTTCGACCCGACGATGTTCCCGAACGCCACAATGGCCTGGACGAGCGCGATTCCGTCAGAGACGAACGCCTTCGTTCAAAACCTCATCACCACGAACGCACCGCTGACGGACCTCTTGACCGCCAACTACACTTACGTCAACGGGGCTCTGGCACAGTTCTACGGCCTCACCGGCGTTCCCGCCTCGCAGACTACCTTCACCAAGGCGAGCCTCGCCGGAACCCAGCGTCTCGGCGGAATCCTGACCCAGGAGACCTTCCTGACGACGACCTCGTTGGCAACGCGCACGTCCCCGGTGAAGCGGGGCGCGTACGTGTTGAGCCAGATCCTCTGCAACCCGCCCCAGCCGCCGCCCCCGACCGTGCCAGCCTTCCCCCAGATTGACCCGGGAGAGACCGTGCGTCAGGGGCTCAATATGCACGCGTCCAATCCGGGCTGCGCAGGCTGCCACAACCTGATGGATCCGATCGGTTTCACCTTCGAGAACTTCGACGCGACTGGGGCCTACCGGACCGTCGACAACGGCGCTCCCGTCGATTCGAGTGGGAGCCTCTTTGGAGCCACTGGCGCTCCGGTGTCCGGCGCCCAAGGGATTGCGCAGGCGATCGCCGCCGATCCACGGTTCACCGAGTGCATGGTGAAGCAGGCCCTGACCTACGGCATCGGTCGTACGTTCGACCAAGCGGACGCGCTCGGGTACGTCGAGACCGTTGCGGCCCCGATGGTGAAGGGGGGGCAGTGGCAGAGCCTTCTGCAGACCGTGGCCACGAGCGATGGCTTCCTAACCACCCGGGGCGGCCAATGAAAGCCGCCCGTGTGAAAGGCGGAGATATCAAATGAGCATCGGAGTCAACAAGTGGTCACGTCGGTTGTTCCTCTCGGGTGCCGGGGTCACGCTTGCGCTGCCGTTCTTGCCCTCTGCGATCTGGTCGCGGAAGGCGAAGGCGGCCACGATGGGTGTGCCGCGTCGATTCATGGGCTGGTTCCTTCCGAACGGAATGGTCATGCCGAACTGGACGCCGTCGGTGGCCAGCGGCTCGCAGTGGACCGCCACCCAGGGTACGACTCTCGCAGCCTCCGCGTCGGCGACGTACACCAAGTCCGGTAGCTCGTCGATCCTGTATCCGCT
>CAYTTF010000298.1:0-6180 GCA_964440665.1 uncultured Myxococcales bacterium | reverse complement strand
ACATCGACTTCGACGGCGAGAAGCCCAAGGTCTCGCTGGGCATCAAGCAGCTGGTCCCCGATCCCTGGGATCGGATCCCCTACGACTACCCGATCGGCAAGATCGTCGAGTGCAAGGTGATCAAGGTGCTCGATTTCGGGGCATTCGTGGAGATCGAGAAGGGCGTCGAGGGCCTCATCCACGTCTCGGAGTTCTCCGAGGAGCGGATCGAGGACGCCAAGCAGTTCGTCAAGCCCGGCCAGATGCTCAAGGCCGAGATCATCGGCATCGACACGGCGGAGCGGAAGATTGGCCTGTCGTTCCGCAGCGCGACCCGCGCCGAGGAGCTGGCCGACGCGCAGGGATTCTCGGGTGGCGCGCCGACCGCGACGCTCGGCGACGTCATGCGCGACAAGCTAGCTGCTCTGGCCGCCCAGGTCCCGGGCAACAAGGACAAGACCGAAGAGGACGACCACGGCGACGACGACGGGGCGTCCAGCTAGGGGCGACCTGTGGCATCGACGGCCACGCGCACGCTGGCGTGGCTGCGCCAGTTCGCGAAGCTCTGGGGCTTCGCGCTGTTCTGCGTCCTCGTCGTCTATCTGTTCCGCGAGGTCGTACTTCCGTTCCTGTTCGCCATCCTGGTCGCCTACATCCTGGCGCCCATCGTCGCCCGATTCAGCCGGCTGCGCGTGGGGGGCAAGCCCTTTCCGCGCGCGGCCGCGGTGATCATTCTCTACATCAACATCATCGCGATCCTGAGCCTGTTCCTCGGCTACTTCGTCCCCAAGCTCTCGGGCGATTTCGCGCGCTTGTTCCGCGAGGCGCCGCAGCTCTTCGCGCGGGTCAACCGCGAGTGGCTCCCGAAGGCCGGCGCCTGGGTCGACACGCATTTTGGTGCGGAGGCGACTCAGGATGACGCCAACGACGACGCCACCACGTCCGCGGTCGTCGCGCCCGAAGCGCCCCACGCGATTGTCCTGGAACCGCTACCGGGCGGCCGCTTCCGGATCGATCTCGAATCGCTGGCGTTAGAGGTGCGTCCGGGCAACGACGGAAAGTTCGTCATCGCGCCGCCGCAGGCTGAGGAGGGCGGGGCCGGCCCGGGCGGAAAATGGGAGCGATCGATCAAGCAATGGATGTCGCAGCGCCTCAAGTCCACCGAAGGGGAGAGTCAGCGCGCCATCGAGTATGGCCAGCTCTTCATCGGCGCGGTGGTCTCGGGCATCGGCCGGCTGTTCCTGGTCCTGATGGTGGCCGCCTTCATTCTGGTCGACCTGGTCCGGATCCAGGTCTTTCTCCGCTCGTTGGTGCCCGAGCAGTACCAGGGCGACTACGAGCACATCGCGGCCGGCATCGATCGCGGTCTGGCCGGCGTCATCCGCGGGCAGCTCATCATCTGTTGCATCAACGGAGGTCTCACCTACCTCGGCCTGTGGGTGTTCCACATCAAATATCCGCTTTTACTGGCCGGCATCGCCGCCACCATGAGCCTCATTCCAATCTTCGGATCGATCCTCTCGTCGGTCCCGATCGTGGCGATAGCCCTCATCTCGTCCGGCACCTTCGACATCAAGCCGGGATTGGGGATCCTGGCCTGGATCATCGGCATTCACTTGCTGGAGGCGAATCTGCTGAACCCCAAGATCATGGGCGATGCGGCCAAGATCCACCCCGTGCTGGTGGTCTTCGCCCTCATCGCCGGCGAGCACAGCTACGGCCTGGTCGGCGCGCTGTTCGCGGTCCCGGTCGCCTCGATCATTCAGACGATCTTCGTCTACTACCGCCGCCGCCCGCGCGCGACGACGGTGCCCGTCGTCGCCCCCATCTCATAGGCTCGAGACGTGCGGGACCCGGTCCGGGCCGGCGATGAGCGCCGAGCGATTGGGGACCTCATGCCACCCGGACCGAACCGCGACGTCGCGGTTCGCTTCGACGATCAACGCCCTCAGCGCGTCGTGCTGAACGCGCCGCCGGTTCTGGTTGGTGTCGGTTCTCTCCAGGCAGACCGGGCAGTCGGCGATCCCTTCGATGTGCAGATAGCGGATCGGGTAGTCGCAGCCGGTCGCCACGAAGCAGCGTCCGTTGGTGGCGCAGATCGCGATGCGCAGTGCCGCCGCGCCTTCGCCGACCAGCAGCCGATCGACGAAGGCCAGGCTGTTCCGCAGCGCCGCGTGCACGGCGGTCGGTGCCGGCGTGGGCTGGTCGAGGATCCCCGCGTCGTGCAGGAACGCCAGGAACAGGTGGAAGATGTGCTCGCTGGGCGACTTGCCGCGGATGTTGCGGCGCAAGAACGCCGGGGTGCTTTCCAGGATCCGATCCCGGACCGCGTCGAAGGCCGGTTCGTCGAGGTCGCCGAGCGAAGCGAACAGCCAGGAGCGAAAACGGAAGGGGTCGGCGTCTTCGGCGGCGGTGTTGCCGTCGTGGCCGAGCCCGATGCGGCCGACCAGCGCATCCGCGCGCGTTTCTTTCACGAGGCCATACAGGTCGACCTCGGAGGTTTCGGCGCGGGGGCGTTTCTGCAACAGTACGTCACCCCCTTGGACAAAGCCCAGCCCGAACCCGTCCGGCGCCGACTGCGCAGCACGATCGCCCTGCGCCTGGAGCGCGGGACGGGCTGGAAACAGAGCGCACGCGAGATTCTCGGGCTCGTTTCCGAAGTAGGCGACGAGGTGCCTCACCACGACTTTAGAAGTATACGGACGCTTCGATGAAAATCACGGAGATCTACAGCAGCATCCAAGGTGAGACGCAGTATGCGGGTCTGCTCTGCACGCTGGTTCGAACCACAGGGTGCGACCTGCGGTGCGGCTACTGCGACAGCGCCTTCGCTTTTCACGGCGGGCACGACATGACACCCGACCAGATCGTGGCTGAGGTCGATCGCCTCGGCGCGCCGCTGGTGCTCCTCACGGGGGGCGAACCGATGCTTCAGCGCGAGCTCCCCGCCCTCGCTGCTCGCCTTCTCGCGACAGGCTACAAGGTGATGATAGAGACGTCGGGCGCCCACCCGCTGGATGCCTTGCCGCCGGAGGTGGTCCGCGTGGTCGACGTGAAGACGCCGGCGTCCGGTGAGTCGGAGCGCATGCGCTGGGAGCTTCTCGGCGCCTTGCGGCCGTGCGATGCGGCCAAGTTCGTCCTGGCGGACGAGCCCGACTACCAGTGGGCGCGCACGGTAATTCAAAGGCACGATCTGGGCCGACGCACGGAGGTTCTTCTGTCGCCGGTTCACGGTCGCCTCAGCCCCCAGACGCTGGTGGGGTGGATGCTGCGCGATCGGGTGCCGGCGCGGCTGAACCTACAGCTCCACAAGTATGTCTGGGACGCAGATGCCCGTCGGGTATAGCTTTGAAAACCGATAGTTACTCGCGAAGGTTCTGGAGCTGATGTAAGATATTTCAATTGACAGGCCGCGCCGCGTCCTGTTAGCTTGCGAGCGATTTTAGGCAGTAACTATCCAAAAACGTTAAAGAAAACTCGTCAATCAGACGAGCATTGGAGAGTTTCGACTCCATGGACGACGAGCACTTTGGAAGTTGCCTCCGGCGCGCCCGAGAAGATCGGTCTCTGACCGTCGGAGATGTCTCTGTGTCGACGAAGGTGCCGCGTTCGGCGCTGGAGCTGCTCGAAGCCGGAACGCTTCAGGGGTTGCCCGCGCACGTCTTCGTTCGTGGTTTCATCCGTTCGTACGCCAAGGCCGTGGGCATCGCCGACGCGAAGCCGCTGGGGCTTTTCGATCGCGCCGTCAATTCGGAGACCGAGGCCGCGCGTGCGCTGTCGGCCAGCCCGGTGGTGGATCCCAGCCTGGCGGGCGGCATCGTCGAGGACGACGAGGCGGGTCGCCGGCGGGGTCTCGGCCTCGCGGTGTTCGTGATCATCCTGGTGCTCATCGCGACGATCACGCTGTCGCTGCTCTTGCGCCGCCCGCCGCAGTCGGGCGAGGGGCTCTCCTGGTCGCGGCCACCGGCGACGAGGACCGTCGTTGCGACCGCCGCGAATGATCTGGGCGCCGGCCGCAAGAAGCTGGCGCCGGCCGCATCGTCGACGAATCTGGGCTGACCCGGCCAAGCGTCCGCCAGGATTCCCGACTAAGATGACGGGGTCGCATGGCCTCCTTCTCGACGCCCGCCATCGTCTTACGCGCCGTCAACTACGGCGAGGCGGATCGGATCGTGACGCTGTTCGGCCGCGAAACGGGACGGCTGTCGGCTCTCGCGCGCGGCGCGCGCAAAAGCCAGAAGCGGTTCGCCGGTGGTCTCGGGCTCTGCACGGTGGGCGTCGCCCTGCTGCGTGAGCGAGCCAACGTCGAAATTCTGACACTCGAAGGGTTCGACGGCACCGTTGGTCATGCCGCCCTCGGTGCGGACGTCGGGCGGATGGCGCACGCGGCCTACGCGGCCGAGCTGGTCGGCAAGCTCTGCGCCCCGCGGCAGGTCGAGAGCGCCGTCTACGATTGGCTGGCGGAGTTCCTCGCGTACCTCGACCTCGAGGGGGCCAGCGCCGAACGGCTCCGCGTCTTCGAGCTCGGTCTGCTCGGCGGGCTCGGTTTTGGTCCGGTGATCGCCACCTGCGCCGTCTGCGCCGGGGCGAGCTACGCGGGTCGCGACGCCTCCGCGATCGCCTTCCGCTGGGATCCCGACCGTGGTGGCGCGGTCTGCGTCGGGTGCGCGCGGGGCGGCCGGCCGATCAATGCCGCCACTCGGGCGGCTTTGCTCCACTTTGCCCAGCTGCCGCTGGGGGCGGCGTCGCGCGAAGTCTTGCCGGGCGATCTGAACAGGGACTGCCGGGAGGCGCTGGCCGAGATCATCAACCACCACATCGGCGGGCCGCTCAAGTCGGTCGAATTCATCGCCAAGCTGAGCGCGGCGAGCTCGGGTGGACGTTCGTGACCCGCCCGGCCTCACTCGGCATCCGGCACGTGGCCCTCTTCGTCACCGATCTGGCGGCGGCGGAGCGTTTCTGGCTCGACGTCATGGGCTACGCCGTCGAATGGCGGCCCGATCTCGACAACGTCTATCTGTGCGGCGGCCGCGACAACCTGGCGCTCCATCACCGTCCGGGAGGCCTCGCCAGCGCCGGGGGCTCCGTCCTCGATCACATCGGAATCGCCGTACCGGCGGCTACCGACGTCGACGGGTGGGCGTCGCATCTCGAGGCGCACGGGGTCGCGATAGAGGCACGACCCAAGACCCACCGCGACGGCTCGCGCTCGCTCTACTTCCGCGGACCAGAGAAGCTGCTCATCCAGATCATTCATCACACGCCGATGTCCTCCTGACGGCTGCGCGAGCACGCGCCGAGGCAAGAGCGCCGCCGATCGATTAAAGTCCTGCGTCATGCCTGCCTCCTCCCTGGAACAGATCGTCAGCCTCGCGAAGCGACGCGGCTTCGTTTTTCCCTCTTCCGCCGTCTACGGCGGGCTCGGGAGCACCTGGGACTACGGGCCACTGGGCGTCGAGCTGAAGAACAACGTCAAGCGCGCCTGGTGGCGATCGGTCGTCTACGACCGCGACGACATGGAGGGGCTGGACGCGGCGATCCTGATGAACCGCCTGGTCTGGAAGTACTCGGGGCACGAGAAGACCTTCTCGGATCCGATGACCGACTGCCGGAAATGCAAGGCGCGCCATCGCGCGGATCAGCTCTACAAGTCCGCCACCGGCACCGACTACACCAACGTCGAGAGCTTCAACGCGGCCGCTCAAGCGGGAGAACTGAAGTGCCCGAGGTGCGGCGAAATAGATCTGACCGACGCGCGCCCCTTCAACCTGATGTTCCGGACCACCGTCGGCCCGGTCGACACCGGCGACGATTCGGGGCTCGCCTACCTGCGGCCCGAGACAGCGCAGGGGATCTTCGTCAACTTCGGCAATGTGCTGGACACGATGCGGAGGAAGCTGCCGTTCGGGGTGGCGCAGATCGGCAAGGCGTTCCGGAACGAGATCACGCCGGGGAACTTCACCTTCCGGACGCGCGAATTCGAGCAGATGGAGATCGAGTACTTCGTCAGGCCGGGGGACGACGAGGCCGCCCACCAGGCTTGGATCGACGCACGCACGAAGTGGTACACGGACCTCGGCTTACGGCCCGAGAACCTGCGGCAGCGCGAGCAGACCAAGGAAGAGCTGGCTCACTACGCCAAGCGATGCGTCGACCTCGAGTACCGCTTCCCGATGGGGTGGAGCGAGCTCGAAGGGATCG
>CAYTTF010000297.1:0-6232 GCA_964440665.1 uncultured Myxococcales bacterium | reverse complement strand
AAGGCGCTCTCCGTCGACAATCTGTTCGTATTTCTGGCGGCGTTCTCCTTCTTCGCCGTCCCCGAGAAGCTGCAGCACCGCGTGCTGTTCTGGGGAATTCTGGGGGCGCTCGTGACCCGCGGCGTCTTCATCGCCGTAGGCGCGGTGCTGCTGGCGGCGTTCCACTGGGTCACCTACATCTTCGGCGTCTTCCTGGTCATCACGGCCGCCCGGCTGTTCTTCGCCGCCGACGAGCAGATCCACCCGGAGAAGAACCCAGTGCTGGCGATCTTCCGTCGGTTCGTGCGGGTGACGCCCGACTACGACGGCTCACACTTCTACGTCCGCCGCGCCGGCCAGCTCTTCGCGACCCCGCTGCTCACCGTGCTGGTGGTGATCGAGGCGACCGACGTGGTCTTCGCCGTCGATTCCATCCCGGCGGTGTTCGGGGTGACGCGCGACGTGTTCATCGTCTACACCTCGAACATCTTCGCCGTTCTCGGGCTGCGCGCGCTCTGCTTCCTGGTGGCCAGCCTGGTCCGCCGGCTGCGTTTCCTCAAGCCGGCGCTGGCGCTGGTGCTGGCCTTCGTCGGCGGCAAGATGCTGATCGCGGACCGCTACCGGATCTCTGACGTCGTATCGCTGCTGGTGGTGGGCGGGCTCATCAGCGGGGCGGCGCTGCTGTCGGCGCTCATTCCACCACCCGCCGCGCCTTTCTCCGACGCGCCACCACCTGGGGCGCCGCCGGGGTCAGAGCCGCCGGTGTGAGAGACAGGGGAGCGCCGCCCGCACCTGATCCTGATAAGCGAGATCGATGCGCGCCAGCGCCACCCCTTCGTGATCGCCGCACTCGGCGATCACCACACCCCAGGGATCGACGACCAGGGCGTGGCCGTAGCTCCGTCTGGTCGGGCCGTGCGCACCGAACTGCGCCGGCGCGAAGACGTAGAACTGGTTTTCGATCGCGCGCGCCCGCAACAGGGTGTGCCAGTGGTCCTTGCCGGTTTCGAGGGTGAAGGCCGAAGGGACGGCGACGATTAGCGCGCCACTTGTCGCCAGGGCGCGATAGAGCTCCGGGAAACGGAGGTCGTAGCAGATGCTGAGCCCGAGCCCGCCCCAGGGGGTCTGCGCGACGATCGCGTCGGCGCCCGGCTCGATGGCCTCCGATTCCCGGAAGCGCTTGCCCCCCGGCACGTCGACGTCGAACAGATGGATCTTTCGGTAGATCGAGACCACGGCGCCGCCGGGATCGAGCAGGACCGCGGTGTTTCGGATGCGGGTGCCGTCCCCGCGTTCGGGGAATCCACCCAGAAGCAGCCAGGTGCCCGCCCGCCGCGCCAGCGCGCGCATGGCCGACAAGATGGGACCATCGGAGGCGCCGTGCGGCTCGCCGGGGTCCGGCGCCGGCAGCACCTCGGCGATCGAGAGCCTGTGATCGCGATCGTCGCCCAGATAGGCAAAGTTCTCGGGCAAGCCGACCAGCAACGCCCCGGCGCTGACAGCCTCGCGGACCAGCTCGCCCGCACACTCCAGGTTAGTTTCGACGTTCTCGGAGGAGGTCATCTGCACGGCGCCGATGACCAGCTCTGACATGATTTGCGGAGCGTAGCACGGCTTGCCGCCGCGATTGCCGGGCCCCCGCGGAGGGCCACCCGCGGGCCCGGCAAGACCACAGAAAAACCCCACAAATCCTGACGTTTAGCTGTGAAAGGCGTACCTTGCACCCCTCAGATCGCCGTGTTATAAAACGCGGCCTCGAAGATTGCGTTGCCTCCTTTTCGAAGGGCGGGCCGCGTGCCCGCCTTTTTTATTGCCCAAAACCCTTTGACCAAAACCCCCCATGCGAAAGGACGTTCAAGACTTGTGGTCGCTCGCTGAACCCCACGTCCGCGATGCCGGCTTCGATCTGATCGAAGTCGTCTTTGGTCGCGAGCAAACGGGGGCGGTGTTGCGCCTTTTCATCGATGCACCGGAAGGAAGCGGGGGAAGCGTGACCCACCAAGATTGTGAACGGGTGAGTCGCGACGTGTCGGCGGCGATGGATGTCGCCGACCACATCCCGCACGCGTATCAGCTTGAAGTGAGCTCGCCCGGGCTTGATCGGCCCCTGCGGCGAGAGCGGGACTTTGCGCGTTTTGTGGGGGAGAGCGCTCGGATACGGCTCAACGACGGGGTGCAGGGGCGACGCAATTTCTCCGGGACCCTCCGCGCGGCCAAGGACGGCCGGGTGGAGATCGCTTGTGACGGCCGGTCTTACGAGCTCCCCATCGACGATATCGCCCGGGCCAACCTGGTGCCGAATTGGGAGCGCGAATTCCAATCGAATCGGAGCCCTTCATGAACGACGGTGCCGCCCTCGGCCTGGTCCTCGACCAGGTCTCGAAAGACAAGAACATCGACCGCGCCGTGCTCGTCGAGACGCTGGAGCAGGCCATCTTGACCGCCGCCAAGCGCGCCTTCGGCATGCATCGGGAGATGGAGGCCAAGTTCAACGAGGAGACCGGCCGCGTCGACCTTTGGCAGATCATGATCATCGCCGAGCTCTTGAGCGTCGGCGCCGAGGGCAAGGAGATTCTCTGGGCCGACGCCGAGCGTTTCGGCCTCAAGGCGGAGATCGGCGAAGAGCTGCTCTTTCAGATCTTCTACGACGAAAAAGATCAGGTGAAAGCCGAAGAGCAGGACGCCAAGTACGGCGAGCTCCTCAAGCTCAATCGGGCCTGGAAGGGCTTCGGCCGCATCGCCGCCCAGACCGCCAAGCAGGTCATCCTGCAGCGCGTCCGCGAGGCCGAACGCGAGAACGTCTTCAACCAGTACAAGGAGCGCAAGGGCGAGCTCATCTCCGGGATCGTGCGGCGCTTCGAGCGCGGCAACATCATCGTCGACCTGGGTGGCGCCGAGGCGGTCTTGCCGGTGCGCGACCAGGTGCCGCGCGAATCGTATCGCGCCGGCGATCGGATCGTCGCCTACGTGGTCGAGATCGACAAGGCGGCCCGGGGGCCGCAGATCATCCTGTCGCGCACCCACAAGGGGCTGCTCGAGAAGCTGTTCGAGATGGAGGTCCCCGAGATCTACGAGAAGATCGTGCGCATCGAGGCCTCGGCCCGTGAGGCCGGGGCGCGCTCGAAGATCGCGGTCAACTCGCGCGATCGCGACGTCGATCCGGTGGGCGCCTGTGTCGGCATGAAGGGATCGCGCGTGCAGGCGGTGGTCCAGGAGCTGCGTGGCGAGAAGATCGACATCGTCCCCTACGACGCCGATCCCGTGAAGTTCGTCTGCAACGCCATCGCGCCGGCCGAGGTCGCCCGCGTCCTGATGGACGTCGGCGCGCACACGATGCAGCTCATCGTCCCCGACGAGAAGCTCTCGCTGGCCATCGGCAAGAAGGGACAGAACGTGCGGCTCGCTTCGCAGCTCACCGGCTGGCGCATCGACATCCATTCGGCCTCGAAGGTGATGGAGATGGAGCAGCGCGCCCGGCAGTCGCTGGCGGCGATCGCGGGCGCTTCGCCCGAGCTGGCCGAGGCGATGTTCAAGGCGGGTTGGCGTTCGGCGGCCGAGGTGGCGGAGGCCAAACCGGACGAGCTGACTGCGATGCCCGGACTCGGCAGTGCCCCGGCGGCGCAGGCGTTCATCACGGCCGCCGCGGCCGCGGCCGAGATCGAAAAGGTCCGCCTGGCGGAAGAAGCGGCGGCCCGTGCCGCGACCGAGGCGCGTCTGGCGGAAGAGGTGGCTGCGGCCGCGGCCCGTCCCCCGGAGGCCCCGTAACGATGCATGCCACCATCGATTCGAACCTGCGTCGGGTGCCGGCAGCGCGGCCCCGCGGCGGAGATGGTGCGGCTACGTCTGCAGGACGGGCGGATCGCTATCGCTCCGTCGGGCGCGGTGGGGGGCCGGGGCGCCTCCATCCATCCGCGGGCACTCTGTATTGCGGGCGCGCTCAAACCGGGCATGCTCGCGCGGGCGTTCAAGCGTCCGGTCGTCGTAGCGGGCATTTCGCCGGCGGCGTTTTTGGAGCAGCTGACCGTGGCATCGCGTAACAGGAAATTGGGGACACCATGATGGGAAGCGGATACGAGCGCAGGACAGAGCCAGAGGCGCCGGTCGGACCGCGGGTTCGCGTGTACGAGCTCGCCAAGGATCTCGGGGTTCAGCCCAAGGACCTGCTGGTCAAGCTGCGCGCCATGGCGATCGACGTCGCCAATCACATGTCGCAGATCGAGCCCGGCGAGGTCGACCGAATCAAGCGCGCTGTCGATCGGGAACGACACGAGAGCCTGGTCGAAGAGCGCTTGACCGACACCGTCATCCGGCGCCGCTCGAAGGTCGTGGCCGCCGCGCCCGCCGTCGCCGCACCGGCCGCCGCACCGCTGCCGCCAAGGCCGCAGCCGCCGGCCCCCGTCGCCCGAGCGCCCGAGCCCGCCCCGGCCAAGGTGGAAACGCCCCCCGCTCCGGCGGCCGAATCGGCGCCCGCGCCCGCGTCGGCGCCCGTCGAGGTGCGTCCGGCGCCGGTCGAGCGCCCGTCGGCGCCATCCAAGGCGATCGAAGTTCCGGTGCCGACGATGTCGACATCGGCCGCCGCCGCGCTGGCGGCCGATCCGTCGCGCGCGATTCTGAAGACGATTCCGCAGCCGGTCGTCACCGGCTCGGCGGCCACGGGCGCGTTCATCCAGTTGCCCGGCGCGGCACCGCGCGGCGAGCCTGGCGCGCCGCGGGTCGAGATCAAGGATCGCGACGAGGAGCTCAAACGCCTGGGGCGCGGCGGTCTTTTGAACCGCGCACCGGCCGGCCGCGATCGCTTCGGCCGGCCCGCGTTCGGTCCGGGCGGCCAGCGCCCCGGCAGCTTCCCCAAGAAACGGGTTGCCGCCGCCGGCAAGAAGCTCAAGCAGACGCAGATCACCACCCCCGCCGAGCACAAGCGGGTCATCCGCATGGGCGACAACATCGCCGTCGCGGATCTCGCTCAGAAGATGGCGGTCAAGGGCAAGGAGATCATCAAGAAGCTCTGGGCGCTCGGCATGATGGGCGTCAACATCAACCAGGACGTCGACCTCGACACCGCGACGCTGGTGGCGAACGAGTTCGGGTTCCAGATCGAATCGACCGCGTTCCGCGAGGACGAAGTCCTGACCGAGACGGAAGCGCCCGACAGCCCCGACGACATGGTGCTCCGCGCCCCCGTGGTCACCATCATGGGTCACGTCGACCACGGCAAGACCTCGCTGCTCGACGCCATCCGCAAGGCGGACGTCGCCAGCGGGGAAGCGGGTGGCATCACCCAACATATCGGCGCCTACAAGGTCCACGCGGATCGGGGCGACGTGGTCTTCCTGGATACGCCCGGCCACGAGGCCTTCACCGCGATGCGCGCGCGCGGCGCCCAGATGACCGACATCGTGGTCCTGGTGGTCGCCGCCGACGACGGCCCGATGCCGCAGACCATCGAGGCGATCAACCACGCCAAGGAGGCCGGCGTTCCGATCGTCGTCGCGATCAACAAGATCGACAAGCCGGGCGCCAACCCGGAGGTCATCCGCAACAAGCTCTCCGAGCACGAGCTGGTGTCGGAAGAGTGGGGCGGCACCACGATCTTCGTGAACGTGTCGGCCAAGACCAAAGAGGGCGTCGACAAGCTGCTCGAGATGCTGGCGCTGCAGGCCGAGCTCCTCGAGCTGAAGGCCAATCCCAACAAGCCGGCCAAGGGGCATGTCGTCGAAGCGCGGCTCGACCGCGCGCGCGGTCCGATCTCGACGATTCTGGTCGAGGACGGCACCTTGAAGCTGGGCGATCTGGTGGTCGCCGGCGAGTACTCCGGAAAGATCCGCGCCATGCTCGGCGACAAGGGGCAGGCGGTCACCGAGGCCGGCCCCTCGACGCCGGTCGAGGTGCTCGGTCTCGACGGCGTCCCCGACGCCGGCGAGATGTTCAACGTCGTCACCGACGAGAAGGCGGTCAAGTCGCTGGTCGAGCACCGGCACGACGCGCGCCGCAAGAAGGAGCTGGCGGGCAGCAGTCGGGTCTCGCTGGAGAACATCCTCGACAAGATCAAATCGGGGGAGGTCAAGGAGGTGAAGATCATCCTCAAGGCCGACGTGCAGGGATCGGTCGAGGCGATCGCCAACGCGCTCACCCGCCTGTCCACCCAGGCGGTCGGCGTCAACGTCATCTCGACCGGCGTCGGCGGCATCACCGAGTCCGACGTGAGCCTGGCCAAGGCTTCGGCGGCGATCGTGGTCGGCTTCAACGTGCGATCGGC
>CAYTTF010000296.1:0-6240 GCA_964440665.1 uncultured Myxococcales bacterium | reverse complement strand
TCGCCGGCCAGCGTGCGCTTGATCTTCCCGAACTGCTCGTAGGGGAGGTTGCGCTTCTGCAGTAGATCCTTGGCCTTTTCGGTGATCTCGCGATCGACGCGCAGGTACTCCTTGAGCACCGCCTGAACGTCCATTTCAGCCTCGGTTCGGTCGGTGACCTCGATGTCGCCCGCGTCAACCAGACTCTTGACGATCTCCGTGCCAACCAAAGGAATTTTCCCACTGTAAAGCCGCATCTTTAAGGGGCGTTATAGGGGTGCCACCCCGGACAGTCAAGATGCGCGGCACGGTCCTTTCGTGTCAAACTTCGGCCTCAGGTGCTTTTCCCGATCCGCGATCACAGTCCGCGCACGCGTTTTCCCGCGGTCACCTTGCTCTTGATCGCCGCCAATGTGGCCGCGTTCTTTTTCGAGCTGTCGTTCGATGCGCGGGGGCAGAAGCTGCTGGTGAACGTGGCGGGCGCCATCCCGTACGAGATCGTGAACCACATCGACATGGGGCCGCGCGATCTCCTGCCGGTCCCGGGATCGATCTGGACCTCGCTGTTCCTGCACGGCGGCTGGCTGCACCTCATCGGCAACATGTGGTTCCTCTGGCTCTTCGGCGACAACGTCGAGGAGTCCATGGGTTCGATTCGATTCTTGATCTTCTATTTCTTGGTCGGCACCGTCGGGGCGCTGGCGCAGTGCTACGCGATGCCCACTTCGATGGCGCCCATGATCGGGGCCTCCGGTGCGATCGCGGGCGTCCTGGGCGGTTACGTGATGCTGTATCCGCGGGCGCGGATCGAGACGCTGGTGATGATCCCGTTTCTCTGGCCGGTGATCGACCTGCCGGCCTGGATCTTTCTGGGCGTCTGGTTCCTCACCCAGTTCTTCCTGCCCACCGGATCGGGCGTCGCCTGGATGGCGCACGTGGGCGGCTTCCTGGCGGGCCTGGGGGCGGTGCGCCTTCTCGCCCGCTCGCGCCCGGGGCCGCCCATGGCCACCGTCGAATACATTCCGCCGCCGCGGCTCTCCCGCGAATAGCGGCGCGCAGAATCTCCGCGAATCGACTTGACAGCGACGACGTGGCGCGCAGAATCGCGGGCCGTTCGTCGCCGATTTTCGGCGCCGGATAGGGCGGATTAGCTCAGTTGGTTAGAGCAGGCGTTTCATACGCGCCGGGTCCGGGGTTCGAGTCCCTGATCCGCCACGACGAGGTCCCGATGAAAACAGTCATAAAACCTTGGGGGCACGAGCTGATCTGGGCGGTGACCGACCGTTACGTCGGCAAGGTCCTGCACATCAAGGCCGGCCAGAAGCTCTCGCTGCAGTACCACCGCCAGAAGGACGAGACGGTCATGGTCTGGTCCGGGCGGATGCAGTTCGAGCACTTCGAAGAAGGCCAGGCGCCGCAGTTCAAGGAACTGGGGCCGGGCGAAGCCTTCCACGTCACGCCGGGGCTGCGGCACCGGATGATCGCGATCGAAGACACCGACGTGTTCGAGGTCTCGACCACCGAGCTTGACGATGTCGTGAGGTTGGAAGATGCCTACGGGCGTCAAGGAACGTCGACCGCCTGACTTTTGCACCTTGCGAGCCTTGACGGCAACAGGACGCGCGGGCTAGATCCCACGTCCTCATGTACGACACGTCCGACATCCGCAAGGGGCTCAAGATCATGCTCGACGGCTCGCCTTACACCGTCGTCGAGTTTCAATTCGTCAAACCCGGCAAGGGCGCGGCCTTCACCCGGACGAAGATGAAGAACCTGCTCACCGGCGCGGTCCTGGAGCGAAACCTTCGCTCCGGCGAACGCCTGGAGCCGGCCGACGTCGAGACCAAGACGATGCAGTACCTCTACGGCGACGCCGACTCGTTCATCTTCATGGACACCAGCACTTACGACCAGGTGCACATCCCCAAGAGCACCGTCGGCGATCAGTCCGCCTTCATGCCCGAGAACATCAACGTCGAGGTGCTGTTCTTCAACGGACGCGCCGTCGACGTCTCGCTGCCGAACTTCATCGAGCAGAAGGTGGTCGAGGCCGATCCGGGCTTCCGCGGCGACACCGCGACCGGCGCGACCAAGCCGGTGAAGATCTCGACCGGCGCCAGCATCAACGTCCCGCTCTTCATCAGCATCGGCGACGTCATCAAGATCGACACGCGCAGCGGGCAGTACCTCGAGCGCGTCGGCCGCGCCTAGGGCGCCGGTGGCGGCCTCGCGCGCAGCCCTGGAAGCGCGCGGGCGGATCCTGCGCGCCGTTCGCGGCTGGTTCGAGACGGAAGGATTCCTGGAGGTCGAGACGCCGTCGCGCGTCCGATCGCCCGGGCAAGAAGTCCACCTCGACGCCATCGCGGCGGGCGACGGCCTCTGGCTCGTCACCTCGCCCGAGTACCACCTCAAGCGGCTGGTGGCGACGGGATTTCCGCGCATCGTCGAAATCTGCAAGTGCTGGCGCGCGAACGAGTCGGGCCCGCACCACGCCGGCGAATTCACGATGGTCGAGTGGTACCGCGCAAACGCGCCGCTCGAGACGCTGGCTGCCGACTGCGAGGCGCTGATCGCGGTCGCGATCCGGGCGGCCGGTCGCGATCCGGCGGCGCTGGGGCTGGCGGCCCCGTTCGCGCGCACGACCGTTCGCGATCTCTTCGCGCGGCACGCCGGCTTCGCCCTGACGGGCGGCGAAGACGCGGCGGCGCTCGCCGGGGCCGCGCGCGCGGCGGGCGTCGCGCTCGCCTCGGCGGCGGCCTGGGACGATATCTTCTACCAGGTCTTCCTGGACCGGATCGAACCGGCGCTGGCCGCCTCCGGCCCCACCTTCGTCTTCGATTGGCCGGCGCCGCTGGCCGCGCTGGCGCGACCCAAGGCGGACGATCCCCTCTGGGTGGAGCGGTTCGAGCTCTACGCCGGCGGCCTGGAGCTGGCCAACGCCTTCGGCGAGCTGACCGACCCCGTGGAGCAGCGGCGGCGCTTCGAGAGCGAGGCGGCGGTGCGCGCCGCCCGAGGGAAGGATGTCTACCCGATCGACGAGCGGTTGCTGTCGGCGCTGAGTCGGCTGCCGCCCACCGCGGGAATCGCGTTGGGATTCGACCGCTTGGTGATGCTGGCGCTCGGCGCCACAGAGATCGGCGAGGTCATGGCTTTTACGGACGCATAAACCTTGCCCGTTTTTGGCTTCCCTGCTATGCGTTTGCGCGGCTGGAGGCCGTACGCGTGACTCAATTTCTAAATGGATTGGCGCAATCCGCTCCCGGTGGGGGCAGCTCGCCGGTGATGCAGTTCGTTCCGCTCATTGCCATCTTCGGCATCTTCTATTTCCTGGTCCTGCGCCCGCAGTCCAAGAAGGCCAAGGAGCTGCAGAAGATGCTCTCCGAGCTCAAGAAGGGCGACGACGTCGCCACCCAGGGTGGAATCATCGGCAAGATCACCGGCATCAAGGACAACGAGGTGACCCTGCAGGTGCAGGAAGGCGTCCGCATTCGGGTCCTTCGCAGCGCGGTGACCGGCGTCTATCACGGGAACGCCGGCGCGCCCAAGGCCGAAGCGAAGGCCTCGTAGTCGCGACCCGCGCATACGGATAATTCATGGAACGCTCTTGGTGGTGGAAGGCGGCTCTCTATGGGGTCGTCACCGTGCTGGCAGTCCTCTATTTGATCCCGACGGTCGTGCCGGAGGACAAGCAGCCGGACTTCATCAAGAAGCACTTCCAGAAGAGGATTCAGCTCGGCCTCGATCTGCAAGGCGGCCTGCACCTCGTCTATGAGGTCAACGTCGATAAGGCCGTCGCGAGCAAGGTCGATCGGATGTCGTCCGACCTCGAGGATCGCCTGCGCAAGGACAAGGGCGTCGCCGATCTGACGATCACCCGCGAGGGGCGCGACGACATCGTCATTGCGTTCAAGCCGCCCGGCGATCAGGTGAAGCTCGACGATTCGATCCTGCGTGACTACCGCAAGGCGCTGGACATCGTGGCCCGCGACCCGGTGGCCGGTGTCGTGCGGCTGCGCCTCGATCCCGATCAGGTCGAGGAGGTGCGCGACTACGCGCTGCGGCAGGGCATCGAGACCATCCGCGGCCGCGTCGACAAGTTCGGCGTCGCGGAGCCGACCATCATCAAGAAGGGGACCGACATCATCGTCGAGCTCCCGGGGTTGAAGTCAGCGGACTTCGAACGGATCAAGTCGATCATCGGCCGCACCGCGCAGCTGGAATTCAAGATCGTCGACGACGGCTCGGAGTACATGAAGAAGGTCGCGGCGACCGTCCCCAAGAGCGACGGCAAGTCGGGCGGTATCGACGTCGCGCCCGAGTCCTGGACCGAGAAAGACTCCGGCAAGCCGCACGAGGACGTCTATCTGCGCTCGAAGAACCGAGACGCCCTCATGAAGTTCTTCGACGGCCTGACCGGCGAGCTCGCGATGCCGCCCGACCACGAGATCGGTTACGAAGAGACTCAGGCGCGCGGCGAAGACGGCCAGCAGACGCCGGACCGCTACTGGCGCACCTACTACCTGCACAAGCGGGCGGCGCTCACCGGCGAGTATCTCTCCAACGCCGACCAGACCTGGGATCAGCAGACCGGCCGTCCGGAGATCTCGTTCGAGTTCGACCGCCAGGGCGCGGCGATCTCCGAGCGGATGACCGGCGACAACATCGGCCGAAAGATGGCGATCCTTCTCGACGACAAGATCAACAGCGCGCCGGTCATCGAGGGGCGCATCGGCGCGCGGGGTCGCATCACGCTGGGCGGCTTCGGCGATCCGTTCGCGCTTCAGCAGGAGGCCAAGGATCTGGTGGGCGTGCTCCGCTCCGGGGCGCTGCCAGCACCGCTGCGCAAGACCTTCGAGACGCAGGTGGGACCGACCATGGGGCGCGATGCCGTCGAGAAGGCGAAGTTCTCGATGTACATCGGCGCCGCCGCGGTCGTGCTCTTCATGCTCATCTACTACCGCCTGTCGGGCATCATCGCGAACCTCGCCATGATCCTGAACATGCTCTACATGGTGGCGATCCTGGCCGCCTTCGAGGCCTCGCTCACGTTGCCTGGGATCGCCGGACTGGTGCTCACCATCGGGATGGCGGTCGACGCCAACATCATCATCTACGAGCGCATCCGCGAAGAGTTACGCATGGGCAAATCGGTGCGGACCGCCGTCGACGGCGGGTTCTCGCGCGCGTTCTGGACGGTGTTCGACGCGCACGTGACCAACTTCGTCGCCGGCGTGGTCCTCTACTCCTACGGATCCGGGCCCATCCGCGGCTTCGCGGTGACGCTGCTGGTCGGCATCGTCACCAACCTCTTCACCTCGTACTGGCTGTCGCACTGGATGTTCGACGCCGTGGTGGGCCGTCGGGGCTCCGCGCGCGCCACCTTGTCGATCTAGAGGACGAAATGCCGGCCCAGAATCAGCAACAGAAGTTCTTCGAGATCATCAAGCCGGGCTCGACCTACGAGTTCATCGGCAAGCAGCGGTACTGGATCGGCCTCTCGATCTTCCTCGTGATGCTGACGTTTCTCATGCTTCCCCTCAACGCGTACGTCTTCAAGAGTCGCGGCCACATGCTGAACTGGGGGGTCGACTTCCGGGGCGGTAGCGAGATCCTGCTGGAGTTCTCCAAACCGGTCGAAGCCAGCGAAATTCGAAAGACGCTGGCCGACGTCGGCTTTCCCGATGCCGACGTGGTCAAGTACGCCGATCCCACCGGCAAGAAGCTGTGGAACTACATGGTCCGGGTGGGGGCCGTGTCGGTGGTCTCGGAGCAACAAGCCAAGCAGATCCAGGAGTCGCTGGCGAAGGAGGGGGAAGCCAACCTCAAACGCTTCGAGTGGTCGGATGGCGGCGACAAGCTCTACCTTCGGTACGATCGGCCGGTCGAGCCCACCTTGCTTCAAAGCTCGCTCAAGGCGCTGGGCGTGAACACCAACCAGGTGCAGGGCTTCGGCCGGGCCGACGAGAACACCTACGAGGTGACGCTGGTCGGCCTCGACACGGAGATCCGGCACGCGCTCGACGCCCGGCTCGGCACCGGGGCGGTGGCCGCCATTCCGTCGGTCGAGTCGGTGGGCGCCAAGGCGGGCAAGCAACTCCAGTACGACGGGGCGCGATCGCTGCTCTACGCGATCCTGCTGATCATGGTCTACATCGCCTTTCGCTTCGACTTTCGCTACGGCCCGGGAACGGTCGTCGCGCTCTTGCACGACGCGGTGATCAGCGTCGGCGCCTTCGCGGTGACCTACAAGGAGTTCTCGCT
>CAYTTF010000295.1:2833-6241 GCA_964440665.1 uncultured Myxococcales bacterium | reverse complement strand
CGGGAGCCCGGGCACCATAGCATCATCTGATACTATCGTTCCTCGGTGAAGCCGCCGTTTCGAATTACGCCACGCATCCTGGAGCTGTCCACCAGCATCGCCCGGTTGGTCGGTCGCTGCGAGGGTTTGAGCGAAGCGCAGCCGCAGCCCCAGCTTCGTCGCCAGAACCGGATTCGAACCGTGCAAGGATCGGTGGCGATCGAGGGCAACACGCTTTCGCTCGACCAAGTCACGGCGATCCTCGACGGCAAGGCAGTGCGAGGCCCAGCCGGGGAGGTCGTCGAGGTGCGCAACGCGATCGCGGCTTACGACCAGGCGCCCCGTTGGCGCGGAACGTCGGTGCGCGATCTGCTGGTCGCCCACGGCGTCATGATGGCGGGCCTGATCGCCGATGCGGGACGTTGGCGCTCGCGCGACATCGGCGTGATCCGCGGTTCGAAGGTGGGTCACCTGGCGCCGCGCGCAGGGCGCGTACCCGAGCTGATGCGCGCGCTGTTCTCATTTCTGGCGCGCGACCGGTCGACGCCGACGCTCGTGAAGGCCTGCGTCTTTCACTACGAGTTGGAATTCATTCACCCATTCAGCGACGGCAACGGTCGCCTGGGGCGGCTCTGGCAACAGGTGATCCTGCTCGGCGACAGCCCGGCGTTCGCCTACGTGCCGATCGAATCGATCATCAAGCGACGTCAGCGCGACTACTACGCGACGCTCGCGGCCTGCGACCGCGCCGGAGACTCGACGTCCTTCATCGAGCTCGTGCTCGACGCCCTGCTGGAAGCGCTGACGGAGTTCGCCGCCGAGCTTCGTCCGGCGACGCCCGATGCGGACGGGCGGCTCGCGCTGGCGCGGCGGCGCTTCGGGAAGGTTCTGTTTTCGCGGAAGGACTACCTGGCGTTGCACCGCGGGATCGGAACGGCGACCGCGAGTCGCGACCTGCGGCGTGGCGTGGACCTGGGCGACTTGCGGGTCGAGGGAGAACGGGCGCTGGCGCGGTATCGATTCGGCGGCGGAACGCGGAATCTCAGCCGTGAAACGCGGAATTGATCACGGATGCTTCTGTAGCGTGTGAGCGGCCTGACAGATTTTCGGACGCGGCAACGCGAACTTCGCGCCTCTGCAATTCTTTTCCTTGATCATTCCGTCCGCCTTCAGGCATCACGGTAGTTGATGGACGATCGGCACCTTCACCTCCTGCCCGACCTGGAAAGGTATCTTGCGATCGTGGTGCCGGATGCTTCCGATCTCGACGCGTTCGCGGAGCGGTTCGCCGCCGCCAAGATCCCCGCCCGCGAGTGGACGCACCTCGCCCATCTGCGGATTGGCGCCTGGCACATCCACCATCTGGTTCCCGAGGCGGCGCTCAAGCGTGTGCGGACCGGCATCAAACGTCTCAACCTGGCGCACGGGATCGGCCACTCGGCGACGCGCGGTTATCACGAGACGATCACGCAGGCCTACCTGCGGCTCGTCGCGCAGTTCCTGGCCGCCTGCCCCAGCGAGATGCCCTTCGACAGCCGCGTCGAGGCGCTGCTCGCGAGCACGCTCGCGCAGCCGGATTTCCTGCTCCGCTTTTACTCGCGCGAGGTCCTGATGTCGGCGCGCGCCCGCAAGCGATGGGTCGAGCCGGATCTGGCGCCGCTGCCGACCTGACCATCGCGTGATCATGTGCTTTTCGGCGACAGCCAGCTTCGCGGCCTCGGGGGTCCTGGCTGGCCTCGGCACGGCCGCGATCGTTCGCAACACCTCCAAGCCCCACCGGCTGTTCGCCGCCATTCCGCTGCTCTTCGCCGCGCAGCAGGCGGCGGAGGGAACGGTCTGGTTGACGATGCACACCGACCCAGGCGCCGCCCTGCACCGGCTGGCGGTCAACGTCTTCCTGGCCTGCGCGCTGGTGGTGTGGCCCAGCTGGTTGCCCAATTCCCTCCGACTGGCGGAGCGAGACCCGACCCGACGGCGGGTCCTGGCGGGGCTGTCGGTCTTCGGTGCGCTGGTCTCGGTGTGCGCGCTCTCCCTGCTGGTGCGCGAGCAACCGATCGTCCACGTCGCCGGGCACAGCCTTCGCTACGACTACACCGGCAGCGGAAACGCGTCGCTCCATCTGCTTTATCTGGTGGGCTACGTGATCCCGACCGTGGCGCCGCTCTTCGTTTCGACGTCCTATCTGTCGCGGACGATCGGAACACTGCTGGTGGTCTCTCTCGGCCTGACGGCTCTGACGGAGAGAGACACGCTGACCTCCGTCTGGTGCTTCTTCGCGGCGCTGCTGAGCGCCCTCATCTGGGTGGCCGTCGAGCGCGCCCGTCGACTCGGAGCGGGATATTTGACCGCCACCTGAACATGCGTATAGTGCATGGGCCATGGACCCGACGAATGATCTCTCGCAGCGGAGGATCGCCGGCCACCCTTTCGCGGTGGCGGGCGAGGGCAACGGCGCTCGCGCTCGCGGTGGCGCTGGCGCTGGCGTGACCGGCGGGATGTTGAGTCTGCGCATCTCCCTC
The DNA here is from genome assembly GCA_964440665.1 of uncultured Myxococcales bacterium. Lineage (GTDB taxonomy): Bacteria > Myxococcota_A > Polyangia > Fen-1088 > Fen-1088 > JADGRB01. The sequence continues at coordinate 3,743 of CAYTTF010000295.1, read as the reverse complement.
GGAAACGCCCCGCTCGTGGATCTGGCTCGAGCGCTGGCGAAGCTGGAGGGGGTCCGGGTGACGTCCGGTCCAGCTATCGTCAGCCGGGGCGACTGCTACCTCGTCCATTGTCCCGGCTTCAAGATGGTCCTGTCGTCCCCGGTTCCGGCCGACGATTTCGCGCAGGCACTGCTGTCGCGGACGATCGAGCCGACCCTGGCGATCACCTGCGAGCTGGCCGTCCTCTTCACGCGCCTGATGAGCCCCCCGGCGCAGCCCGCCGAGCGGGCGCGCGTCAACAAGCCAAAGCGGCTCGGGGCGCCTGAGAATCGGCCCGAATCGAGGGCCAGAACGCAGAATGGCCTTGGCGGGTGGCCGAGAACGTCGGCGCTCTGGCGGGCGGCGCTCCAGCCGGGGAAGACGCTCATGCGCAAGACGCCGCTGGCGCGCCGGACCCCGCTGCCGCGCGGCAGATTCTCGAGGACGTGAGGCCGAGCTCAGCCGTCGCTGGAGCGCACCCGTTGCTACGGCGCGATCCGTGGCTAGCTTCGATCCATGAACGACTCGCGGGCAATGAGTAAGAGCCAGAGGCTCGACGAGATGAGCAACGGCAAGCGGACGGCGATCATCTCGGTCGCGGTTGTCGTGGTCGCCGCCCTGATCGCGATCTTGACGGTCGGATTCCACGGCAGGCACATCGCGCGGAACGCCGACGCCATGACGCAGCCGGTGGTGACGCCCACGATGGCAAGAACGCCGCCACCCGCCGCGCCCAGACCCGCCACGCCCTAGACGCGGCGCCCCCGCTCGCGCGCGGTTGACGCTGGTTCGTCGCCACGTCCCGCTCGCGCGGTTGACGCTGGTTCGTCGCCACGTCCCGCTCGCGCGCGGTTGACGCTGGTTCGTCGCCACGTCCCGCTCGCGCGGTTGA
>CAYTTF010000295.1:0-2733 GCA_964440665.1 uncultured Myxococcales bacterium | reverse complement strand
CGCTGGTTCGTCGGCGCTTACAGTCGCGGAACATGGTCCGTGAGGCAGTGCGCCCACGGAGATAACCCGCCGGGAGCTGATGGCCTCGGCGAAAGGAGGCCCAGATGAACCAGTTGCTCTCGCGGATCGACGATCGCGAATTGCTGGACGCCTACTCACAGACGGTGACGGCGGTGGCAGAGCAGGTGAGCCCCTCGGTCGTCAAGATCGAGGTTCAGGGGCCCGAGCCCGCACCACCGGGACCGGGACAAGATCCGCGGCGACCGCGCGGCCCGACCGGTCCGACCTCGGGAAGCGGTTCGGGGTTCGTGATGACGCCCGATGGATACGTGCTGACCAACAGCCACGTGGTCAGCGGCGCCAAGCGCGTAAGCGCCATCTTTCAGGATGGGCAGCGCGTCCCCGCGAATCTGGTCGGCGACGATCCGGAGACGGACATCGCCCTGGTGCGCATCGACGCGCCCAACCTGGTTGCGCTCACCTTCGCCGACTCGTCGGCGCTGCGGGTGGGCCAGCTGGCCATCGCCGTGGGCAATCCGTACGGGTTCGACTGCACCGTCACGGCGGGCGTGGTGAGCGCGCTGGGTCGCTCGCTGCGCACCAAGACGGGCCACCTGGTCGACGACGTCATCCAGACCGACACGGCGTTGAACCCCGGCAACTCCGGCGGCCCGTTGGTCGATTCGCGGGGGCAGGTCATCGGCGTGAACACGGCCATGATCCTGCCGGCGCAGGGCATCTGCTTTGCCATCGCCGCGAACACCGCCGGGTTCGTGATGGGCAAGCTGATCCACGAAGGGCGCATCCGGCGTTCCTACCTGGGCGTCGCCGGTCAGAACGTGCCGCTGCACAGGCGGGTGGTACGCTTTCACGGCCTACCCACCGAAAGCGCCGTGTTCGTGGTGACCGTGGAACCGGACAGCCCCGCCGCCCGCGCCGGTCTCTTGGCTGGCGATCTGATCGTCGCCTACGGCGACAAACCGATCGCCGGCATCGACGACCTTCACCGCATGCTCACCGAAGAGCAAGCGGGCGTGGGCGCCACGATGACGATCTTGCACGACCTGAAAAAGCAGACGCTACAGGTGGAGCCGACGTTGCGGAGGTAGTGGTCGGAAGTCGGGATTGCACCGCGGCGGCTCCCGCGGTCGCCCGGCGGCTCGCAGTCGCTCGACAATTGAACCGCGGATCGCCTACATGTCGGGTGTGGCCAGCCGCGCCCGTTTGCGGCTGGCAGGAGCCGCTGGATTCGGGTCCGGACACGTATGGAGTGATGACTCTCCGCCGTGTCGCGACTCTGGTGCTCTCGCTCGCAATCGGGGCCGGCTGCGCGGGCGTCAAGCCGAACCCGGCCAGCTCGGGAGGCCAGGGCGGATCCCCGTCGGGAACCGGCGGCACCTCGATCTCGTCGGGCGGCGGCTCGATCGGCGCCGGCGGCACCGGGCCGACCCACACCGGCAACTGCAACAACCTCGAATGCCAGCAGACGATGTGCATGGCGAGCTCCTGCACCGTCCCCGCTTGCGGCGAGCTGGAGGGGCCCAAGACCACCCTGAGCGGCTACATCTACGACCCGGCCGGCGACGTGCCGCTATACAACGTCGCGGTGTACATCCCGAACAAGGCGCTCGATGCAGTGCCGGAAGGGCTCTCCTGCCAGAAGTGCGACGGGACGGCGTCGGGACAACCGATCGCGTCGGCGCTGACCGACTCCACCGGGCACTTCACCATGGACAACCCGCCGGTCGGCAGCAACATCCCGATGGTCATCCAGGTCGGCAAGTGGCGCCGCGAGGTGACCATCCCGAACATCGCCCGCTGCACCGACACCATGATCACCGACGTCGAGCTCTCCCGCTTGCCGCGCAACCAGTCCGAAGGGCACCTGCCGCAGATCGCGTTCACGACCGGACACTCCGACGCGATCGAGTGCCTGCTGCGCAAGATCGGGATCTCCGATTCGGAGTTCACCAACGACGCCGGCGGCGGCCGGGTGCACATGTACTGGGGCGGCGATCTGGCGTCGGGGCCCACCAACAGCGGGGCTGGCGCCAACTCGCTGGCCTCGGGCGCGCAGTTCGCCAGCGCGGCGACGCTGTGGGGGAGCCCCACCAAGCTCGCCAACTACGACATCATGATCCTCGGCTGCGAGGGCTCCCAGTTCACCGACTCCAAGACGCCTTACCTGGCAAACGTCAAGCAGTTCGCCGATCGCGGCGGCCGCATCTTCGACGACCACCTCCACTTCGACTGGATCAGCAAGGGGCTGCCGCCCTGGCCCGCGACGGCGGACTGGATCGGCGTGGGTACCGACCTCGGCGATGTCACCGGCCTCGTCGACACCAGCTTTGCCAAGGGGGCGACGTTTTCGGATTGGCTGATGACCGTGAAGGCCTCGACGACCAAGGGACAGATCCCGATCGTGATGGCGCAACACTCGGTCAGCGCCGCGTTTCCGCCCGCTTCGCAGCAATGGATCTACACCAGCAGCCCGACGGCGTCGGTGCAGTACATGGACTTCAACACGCCGGTCGAGGCGGCGGCCGCCAATCAGTGCGGTCGGGTGGTCTTCACCGACATCCACGTGAGCGCCGCCTCGGGCGACAGCTCGCACCCCGAGACCCCGTTCCCGGGCGGGTGCACGTCCACCACCAAATCGCCGCAGGAGCTGGCGCTGGAGTTCATCTTCTTCGACCTGGCGTCCTGCGTGCAAAAGGTCTACGACATGCCGAT
>CAYTTF010000294.1:0-6276 GCA_964440665.1 uncultured Myxococcales bacterium | reverse complement strand
TCGTCGATCATTCGACCACCACCTGCAACGCCCTGTTCAACTTCGAGACCGGCACGGAGGGGGCGACGATCCCAGCCAGCACGCAGGGCGCGTTCACGGGCGTCACCAAGAGCGGCGCGCCGACCTATTGCGGTACAGGCGCGTTGGCGATCGCCGCCAGTTTCTCCGGCTCATCCGGCCTTTCGGTAAAAGGCGAAGTTGATCTCCCGCTTGGCACCGACGGTGGTGCCAGGGATCTCGACGGGAGAGCCATCACCGTCCACGTCTCGGCGAATCCCGCCTGTGACGCCAGCCTGAAGATGAATATCGTCGTCATAGGCGCCTTGGGGGCGCAGCAGTTCCCCCTACGCAATGTGCCCTTGACGGCCAACTGGACTACCGCGAGCGCGACACTCTCCGCCGACGCCGGCGCCGCCTCGGCGATCAAGATCGCCCTCGAGGTTACCAACGTCAACGGCTACGTCGGCACGATCTACGTCGACGAAATCGACATCCGCTGAGCGCGTCAGCGTCGGGTTTTCCAGTAGTCGCGGAAAGCGATCAGCCGCGGCAACGATTCGCGGTCCTTGGCGCGGTTGGCGGCGCGCTTGCTCTGAATGATGTCGTCCGGGTGACAGACTGGGAAGCCGTCGACGTCCACGTGACGGGTCCAAGCCGCGGCAAAGGTGTCGATGCCATCCGGCGCAAAGATCAGGTCGAGATCGAAGGGGCCATTCTTGAGCTGGACGAAATCTTTTCCGCGCCGGAGATCGCCAACCTCCGATTCGGTCAACCCGAAGCCAAGCTCGACGAGCGCGTGCTCGACGGCTTCGCCGTTCGCGGGAGACTTTTCGACGAAGAGGTCGGCATCCTGGGTGGTGTCGGGGAAGCCGAGCAAGATCGCGCCGGACTTTCCCAGGAACAGATACCGCACGCCGTGACGGGCGAAGACGTCGCGGATCTCCTCGGCCTGCGCGTACTCAAACTTGGCCGGTGCCATAGCCAAGCCAGGATGGGAGGTTCGCGTCGCACCAAGCCCGGTATGCCGCCGTCGTGTCGAAAGATCTGTAAGGCGCGTCGTCGAGAACCGGCTTGTAGGTCCGGATGAAGGCGTAGCGGAAACGCTGGCGCAGGGGGCGCTTCGCGGCGGCCTCGAACTCGGCCTCCCACTGCTTCCGCTGGGCTTCGTCCGGCTCCATCTCCAACCAACATAACATGCGCCTTGCCATGACCTGAACAAATGTTCAGACTCCACCCATGCCCTCGGCCTATGTCGAGCTGCGCTGTCGATCGGCGTTCAGCTTTCTCGACGGCGCGTCGCTGCCGGAGGATCTGGTGGCGGCGGCCGCCGCGCAGGACATGGATGCGCTCGCGATCGGGGATCGCGACGGCGTCTACGGCGCGCCGAGGTTCTTCGCGGCGGCGCGCCGCGCCGGGATCCAACCGATTGTGGGCGCCGACGTCACGCTCGCGACCGGCGCGCCCTTGCTGCTGCTCGTCGAGAGCCGGCGCGGCTACCAGAATCTCTGTCGGCTGCTGACGCGTGCGCGCGCCGGCCTCCAAAAATCCGAGCCGGCGCGGACGACGACGGCGCTGTTGCAAGAGCACGCGGCTGGCCTCATCGCGCTCGCCGGCGCGGCGCCGCGCGACGATCTGGAGGCGCTCGTCGGCGCGTTCGGGCGGAAGAACGTCTTTGTCGAATTGCAGCGACACTTCGAGACGCGCGATGCCTGGAACGAACGGGCGATCACCGCACAGGCGGCCGCCTTCGGTCTCGGCCTGGTGGCGACCAACGACGTCCGGTATGCGACGGCCGAGCAGCGCATCGTCCACGACGTCCTCACCTGCGCGCGCGAGAAGCTCACCGTCGACGAGATCGGGCGGCGGCTGCCGCCGAACGGCGAGCGCTGGCTGAAGCCGCCGCGCGCGATGGCCGAGCTCTTCGGCGACCGCCCGGCCGCCCTGCGCGCGACGCGCGAGATCGCCGAGCGCTGCGCGTTCACGCTGGCCGATCTCGGCTACGTCTTCCCGAGCTATCCGGCGCCGGCCGGCGAGACGGAGCAGAGCTTTCTGGTGGCGCTCTGTCGCCGGGGCGTCGAGACGCGCTACGCCGCAGACGATCCCTTGCGGCCCAAGGTGCGCGCGCAGCTCGATCGCGAGCTCGGCATCATCGAGCGGCTGGGGCTGGCGGGCTACTTCCTGGTGGTCTGGGACATCGTGGAATTCGCGAACCGCAACAGCATCATGGTCCAGGGGCGCGGCTCGGCGGCCAACTCGGTCGTCTGCTACGTCCTCGGCATCACCGCCGTCGATCCGGTGCGCATGGAGCTGCTGTTCGAGCGGTTCCTCTCGGAAGAGCGGGTGGCGAACGCCGGCAACATGGCCGACCGCATGCCCGACATCGATCTCGATCTGCCCTCGGGCACAGAGCGGGAGAAGGTGATCCAGTACGTCTATGCCACCTATGGCGCGCGGGGCGCCGCGATGACCGCCAACGTCATCACCTACCGCCCGCGCCTGGCCGTGCGCACCGCCGGACGCGCGCTGGGATTTTCCGAAGAACAACTGGGCCGCATCTCCAAGAACCTGCCGGGCTGGATCGTCGACGAAGGCAAACCGCTCTCGGCCTATTTCGAGCTCGCCGACTTCTCGCTTCGGGAACGACGCACGCGCCTGGCCGCGCGCGCCGCCACGGCGCTGCTCAATCTGCCGCGCCATCTCGGCCAGCACTCGGGCGGGATGGTGATCGCCGGCAACCCGCTCGACGAGGTGGTGCCGCTGGAGCCGGCCGGGATGCCCGGGCGGGTGGTGGTCCAGTGGGACAAGGACGACTGCGCCGACCTGGGACTGGTGAAGGTCGACCTGCTGGGCCTCGGCATGATGGCGGTGCTGGCCGACGCCGTGCCGATGATCCGGCGGCACGAAGGCGTCGAGATCGACTATGCGCGCCTGCCGCCGGACGATCCCAAGGTCTACGCGATGCTGCGGGCGGCCGACACGGTGGGCGTCTTCCAGGTCGAATCGCGCGCGCAGATGGCGACGTTGCCGCGCATGAAACCGGAGCGCTTTTACGATCTGGTGGTCGAGGTGGCGATCATCCGACCCGGGCCGATCGTCGGCAAGATGCTGAACCCGTACCTCGAACGGCGCGCGGGGCGCGCGCGCGTCACCTACCCGCACCCGTCGCTGGAACCGATCTTGAAACGGACGCTGGGGGTCCCGCTGTTTCAAGAGCAGCTCATTCGCATGGCAATGGTGGCCGCGGGATTTTCGGGCGGCCAGGCCGACGAGCTGCGGCGCGCGATGGGGTTCAAGCGCTCCCAGGAACGGATGAACCTGATCGAAAAAGACCTGCGCGCCGGCATGACGAAGAAGGGCATCACGGGCGCGGCGCAAGATCAGATCGTGCAGGGGATCAAATCGTTCGCGCTCTACGGCTTCCCCGAATCCCACGCGGCGTCGTTCGCGCTGCTCGCCTACGCCTCGGCCTACTTGAAGGCGTACCACCCGGCCGCGTTCCTGGCCACGCTGCTCAACAACTGGCCGCTCGGCTTTTATCACCCGTCGACGCTGGTGGGCGATGCCGCTCGCCACGGCGTCGCGATCCACCCGATCGACGTCACGCGCTCGGGCTGGCTCAGCGATCTCGAGGACGGCGGGCGCGCCGTCCGGCTCGGCCTCCGGACCGTGGGCGGCCTGCGCGCGGAGCTGGGCGCGCGCATCGAGGCGGCCCGGCCGTTCGCGTCGCTGGCCGACTTTGCCAAGCGCACCGAGGCCAATCCGAACGAGCTGGCGACGCTGGCCGAGATCGGTGCGTTCGTGGCGCTGGGCGGAACGCGCCGGGAGGCGCTCTGGCAGGCGGAGGCGCTCGGTCATTCCGGTAAGCTTTTCGTCGGCGCCGAACCGATGACCGTCTCTCCGCTTTCGGAGATGACGACCGAGGAAGAGATGTCCGCCGATTACGCGGCGACGAATCTATCGACCGGGCCGCACCCGATTTCGTTCGCGCGGGCGGCGCTCGATCGCCGGGGTGTCACCCGCGCCGCCGATCTGGCCCGCGTGCCGCACGGTCGCCGCGCGAGCGTCGCCGGCGTGGTGATCGTCCGCCAGCGGCCGGGAACGGCCCAGGGGTTCGTCTTCATCACCCTCGAGGACGAGACCGGCTTTTCCAACGCGATCGTGACGCCGCCGCTCTTCGAGGAGCACCGCCACAGCATCATCGGCACGAACGCGCTGGTCATCGAAGGGATGGTTCAAAACCATGACGGCGTCGTCTCGATCAAGGCCGACCGCTTCGAGCCGCTGGGCGGCCGCTCCGCCGCCATCGACGTCTCCCACGACTTTCACTGACGCGGAAAACTAAAAATATCGTTCGAAGATCGCGCGCACCCGCGCCATGCGCTGATCGAGATCGGCGGCCAGGGCGTCGGCCGTGGTCGAGAGGCTGCGGGCCAGCGCCGGAAGATCGCGTGGGGAAACCACGGCCTGCGGGCGATCGAGCAGCAGGCGGAGGCGCAGCGCCGTCCGTCGGAAGGCCGCATAGTCGTCCACCAGCGACGACGGCCAACCCAGCGCGCAGAGGCGCAGGAGCGCGGTCATGGTGCCGGTGGTGCGGACGCCGTCGTCGGTGGCGTGCCGCAACTGACCGAGCGCCACCAGCAGCTCGATGTCCATGATGCCGCCTGGGTCGAAGTGCAGGTGGCGCGAGCCGGCCGGCACCTTTCCGCGCTCGCGCTCGACCCGCCCGCGCACCCCGCGCAGGTCGGCCCGGAAGCGGGCGTCGTCGAACGGCCGATCGAACGCGATCGCCGGGAGCGCGCTCTCCCGTCCGCCCCGCGCATCCGCCGCCTCTCCGCTCCAGACGATCCGCGCGCGCAAGAGCGCGACCCGTTCCCAGGCGGCCGCGTCGTCGCGGTGGTAGCGCTCGAACGAGGCCCACGACGTCACCAGCAGCCCCTGCTCGCCCGATGGCCGCAAGCGCATGTCGATCTGATAGAGACGCCCCTCCTCCAGGTTCGTCTCCATCGTCGCGATGATCCGCTGCGAGGCACGCGCGAACCACTCCCGGTGATCGACGCCGGTCGTGCTCTCCCCGTCGGCGCCATAGAGGAAGACCAGATCCAGGTCGGACCCGTAGCGCATCTCGCGCGCGCCGAGACTTCCGAGGCCGAGGACGGTCAGCGCGGTGCCCGGCGTCCCCATTCGGCGGATGAGCGCGGGCAACGCCGCCGCGATCCCGGCGCCGAGGCAGGTCTCGGCCAGATCGGAGAGCTGCGCGCAAACCTCGCCCGGATCGAGAATGCCGGCCACGTCGTGCAGCCCGATGCGCAGAATCTCCTCGGTCTGGAAGAGCCGGATCGCGCGAAGCTGCCGTTCTTCCTGGTTCGCTTCTTGGTTCGCCTCTTGGTTCGCCTCTTGGTTCGCTTCCTGGCCCGCTTCTTCGCCCGCCTCTTCGCCGGCGTCGGCGGCCGATCCACCACCGCCGTGGCGATCCTGGTCCCCCTGCAGCTGCGCGGCGAGTCGCTGCCGCATCTCCTCGGCCGAACGCACGCGCGCGCCGAGGCCCTCGATGAAGGGCGCCCACATCTCGGGGTGCCGCACCAGCAGCTCCGCCAGGCGATCGCTGGTTCCGAACAGCGTCCCCAGCATCCGCACCAGCTGGGGGTGGTCGCGCAGCAGCGCGATGAGCCCGACCGAACCCCGCAGCGCCAGATCGCGAAAGTGTCCCAGCGCGCGGTCGGGATCCGGCGAGGCGATCGCCTGCTCGAGGAACACGACCGGCATGCGGGCGCCGACCAGCTCCAGCATGTCGGCGCTCGCCTCGACGTCGGCAAAGCCCGCCGCCGCGACCCGCCGCTCCAGCTCTTCGCGGTCGCGGAGCGGATCGAGCAGACGGGCGGCCTCCAGGTTGGCTTCGGGCGGCGGCTCACCCAGCGTGGCGGCGATCGCATCGACCGCGGCGCGGGTCGCGGCCACCTCGGCGTCGAAGGTCGGCAGGTCGGCAAAACCCAGCCCGACCGCGAAGCGGGCGCGCGCCTCCGCGTCCGATGGCAACCGGTGGCGCTGCGCGCCGGTCGCCACCTGGACCCGATGCTCGAGCCGCCGCCAGAAGCGATACCCGGAGAGCAGCGTCTGCGCCTCGCGGTCGCTCAGCAGGCCAGCCACCACCAGGCGCGGCAGCGCGCGCGGCGTGTTCCGCTCGCGCAAGTCCTGTCGCTTGCCCGCGTGCAGAAGCTGCAGCGCCTGAACCACCATCTCGACGTCTCGGATGCCGCCCGAGCCGAGCTTGACGTCGAA
>CAYTTF010000293.1:0-6288 GCA_964440665.1 uncultured Myxococcales bacterium | reverse complement strand
TCGCCGGGTGCATCGGATCGCCCGACGAGCCCGTCACGGAGCGGCGCAGCGCCGTCGGTGAGCCGATGAACGGCTTTCCATCGCCGCTCGAGCGGCTAGGGCTCATGGCCATCAACCGGGCGCGCTCCGATCCGCAGACGGTGAAGGGCGCGCAGTCCGCGAGCTACCCGGCGCGCCCGCCGGTCATCTGGAGCGCCGTGCTCAATCAATCGGCGCGCTTTCACGCCATCAGCCTGGAGCTTTCGAACGTGACCTTGATGCACACCTCGCCGTGCACGCTGAACACCAACGTCGCGACGACTGGGTGTACCGGCGATCCCAGCTGTGCCTGCGCGTCTCCGGTGCCCGCGATGTGCGTCGCCTGCGCCAAGGTCGACGCCACCAACACCTGCGGCACCGATCCGTTCGTTCGCATCGGCTACTTCACCTCCGGCTCGGGCGTGAGCGCCAACGGCGAGGTCGCGGCGGCCGGCTACGCCAACCCGATGACCGTCGTCGACGGCTGGATGGATGAAGCCGCCGGCTCCGACGGCCACCGCAAGAACCTCACCGATCAGGGGATCTCCTCGAACACGATGGGCTACGGTCACCAAGCCGGATCGGGCTGCTACTCCACGTTCGACGTTTCGGACTCGGGCAAGCTGACCGGCGCCACGATTCCGAAGATCCCGACCGCCGCGGTGAGCCCGGCCAGCGGCGCCGCCGGAACATTCACCTTCTACGCCACCTGGGCCGATCCGGCGCTGGGCGCGCCGTCGTCGTTGAACGTGGTGATCGACGGGGTCTGCACCGCGCTGACGCGCGAGATCGGCACCGACACGCTCAACGCGACCTACAAGGGGACGGCTGCGCTGACCGCCGGCTGCCACAACTACTGGATCGCCGCCAAGGACATGTCCGGCTCGGCCGTCGCGTATCCGACCACCGGCGCGATCACCCTCTCGGTGGGCGGCACCGCCTGCAGCAGCGATTATCTCGCCTCGGCCCCCGCGGCGTCCTGCGCCGGCAACACCACGGGCGGCGGCGGCATGGGAGGCGCTGGCGGCGTCACCGGCGCGGGTGGCACCGTCACGGGTGCCGGCGGCGCCTCGGGCAGCGGCGGCCAAGCGACCGGTGGCGGCGGTCAACCGGGCAGCGGCGGTACGTCGAGTGGCGGTCAACCGGGCAGCGGCGGTACGTCGAGTGGCGGTCAACCCGGCAGCGGCGGCACCGGCGCCACCGGTGGGTCTACCGGTAGCGGCGGCACGCCGGGCGGCGGCAGCGCCGGGGGTTGCGCGTGCGACATCGGGACGACCGATCTCCCCCCGACCGGTATCGGCCTGTTGTTGCTGGCCGCCTTGACTGTCCGCCGCCGTCGGGCGCGGGTTTGACGTCGATGTCCGACGACGCGACGCTGTCCGCCTTCCGAGCCGTTCCGCGCACGGGGGTCATCTACGTCACCACCGAAGCGGCCAAGCGGGGATTCCGCGCCGGCGATCCCGGCTGGTCGAACCTCGGCCAGGGGCAGCCCGAGACCGGGCCGCTGCCGGGCGCGCCGCCCCGCGTCCACAGCGTCACCATCGACGTCGACGATCAGGAGTACGCGCCGATCCCAGGGATCTGGGAGCTGCGCGAGGCGATCGCGGCTCTCTACAACCGTCTCTACCGCCGCGGGATGCCGTCCCAGTACAGCGCCGAGAACGTCAGCGTCTCGGGGGGCGGGCGCGCGTCGCTGACCCGGGCGGCCGCCAGCCTGGGGCACGTCAACCTGGGCCACTTCCTGCCCGACTACACCGCCTACGAAGAGCTGCTCGACATCTTCAAGGCGTTCACGGCGATCCCGATCCTCCTCGAAGGGGAGCGCGGCTATGCGTTCACCGTCGACGATTTGCGCCGCGAGGTGCACGGGCGCGGCCTCGCGGCCCTCTTGCTGTCGAACCCCTGCAACCCGACCGGCAAGCTGGTGCAGGGGGACGAGCTCGCGCGCTGGGTGGCGCTGGCGCGGCAGCTCGACTGCGCGATGCTCTTCGACGAGTTCTACTCGCACTACGTCTGGACCGCGCCCGCGGGCCGGTTGCCGGTCGAGAGCGCCGCGCGCTACGTCGAGGACGTCGAGCGCGATCCGGTGATCCTCTTCGACGGCCTCACCAAGAACTGGCGCTATCCCGGCTGGCGCGTCACCTGGACGGTCGGTCCGCGCCGGGTGATCGAGGCGGTCGCCAGCGCCGGGTCGTTCCTCGACGGCGGCGGCTCGAAGCCGCTGCAGCGCGCGGCCATTCCGTTGCTCGAGGACGCGCACGTCGTCGCCGAGACCAACGCCATCCACGCCGCCTTCGGCGCCAAGCGGGATCGCCTGCTGGCCGGCCTCGCGCGTCTCGGCATCAAGACCGACCGCGCGCCCGACGGGACGTTCTACGTCTGGGGACGCGTCGAAGATCTGCCGCCGCCGCTCGACGAGGGGATGGGTTTTTTCCGCGGGGCGCTCGACCACCAGGTGATCGTCGTCCCCGGCGAGTTCTTCGACGTCAACCCTGGCAAACGCCGCAGCCAGCGCGCCTCCCGGTTCCGCCGCCACGTCCGCTTCTCCTTCGGCCCTTCGCAAGAGAGCCTCGATGGGGGCCTCGCGCGCCTCGGAACGATGATCGCGAAGGCGCGAACGAAAGGATGAGGAGGTCACCTATGAGAACTTCATTCGGTTGGTTGGTTTCGGGCACACTGGCCCTCGCGCTTGGTTGCGGGTCGAACGGCGGGACGACGGGCGGCGACGCAGCATCCGGCGGAACCGTCGGCAGCGGCGGCGCCTCGGGCCACGGCGCCGGCGGCACAACGGGGGCCGGCGGAACCGTCGGCAGCGGCGGCGCCTCGGGCCACGGCGTTGGCGGCACGACGGGCGCCGGCGGAGCCTCGGGTCACGGCGCTGGCGGAACCACGGGGGCCGGCGGAACCGTCGGCAGCGGCGGCACCTCCGGCCACGGCGCTGGCGGCACGACGGGCGCCGGCGGCGCCTCGGGCCACGGCGGTGGCGGCATGACGGGCGCCGGCGGCGCCTCGGGCGGCGCCTCGGGCCACGGCAGCGGCGGCGCCTCGGGCCACGGCGGCGCGTCCGGGTCGGGCGGGGCCAGCGGTCAGGCGTGCGGGCGCAACGTGTGCGGCGTGGGCGAGACTTGCTGTAACGCCAGCTGCGGCCTCTGCGTGCCGGCCGGTGCGGGGGCCTGCATCGCGATCGTTTGCACGGACGGCGGCATCATCGGCGACGCTTCGGCCTGCGTGGAGGTTCCTAGTCAGAATTCGCAATGCACCAGCGCAGCGCCCAACTTCTATCGCTGCATCCTGACGACGCTTCCGCCGCCTTGCATCGCGGGCTCGATCGGCGACGTCACCAACACCTATTGCTGCCCGTGACTCGAGGCTCTGATGCGATCAACTCCGTAGGTCGAGGGCGGTGGCCAGGGCGCGGTCGAGATCGGCCAGCTTGCGGCCAGCCAGGCCCGAGACGTATCCGGTAAGACGCGCCTTGAACATCAGGGTGAGGAAGTCACACCGGATCGACGAGTGGTGCGGCAATCCTTCCGCTGGCCCAACCGGCACCTCGGTGGAGAGGCCGAGGACCTCGCTGTATACGGGGGCGCAGACGACGGTGGACACGTCATCGTTCTCGGCGATGAAGGTGCGCGAGACCACCACGTAGAAGCCCGGTTTGTCGCCCCGCTCGGGCATTCGCGCGGCGGTCTTATAGATCTCACCCCGCTTCACGAGCCGGCCTGCTCACGAATGAGCGCCTTGGCCTGGCGCCCCAGCTTGGCTCGGTGAACGCGCAGGATCTTCGCCTCCCGGTCCTCGCGTTCTGTTCGCAAGGTCTGCTCCGACAGGGCCAGGACCGCTTGTCGAACCACTGCGGAGCGGCTGCGCCGCGCCGGCTCGGAAGTCAGGCGGTCAAGAGCGGCCAACGTGGCCGCGTCCAATGTTACGGCAACGGTTCTCATATTGTAAATTCTATCATAAAGACAATATTTACGAATCGGGATCTGCGGTGGAGTCAGGGGCACCACTGGGGCGCGATGGCGCGCACGGGGATGCCGCCACGACTGGGACACGCCGTGTAGTGGTCGCGCAGGTAAACGTCCACCGGACCGGTCTGCGGGTATTTGAGGTGCGCAATCATGTCGTAATCCAAGAATGCCAACGCCGGCTTTACCTCCGAGAGCTGAACGACCAGGCGCCGCTGACACGCGTCGTCGCAGACGACGGTCTCCGAGACGAAAAATGGGTTCTTCTTCTGGAGCAAGTAGTAAAGGCCGGGAAGGAACGGGCCCGAATAAATCGCAGGCGCCTCGGCGATCCGCGGTCTCATCACCACGGAAGGTCGGTGTCCCAGGATGTCGGCGCGCCACACGCTCACCTCGCCCCAACGGGCGCCCGAGGCCGTGGTGGCGGTCCAGATCAGAAGTGTCCCCGCGAACATCGCCGTGATCAGCGCTGGCGATATCTCTCCTCGTTCGCGCGGTCGACCCGTCCGTTCGTGGATGACAAAAAAGGCGAAGACGATGATCGGGAACGAGTTGATGGCGAAGTGGCTCAGCTCCATGTTGTGACTCATCCCGGCGAACAGCGCGGCCTGGACCACCGTCAGCGCCTTCAACGCCCGATCGCGAAGCCGGATCGCGACGTGGCCCATGCCGACGACCACCACGATCGCGGCCACGATGTACCCGCGCGAGGCGGAGGTGTGATCTAGGTAGTTGCCGGTGATCGGGATGATCAGCCACTGGCGAACCAGCGTCGCCGGGCGCCAGATCGCAAACAGCGGGGCGACGACGGCGACGAACCCACCACTGAGCTCGAGCACCGGGCGGAAAACGCGCCCTCGGAGCCCGATCGCGAACAGAAACGCAGCCGCACCGAACGCCAACAGCGATCCCTTGATCGGAAGAAACAGGAAAACCAGGCCGGCGGCAGCCCCCAGCAGGACGTGGTCCCGGGTCCGATTCTGTTCGCCAGGTCCCCTGCGCGCGACTTTCAGGAACGCCAGCAAGAACCAGATCGCCGCGAAGGAGCTGAAGGAGTTGTGGTTCAGAAGGACGTAGAGGGAGCTCACGGACAGCCAGACGATGACGGCTGTCGCGAGACTCACGCCCCGGACGCCGAGACGCCGCAGCACCAGATAGAACGCCGTCGTGGAAGAAAATGACAGAACCAGAGAGAGCCACCGGGCGGCGAGGTAGCTCGGGCTGCCGATGAGCTTCCAGAGCAGAAAGATGGCGCATCCGGAGCCGGGTCCGACGAACTGGCGGAAGTCGTCGTACATCTTCATGCCGTTCCAGAGCTGCCATGCCGCGTTCAGCGTGTAGCCCTCGTCGGACTGGATGACGAAGCTGCGCGAGAGGACCAAGGTCAGCAGGAAGGCGCAGCCCAGGAACAGAATCGGCCCACCCACGCGGCGAATCCTCGCCGCGAGACCGGTCGTACCATACGTCATATCCAGTCAGTCTCCGCCGACGATCGGTTCGAAGGCCCAGAGTCCGGCCGTCACGAACAGGATGTCGACGGCGACCAGAAACTCGGTCCAGAAACGGGCGCCGTCGAAGTCCGGGGAGACCGGGTCGATGAGCTGCGTGGTGCCGCGCGCGCCCGCGATCACGATGGGGACGATGATCGGGTAGAGCAGGGTGGCCAGCAGCGCGTCGCGCCCGCGCGCGCGCAGGAGCGCCGCGGAGAAGATGCAGCCGGCGGCGGCGAAGCCGACGGTGCCGAGGACCAGCAGGAGCGCGACCCGCCCGATCACGTCGCCCAGGTTGGCCGAGAAGAGCACCGCGCAGAGCCCGGTCAGCACGGTCTCGGTGATCGCCATGAGCGCGCAGGTGGCGGCGAGCTTGCCGAGGTAGATGGCGGCGCGCGGCGCCGGCGTGAGGAGCAGCGAGCGGATCGCTTCCCCCTCGCGCTCCCGATCGAAGGCGCGCCCCAGGCCGACCGTTCCCGACATCACCAGCGCGATCCAGAGGATGCCCGCCACCACAGGCGCCGGCGGGCGCGCCCCCTCGACGACGAAAGCGAAGCTGAAGATCAGCACCACCACCACGGCCAGAAAGGTCATGGTCATGATCACCTCGCGGCTGCGCCACTCGATGGCCAGATCCTTGGCCGCAATGCGCAGTGCCTGGGAGACGAAGCTGGGCGCGCGCGGGGCGGACGAAGGTCGTCCGGGCGCGCGCGGGCCGACGGGCGGCGACTCAGGCACGGGTCTCGGCCTCGTAGGTCGCGCGCAACGCGGCGGAGCCGAAGCCACCGGCGGGCGTCTCGTCGAAGACCACC
>CAYTTF010000292.1:0-6297 GCA_964440665.1 uncultured Myxococcales bacterium | reverse complement strand
CTCCGGGACGATGTGCTCGTAGCTGGCGGGGATCTTCTCGACCGCGGCGACGTGCATTCCACCTTTGTGCGCGAACGCCGAGTGGCCCACGTACGGCGCGTGCGCGCGGGGACGGATGTTCGCGATCTCGCTCACCGCGCGCGAAAGGTCGGTCAGACGCGCCAGGTTCTCGTCGGGCACGCAGCGCCGGCCCATCTTGAGCTGCAGGCCCGCGATGACCGAGATCAGATTGGCGTTGCCGCAGCGCTCACCCCAGCCGTTCATCGTTCCCTGGACCTGCTCGCAGCCGGCCTCGATCCCGGCGAACGCGTTGGCGACCGCCACGTCGCAGTCGTTGTGGGTGTGGATGCCGAGCTTGGTGGGGATGGTCTGGCGCACCACCCCGACCACCGCGCTGATGTCCCCCGGCAAGCTACCGCCGTTGGTGTCGCACATCGCGACCCAGTCGGCGCCAGCCGACGCGGCCGCCTTGATGGTGGCCAGCGCGTACTCGCGATCGGCCCGAAACCCGTCGAAGAAATGCTCGCAGTCGTAGACGACCTCGCGGCCCTGCTTCTTCAGAAAGGCGACGCTGTCCGCGATCATCGCCAGATTCTCTTCCAGCGTCGTGCCGACGATCTTGGTGACGTGCATCGTCCAGGTCTTGCCCACCACGGCCACCACCGGTGTCTCCGCGGCCACCATCGCGGCCAGGATCGGATCGGTCTCGGCGCGCCCGCCCGCCTTGCGGGTCATTCCGAACGCCGTCAGCTTGGCGTGGCGAAAGGTGACCGACTTCGCGCGCTCGAAGAACTCCACGTCCTTGGGGTTCGACCCGGGGTAACCGCCTTCGATGAAATGAATGCCGAAGCCATCCAGCAGGCGCGTGATCTTGAGCTTGTCTTCGACCGAGAGTGAGAGACCCTCGCTCTGCGTGCCGTCGCGCAGGGTGCTGTCGAAGAGTTGGACATTCATGATGGCGCTCCGAAGATGAACGCCCAGCCTAGGCGACTGCCGAATCAATCTCCAGCGATAACTGGCTGCGCTGCGTCGAGCTCGGCCCGGCTGTTACAGCGTGAAACGAGCCGAATCAGCGCGGCAACGCGGCTTCGGGAATGGCGGAGAGTAGCGGGTTTTCCTGATCGCGCTCCGATACGTTGGCGGTCTCGACCCGCCAGTCGAGGCCCAGCGCCGGATCGTCCCAGCGTACGCCGCGCTCGTCACTGTTGTCGTAGTACTCGTCGACCAGATAGGTCATGAACGAATCGACCAGCGCACAGAAGCCGTGGGCGACGCCCTTTGGAATATAGAGGCCGAAGGGATGATCCTGGCCGAGCTCCAGTATCTCCTTCTGTCCGCGTGTCGGCGACGAAAGGCGGAGATCGTAGAGCGCCGCGCGCACGTGCCCCGACGGGACCAACCAAAAATCGGCCTGCTTGAGGTGGTAGTGCATGCCGCGCAGCACACCCGCCTTGGAAAACGACACGTTCCCTTGCACCATGTCGCGCATCCCCGGAATCCACGATCTGCGGAAGCTCTCGAAGAAATAGCCGCGCTCGTCGGAAAAGGCGCGCAGCGGGACGATGTAGACGCCGCCGATTTGCTCGGAGGCCCGAGCTGGGTTGGGTGAAGGCATGCCCTCCACCCTATCAGATTCTCGCCGCCACGCACGATGGCGGCGGGCCCAAAACGGGCTAGAGTGCCGAGCCAAATGAGCGAGGCGTCGGCAAAGAAAGTGCGCAAAGCGGTGGTGCCGGTCGCCGGCCTCGGAACGCGGTTTCTACCGGTCACCAAGGCCGTCCCCAAGGAGATGTTGCCGCTGGTCGACGTGCCCAGCATCCAGATCATCGTCGAGGAGTGCGTGGCGGCCGGCATCGAGGAGATCATCTTCGTCACGGCGCGCGGCAAGTCCGCCATCGAGGATCATTTCGATCGCGCACCCGAGCTGGAAGCTCTGCTTGCCCGCCGCGGGAAGAACGAAGACCTGGCGGCCGTGCGGCGATTGACGGAGCTGGCCCGCTTCGTGTCGGTGCGACAGGGCGAGCCGCGCGGCCTCGGGCACGCGGTCCTCTGCGCCCGCGCCGCCGTGGGCGACGAGCCGTTCGCCGTGCTGCTGGGCGACGATCTGCTCGACGCCGAGGTTCCCGGGATCCGCCAGCTCATCGACCTGTACGCCCGCACCGGCACGGGCGTGGTCGGCCTCAAGGAGGTGCCGGCCGGACAGGAGCATCTGTACGGGATCATCGACGGCGACCGGACGGCACCCCGCGAGCTGCGCGTCCGAAAGCTGATCGAAAAGCCCGCGCCCGGAACGGCGCCGTCGCGGCTGGCGATTATCGGGCGCTATCTCCTGCCCCCCGAGATCTTCGAGATATTGGAGACGACGCCCCCCGGGCGCGGCGACGAGATCCAGCTCACCGACGGCCTCCAGACGCTCTGTGCGCGCGAGGGTCTCTATGGGCTCGAGGTGGAAGGACAACGCTTCGACGTCGGGGATCGCGCGGGGTACGTGGTGGCGATGGTGCACTACGCGCTCCGCCGCGCGGACATCCGCGACGAAGTGCGCGCCGGGATCCAGAAGCTCCTCGAGGCGTAGACCACGTCGCGCGCCGCTCGTTGACTTTGAATTTCTGTCCGCGGAGACTCGCGCGCTGATGAATCTACTGGTGACGGGTGGCGCGGGCTTCATCGGCTCGTCTTACGTGCGGCTCGCGCGGCGCAAGCGGCCGGGCGGCCTGGTGGTCAACGTCGACGCCCTGACCTACGCGGGCAACCTGGAAAATCTCCGCGACCTCGAGGGCGACACCAAACATCTCTTCGTGCGCGCCGATATTCGCGACGGCGCCAAGATGCTGGACCTGCTGCGGACGTACGCGATCGAGGCGATCGTGAACTTCGCCGCCGAGAGCCACGTCGACCGCAGCATCATCTCGGCCGAGCCGTTCCTCGACACCAACGTGGCGGGGACGTTGCGCCTGCTCGAGGCGGCGCGCGCCGCGGGTGTGCGGCGATTTCTCCAGGTGTCCACAGACGAGGTCTACGGCTCTCTCGGACCGAGCGGCGCCTTCGAGGAGACCACCCCACTTTCGCCGCGCAGCCCCTACTCGGCCAGCAAGGCCGCCGCGGACCACTTCGTGATGGCCTTTCATCATACCCACGGCATGGACACGGTCCTCACCCGCTGCTCCAACAACTACGGCCCCTTTCAGTTCCCCGAGAAGCTGATCCCGCTCATGATCCTGAACGCGTTCGAGGGCAAACCACTACCGGTTTATGGGGACGGCCTCTACGTGCGCGACTGGATCCACGTGGAGGATCACTGCGACGCGGTCGATCGGGTGCTCGAAGGCGGCACCGCGGGCGAGGTCTACAACGTGGGCGCCGAGAACGAGCGGCCGAACATGGACGTCGTGCGGACGATCCTTCGCCTGACCGGTCGCGACGAGTCGCTGATTCGCCACGTTCCCGACCGACCCGGACACGACCGCCGCTACGCCATGAATGCGCGCAAGATCCGCGAGGAGCTCGGCTGGCGGCCCCGCCACGCCTTCGACGAGGGTCTCGCCGAGACGGTCAACTGGTACCGCGCGAACCCCGCCTGGTCCGATCGCATCCGCACCGGCGCCTACCGCGACTACTACGAAAAGCAATACGCCGCGCGGTTGGCGGCAACACCCTAATTCGCCGGTATGGCGCCGCCGACCTCGATCAGGCGGCGCTGCAGGAAGCGGCGATCGGACTCGTTGCCCGCCAACGCCAACGCCTGCCGATAGGCGGCGGCCGCTTCGGCAAACCGACCTAGGCGACGCAGCAGATCGGCGCGCGCGGCCGGCAGGAGGTGATAGTCGGCGAGTACGCCGCTGGCCGCCAGCGCATCGATCCGGCGCAACCCCTCGGCGGGTCCGGTCGCCATGGCGATCGCGACGGCGTGGTTCAGCGACACCACCGGCGACGGATACAGCTCGGCGAGCAGCGTGTAGAGGCCGACGATCTGCACCCAGTCGGTTTCCTCGGCCCGTTCGCTCTGCGCGTGCACGCCCGCGATCGCCGCCTGCAGGGCATAGGGCCCTGGAAACGCGGCGCGCAGCGTTCCGTCGATCAATGCCAGCCCTTCGCGGATCGCCGCGCGATCCCAGCGGGAGCGATCCTGGTCCTCCAGTAGGATTGCGTCGCCGTCGGCGCCGGCGCCCACCCTGGCGTCCCGGCGCGCGTCGGAGAGCAGCATGAGCGCCAGCAGCGCGCGCGCCTCGGCGGCGGCAGGCATCAGCTCGACCAGCAGCCGCCCGAGCCGGATCGCCTCCTCGCAGATCTCGCGGCGGACGGGGGACGACCCGGAGCTTGCCGCATACCCTTCGTTGAACACCAGGTAGATCACCGCCAGCACGGCATCCAGACGCGCCGGCAGCTCATCGGGATCCGGAACGCGATAGGGGATGCCGGCCTGCCGGATCTTGGCCTTGGCCCTTACCAGCCGCTGCGCCATGGTGGCCGCTGGCACCAGAAACGCGCGCGCGATCTCCTCGGTCTCGAGACCGCCCAGCGTGCGCAACGTGAGCGCGACCTGCGCCTCGATCCCGAGCGATGGGTGGCAGCAGGTGAAGATCAATCGGAGACGGTCGTCCACGGATTCCTCATCGGCAGGCGTCGCGTTCGTGGCCGGCGTCATGTTCAACGCGGCCTCCATTTCGAGCGCTGTCCGTTTCTCCTCGAAAAGGGCGCCGCGCCGCAGACGATCGACCGCCTTGTTGCGCGCGGCTCGAATCAGCCAGGCGCGCGGGTTGTCGGGCGTCCCTTCGCCGGGCCACTGCACGAGCGCCGCCTCGAGCGCGGACGCCAGCGATTCTTCGGCGAGATCGATGTCCCCCACCAGACGGATCAAGGAGGCGAGAATTCGCCCCCGCTCCTGCCGAAAGACGCGCTCGACCGCCTCGATTCCTGAATCCATCGCCCGCCCGGAACCCAGCATAGCCCCGGGCGGACGCCGCGCGATCAGGCCTTGGGCCGCGGGTAGTCGGCCGGCATCGGCATGACCGGCCGCACCTCGATGCTGCCAACGCGTGCGCCGGGAATCCGCGCCGCGATCTTGCTGGCCTCGTCGAGATCCTTGGCCTCGACTAGGTAGTATCCGCCGAGCTGCTCCTTGGTCTCGGCGAACGGACCGTCGGTCGTGAGCGTCTTGCCATCGCGGACCCGCACCGTGGTGGCGGTGGCGGTCGGCTGGAGCGCGTCGCCGGCCTTCATGTTCCCCGACTTGACGATGCTCGCGGTGAACTCGCCGTAGGCCTTGAACATCGCCTCCCGGTCGCCCGGCGTGGCGGTCTTCATCCCTTGTTCGTTGCCGTAGATGAGCAGCATGTACTGCATGGAGTCTCTCCTTGGTGTGTCGTTCCGGGACCAAAGCGTCCCCGAATCAGTCGATCGGCGCCCGCCCGGATCGACAGGGCATCGTTTCTTTTTCGAAGGCCCATCGGATTATTTCCAGCACGTAACCGTCAAGTTTCCACAACGTTTCTAATAGATTTAGATTTTGTCAATTCAACGCTTGATCCGGATCACCCCTGTCGCCAAGATTCGGCGCGCGCGCGCGCGATTTCGCCGCGCCGCGGGTCACCGCCTCCAGAAAAAGGATCGCGCCATGGGGATGAACCGAAATCGAGGGTCGTTGGTTGCCGCTTTGATCGTCGCCGGGTTCACGGGCCTGAGCATCGTCTCGGCCGCACCCGCGTTCGCGCAGTCTCCGTCGGTCGCCGCCGCAGCTCCCGCGCCCGATCTGGCGGCACGGGTCGCCGATCTGGAGGCCTACGTGACCAACGGGACGCCCAAGTATCTGTCGTCCCCCGGTCCCGGTCACAATGCCTGGATGATGACCGCCACCGCGCTGGTGCTGTTCATGACGCTGCCCGGGCTGGCGCTCTTCT
This sequence comes from uncultured Myxococcales bacterium, assembly GCA_964440665.1. Taxonomy (GTDB): domain Bacteria; phylum Myxococcota_A; class Polyangia; order Fen-1088; family Fen-1088; genus JADGRB01. The sequence goes on along the minus strand of CAYTTF010000292.1, from coordinate 400 downwards.
ACGGCGGGCTGGTGCGGCGCAAGAACGTCCTCTCCGTCATGGCGCAATGTCTCGGCTGCGCCGGCCTGGTCACCACCCTGTGGTGGGCCGCCGGCTACAGCCTCGCGTTCGACCACGGGTCGCCGTTCCTGGGGGGCCTGAAGTTCGCCTGGCTCCGGGGGGTCACGTCGACGCCCAACGCCGATTACGGCGCCTGGGTCTCGCAGAATGTGTTCGCGATGTACCAGCTCATGTTCGCCATCATCACGCCCGCGCTGATCGTGGGCGCGATCGCGGAGCGGATGAAGTACTCGGCGATCATGGCCTTCATCGCGATCTGGATGTTCGTGGTCTACTTTCCGCTGGCGCACATGGTGTGGGGCGCCGACGGCCTCATGAACGGCGTCTGGAACGCCAAGGC
>CAYTTF010000291.1:0-6321 GCA_964440665.1 uncultured Myxococcales bacterium | reverse complement strand
CAGACCTGGCCGCTGCCGGCGAACCCGCTCCAGATGGCGGCGTGGGCGGCGCGCGCCAGATCGGCGTCGTGTAGGACGATCATCGCCGACTTGCCACCCAGCTCGAGCACCGCCGGGACGAGACGCGTGGCCGCCGTCGCCGCCACCTGTCGGCCGACGGCGGCGCTGCCGGTGAAGAAGACCATATCGGCCGTCGCCGCCAGCACGGCGCCCGCCTCGCCGCGACCCGGAACCACCTCCAGGACGCCCGCCGGCAGCCCCAGCTTTTTCCAGATCGCCGCCACCCGCAAGGACGTCAGCGGCGTGTGATCCGAGGGCTTGAGCACCACCGCGTTGCCCGCGACGAGCGGCCCGACGCAATCGGCGTAGTTGTTGAGCAGCGGGAAATTCCAGGGGCCGATGACGCCGACCACGCCGCGCGGGTGGCGCACCACGCGCGCCCGCTTGTTGGCGAAGATGAGCGGGTGGCGCAGCTCGTCCCGGAGCGCGCGCCGCCCGGCCCGTCCGGTGTAATAGCGGGTCAGCTCCAGCGTATAGAAGAGCTCGATCAGCTCCGCCTCGTAGCGGGGCTTGCCGCTCTCCGCCGAGAGGGTGTCCAGGAAGCCGTTGTCGTCGCGAATCGCCCGCGCCAGTCGCCGGAGCGCCCGCGCCCGGTCGGCGAAGGGCAGGGCGCCCCAGGCCGGCTGGGCCGCCCGCGCCCGCGCCACGGCCGCCTCGGCCGCCGCCTCGTCGGCGCAAGGGATCTCCTCGAGGAGCTCCCCGGTGGCGGGGTTCTTGATGCGCAGCGGGCTGGGGGGGCTCACAGGGGATTTTTACCTCGAACCACCTGAGCGTAGACTCTCCCATGAATTTCGCTCCCACCTGAGCGTAGACTCTCCCAAATGAATTTCGCTCCTCGCTTATTTTCGGCCTGCTCGTTCGGGCGGGCGTTGCGGCCCGGCCTGCTGCTGGTCTCGCTGGTGGCCGCTGGCGCCTGCGGTCGCACCGACCTGTTCAGCGCGCGCAACGGCGGCGGCAACCCCGGTTGTCCGGCCGACGATCCGACCTGCGTCGCGCCGACCGACGGCGGGGGGCTGGTCGGGGGACACGGCGGCTCGGGCACCGACGGTGGGACCCAGACGGACGGCAGCCGCACCGACGGCAGCCGCACCGATGGCAGCCGCACCGATGGCAGCCGCACCGACGGCAAGGTTTGTCCGACCGGCACCAAGGAGATCTGCGGCAACAACAAGATCGACGACGACTGCAACGGGCTGACCGATTGCGCCGATCCCGCCTGCTTCGGCGACCCCCTCTGCTCGATGCCCGGCCAGGAGATCTGCAACAATGGCATCGATGACGACGGGGATGGCCTGGTTGACTGTCAGGATCCCGACTGCGCCCGGAGCCTCGCCTGCAAACCCAACACGGGGACGGAGATCTGCGACAACGGCATCGACGACAACGGCAACAACCTGGTCGATTGCGCCGACCCGATGTGCTCGACCTTCCCCGCCTGCCTGACGGTCAACTGTTCGGTCGACACCGACTTCGGCACGCTGGCCACCCACGGCGCCAGCGTCACGCGCCCACTCAATACCACCGGCGCCCCCAAGGGATACATGACCTGCGCGCCGACCGGCGGGCGGGGCCGGGTCGGCCGCTTCCAGCTCGACGCGACGGCGGACGTGCGCCTCGACTTCTCGCAAGCGCCGGGGACTGCCCACGTGGTGGGCCTGTTCCGGGCCGGCGCCAACGAGTCCTGCGATCGAAACCCGATCACCTGCGTGATGGCCGGCGACGACGCCACGGCCACCCAGACCTTCTCCAGTCTGCCCGCCGGCGTCTACTGGCTGATCGTCGAGTCGTACCCGGGCCTGCAAGGCTCCACGACGGTCACCCTGTCGACCGGCAAGGTGACGACGCCCGAGATCTGCAACAACGGCATCGACGACGACGGCAACGGCCTGACCGACTGCGCGGACGCGGCCTGCGCAAAGGATCCGGCCTGCGTCGATCACGAATGCCTTCCGGACGTCAAACTCGGCGCTCTGGTGGTGGGCGCGCCGGCCCGAAACGTGAACGTGAATCTGAAGACGGCGCCCCACCGCTATCTGCCGACCTGCGCCGGCAACTTCTCGGGCGGCGACGAGGCGATCGCGTTCACGCTGGCGGAGCCGGCCGGCGTGGATGTCGGGTACCAGCAGACGGGCGCCAGCACCCTCGCGATCTTCCGGATGCCGCCGCCGGGCCTGGCCTGCGATTCCGAAGAGCTGACCTGCGCGTTCCGGGACGATCCGTCGAACGAGATCGCGTTCAGCGAGTTCGGCGCGGGGAACTACCTGCTCATCGTCAACGCCGGCAACGCGCAGCAGGTGGGCTCCATCAACCTGCAGATCTCGGCCTTCGCCGTGCGGCACCAGGAAATCTGCGGCAATAACATCGACGACGACGGCAACGGCCTCACCGACTGCGACGATCCCGCCTGTCGCGGCATCGGGACGTGCCCGGCGCCGGCCTGCGTGCCGGACCAAGACCTGGGGGCGTTCTCCTGGGGGACCAACCGGATCGTCAGCGTCAACACCCAGAACGGCAGCGACCTCTACCAGACCTCCTGCAGCCGCGGCAACGGCAAGGAGAAGGTCCTCAAGCTCTCGTTGACGGAGCCCATGGCGTTCAGCATCGACTGCACCGACACGGGATCCCACGTGCTGGCGCTCTCGCAGGAGCTCAAGCCGCTCGACGCCTGCGACGCGCACGAGGTCTCCTGCGCCGATCCGCAGATCTTGCCGTTCGGCTGCGGCTACGCGATCCCGGAGCTGCAACCCGGCAACTACTACCTCACCGTGCAGGCGTTCCAGGCCGGCGAGGAGGGGATGGTGACCCTGAGCCTCGGGGGCCTGCAAGAGACGGTGCGGGAGATCTGCGACAACGGCATCGACGACGACGGCGACGGGCTGGTCGACTGCGCCGACCGCAAGTGCGTCACCTCGCCGGTTTGCGAAAAGCTCGCCTGCTTCGTGAATCAGAACCTGGGGCTCCTGCCGCTCGACGGATCGCCGGATTCGGTGGTCGTCCAGACCTCCAGCGCCGGCGACCACGAGACCCTGACCAAATGTGTGAGCCAACCGGGCGGCCAGGACGCCGACGTCGACTTCCAGCTTCCGGCCAAAGCGGACGTGACGCTCGACTGGGCGCAGGCCGGCAACCACGTCTTCGCGCTCTATCCCAACGAAGGGATGCTGTTCGCCTGCGAGGCGGTCACGGCGCTCGCCTGCGTCCCGTCGGCGGGCACGTCGACCGGCACCCAGATCTTCACCGGCCTGCCCGCGGGGCTCTACCACCTGGTCGTCGACGCGAACGCCCCGGGCGAAGAAGGCGGCGTGGTGGTGCAGCTCTCGGCCGTCCCGTCGGTCATGCCGTAACGGGGCGTCTCACCTCCGCACGATGTCGCCGGTCAGCCGCACCGGCACGCAGCCGGGCCAGATCGGCAGCGCGTCGAGGAGCGGAAATCCGTTGAGCCAGTCACAGCGCGCGCCGACGGTGATGGTCAGGCCCACGACGGCCTCGCCGCCGGCGGCGGCAACCTGGGCGTTGATCTCGTCGGAGAAGTCGCGGGTCGAGCGCGGGGTGAGGCCCGAATACAGAAAGCCGACCGACGTCTGGCGCGCGTCGAGCGTTCCCACCTTCGTCAACGACCGCTGGTCGTAGAGACGCCCGGTGGCGTCGCGCACCTCCGGTGACAACGACAGCGGATAGGGGGAGCGGCTCGCGGTGACGGCGACGCTGGCGCCCGCGCATCCGGCGAGCACGACCGCGGCAAGCGCGACAATCGCTGGCCGCGCGGCGCGTGCCCGCGATCTCAGCGCAACGGCGCGCATCTCGCTCCCGGGACGGGGACCGGTGTGGCGTCCGCGTCGATCGGGCATGATTGTCATGTAAACGGGCGGGATCGATCCAGTGTCGTAGGTATTCGTGTCGGGCCGCGGCTATACCTCCGGATCTGATAGACTTTTCGCCGTGGTCGTCGCCGTCGAGAAAAAGCCGCGCAAGCTGCGCATCCTGGTCGCCAAAGTCGGGCTCGACGGGCATGACCGAGGCGCGAAGGTGGTGGCGCGCGGGCTGGCCGACGCGGGGTACGAGGTCATCTACAGCGGGCTTCACCAGACGCCGGAGATGGTCGCGGCAGCGGCGGCGCAGGAGTCGGTCGACGCCGTGGGGTTGTCGATCATGTCGGGCGCGCACATGACCCACTTTCCGGCGGTGCTGGCGGCGCTGGCGGCGCGCGGCGCGGGCGACGTGGTGCTGTTTGGCGGCGGCATCGTCCCCGACGAGGACGCGGCGGCGCTCAAGGCGATGGGCGTGGCGGCGATCTTCACGCCCGGGACGCCGACCCAGGCGATCGTCGAGTGGATCGAGCGGGAGCTGCGGCCGCGCGTCGAAGGGGCTGCGGCTTGAAGCGGGTGATGATCCGAGTGTCGCCGATCGTGCGGACCTCCGGCACGGTCCGAGCGTCGCTTGCCGCCGTGGCGGCGCTGCTGGTGGTGGCACCGCCCGCGGTGCGCGCGAACGCCAGCCAGGACAGCGAGGCGGCGCGGGTCGCCGATATTCTGCAGTCGACGCTGGTCGCGCACGGCGCCGAGGTTCACCGCTGCTTCGAGCGGGCCCTGGCCGACACGCTGGATGTGGCCGGCAAGATCGAGATCGCGGTCGACGTGGGGGCGGGCGGCCGGGTCACCAAGGCGACGCCCGCGGTCGACGAGGTGAAGTCGCCGGTGCTGCTGGCTTGTCTCCAAGAGAGCGCCGCGACCTGGATGTTCGCCGGCATCGATCCCGGCAGCACCGTGATCGTGCCGCTGTCGTTCGAGGGGCAGGCCGCGCAATTTTCGATCAAGGTCAAGGACGCGCCCGATCACGGCCCGCCGGTGCCGAAGGGGAAGCGCGGCGCCGGCTCGTCGCCAGCCGTGCCCCCGTTTTCGGTGAAGCTACTGGTCGACGAGGCGACGATGCACGCCCAGAAGGCGGCGCTGGCCGAGCTCACCGTCGCGCCCGCCAACCGGATCGCGCTGCACCGCCACCCGGGGGCGGAGGTGCTCTACCTGCTGCACGGGCACGCGCGCGTGCTGGGTCCGGCCGGGATCGCGCCCGAGAAGCTGGACCCGGGAATGGCCATCTTCATTCCGGCCATGATGCCGCACGCGATCGAGAACATGGGACGGCAGTCGTCGGCGACGCTGCTCGAGCTCTTCGTGCCGCCCGGTCCGGACCGCGTCTACCGCGATCCCAAGGACGAGGCCGGTCGCGCCGCCTTCGAGGTTCTGCACGATCCGACGGTCGCGGCGCCCGAGGGCGCGCACTTCATGGTCGCGAGCCCGGCGCAGGCGGCGGCGGTGCCGGTATTCGGCGGCAAGGGCAAAGGGATGGCCCACCCGTTGCTCGACGCGGCCCACACCGGGAACCGCGGATTTTATCTGGGGACGCTGGATGCCGATCCGGGCGCGGAGGTTCCCCGCAACACGCACCCGGGCGCGGCGGAGATCTTGTTCGTGGTCGCGGGCGCCGGCGAGCTGACCGTCGGCAGCGAGAAGGTTCCTTTCGAAGCCGACGAGGCGCTCTACATTCCGGAGGGGCAGCCGCACGCCGCGAAATTTACCGGCACCGACAAGGCGGTGCTGGTGCAGATTTTCGCGCCGGCCGGCCCGGAAGATCGTTACCGAGGACCCGTACCCAAATGATCGACTTCGAGCTGACGGACGAGCAGCGCGTGCTGCAAAAGTCGGTGCGCGAGCTTTGCGACCGGCTGATCGTGCCCAACGCCCGCCGCTGGGACGAGGAGGAGCATTTCCCGCAGGAGATCATCCCGGCCATGGGCGAGATGGGCCTCCTCGGCATGCAGGTGCCCGAGAAATACGGCGGCGCCGGCATGAAGTTCCACGACTACGTGGTCGCGCTGGAAGAGGTGGCGCGCGCCGACGCCTCGGTGGGGCTCACGATGGCGTCGCACAACTCCCTGTGCAGCGGACACATCCTGCTGGCCGGCAACGAGGCGATCAAACAGAAGTACTTGCCGCAGCTGGCGACCGGGAAGGTGCTGGGCGGTTGGGGGCTCACCGAGCCGGGCTCCGGCTCCGACGCCGGGGCCGCCCGTACGCGCGCCGTTCGCACGGGCGGCGGCTGGGTGATGAGCGGGACGAAGACCTTCATCACGCAGGGCTCCGTGGGCGGCATCTTCGTGGTGCTGGCCTCGACCAGCCCCGAGAAGAAGGCCAAGGGCTTGACCGCCTTCGTCGTCGAGCGCGGCACGCCCGGGTTCCGTACCGGCAAGAAGATCCAGAAGATGGG
>CAYTTF010000290.1:4930-6354 GCA_964440665.1 uncultured Myxococcales bacterium | reverse complement strand
AGATGCGCTACACGCTGCAGCTCAAGGAGAAGAAGGTGAAGGAGTCGGAGCTGGAAGGCGACGCGTCCAAGGTGCAGCGCGAGAAGGCCGCCGAGGCCGCCGCTTCCGAGGAGATCATCGCCGCCAAGGCACGCGAGGAGGCGATGAAGCACGTGTTGCCGCTGAAAGAAAAAGAGATCGAGCAGCGGCGTCTGGAGGCCGAGGCGCGCAAGGTGCAGCGCATGAAGGACGCCGAGGGCGAGGCCGAGGCGCGCAAGATCGAAACCGTCGCCGAGGCCGATTCTCGCCGCAAGCTCTCGGACGCCGATGCCTATCGCATCGAGATCACCGGCAAAGCCAACTCCGCGCAGATGGCGCGCGATTCGGCGCTCATCGCCAAGAACCCGCTGCTGATCCAGAAGACGCTGGCGGACAAGCTCTCCGACAAGATTCAGGTGATCGTCGCGCCGCCGTCGGCGGGTGGCTTCTTCGCGGGCGGCCTCCTCGGGATGCAGGGGCGCGCGCAGAGCTCCGGCCCGGCGCCGGTCGCCTCGCGCACGCCGGCTCCCGCCAACGACAACGCGGAGGCGGAGTAACATGACCGCCGCGGTCGTCTTGCTGGTCGCCCTCTGCGCCGAGGATCCCACCGTCCTGCGCAACGCCCCCCGCGACAACGCCCCCGCGCAGGCCACGCTCTATCGCGGGGATTGGCTGGAGGTGCGCGGCGAGAGCGCCGGGTTCCTCAAGGTCTACGACCACCGCCACGAGCGGCCCGGCTACCTGCGCCCTTCGCAGGTGCGGGTCTACCGGGTCGACGCCGAGACGGCGCCCGAGCTGGCGGCGGTGGTGCGGTTCCTGCGCGACGCCAGCGGCTACGAGTCGCTGGGGATCGGGTACGCGGCGATGGCGCTGCGCGCGGCGCCGGCCGGCAGCGACACCAGCGAGATCCTCGCCTCGATCGGCAGCCTGGCCGATCGGTTGGCGCGGCGTGCGTCGGCGCGGCGGGCCGATTCGAAGGACACGACGCTGGCCGCGCACGTCGACGTCGCCCAGAGCTACGGCGTGAAATTCAGAGTCGTGGAACCCGAGACGGTCGGCGGTCGAGCCCGGCTCTGCTACGACGGCGAAGCCTGGGAGCAACTGCTGGCTCTGCCGGCGGCTGCGCCGGTAGAACGGGCGCGCGCCGCGCTCTTCCTGGCCGCCGATCCCTGTCGCGATCCGGCCCAGCCCCCGACGGAGGCGCGCTTGCAAAACGACCGGCGTCTGCGCGAGCTCGAATCGATCGATTTCGCGACGGCGAACGCGATCCCGGCGGCGCTGGCGGGGCGGGTCCGCCTCCGACACGCCGAGGCCCTGGCCTGGAGGGCCTTCGACCAGGCCAGACAGGGAAACGCAGAGGCGGCGGCGCGCTCGGAGGGGGCCGCGGTGCGCGAGCTGGCGCTCTG
>CAYTTF010000290.1:0-4830 GCA_964440665.1 uncultured Myxococcales bacterium | reverse complement strand
CGGCGCGGCGACGACGGAAGCTGGACCTTCGACACACTCACCGCCGCCACCACCGATCCGGACGTCGGCTACGTCGAGTCGGCCGGCTTCTCACCCGACGGCAACCACCTGCTGGTCGTCCGCGAGGCCCGCGTCGCCGGACACGTCGCGCGTCGTTTTCAGGTTCTGGGCACGTCCGCGCTGGCGGTCGAAAAATGGGCCAGCAACGCCGACAAGCTGATCGCCTTCAAACGTTGGAGCGCACCGTCCTGGCGCGCCGGCACGCTGGCGCTGCGCTGAGACACGACGAGCCCGTTCGGGCGCCGCGTGGCTGTGGGAGTTGACGCACCCGTCGAAGCGGTCTGTCCGATAACCGATCGAGGATCGAGAACCGCATGTACTACGCGTGGTACAGTGTCGTCAAAGCCTAGTCTGAGCTGCCGATTCTACAGGTCCGATGCGGGGAACGAGCCCGTTCGGGACTGGCTGCGTGGGCTGCCGGCCGAGGTTAGGAAAGCGATTGGAGATGACGTCAGGTTCGTTCAGTGGAGCTGGCCCGTGGGGAAACCTCTCGTCGACGGATTCGGCGATGGGTTGTACGAGGTCAGGACTTCTTTCGACGAGGGCATCTACAGGGTGCTCTTCGAAATCGTGGAAGGCGTGATGGTCTTGCTTCATGGACTGCACAAGAAAACGGCGAAGACACCCAAGGACGCGCTGGCTCTCGCGCGACGGCGACAGGATGGACGGCGATGAATAAGAAGAACGTCGGGTCGACACTCGACTCCTTGTTCGATGAGCTGGGCGAGCTCGCGGAGATGAACGAACGGTTGAGCAAGCGGATCTTCGTGGAGCAATTCCGCGAAGCGATGCGGCGCCGTCGAATCTCTCGGTCCGAAGTGGCGCGGCGGATGCGGACGAGCCGACCGGCGGTATACCGCCTGCTCGATCCCACAATATCTGGTGTGACCTTGGAGTCTCTGGTGCGTGCTTCGGCGGCCGTTGGAATGGCGTTCGAGCCCAGATTGATCGAAGCCCGGAAGCGAGCGACGACAATTCGCAGGCGCGATCGAGCAGATCGGGGGAGAGCGACGAAGGCCGCGATCGACAGGCGCAACTCCGGCCGTCGATAGGTCGAGGCCTTGGGCCGGAATAGCACCCGCCGCGTGGCGGTTCAGAACGGAGATGGAAACAACCGACAGGATCGTAAACCCCGAGAGAAAAATCGTAAACACCTACGGTCGAATCGTGCGACCGGGCGACTCAGCTCGGGCGCGGCGTGAGGACGAAGGCGCGGTAGACGAGGCCGCCGCTGACCATCTCGGTGTGGAGCGCGCTGCCGCGGAGGGCGGCGAACTCGCGGAAGATGCCGGCCAGCGGGCGGTCGCCGAGGCGCGCGATCAGCGAACGCTTGCTCTCGTCGTCGGCTTCGAGCGCCGCCAGTACGCCCGGCGTCAGATCGCGCTGCCCGCGCGTCTCGAACCCCGCGTCGGCGATCGCCGCCAGCCAGCCGTCGACGTCGCCGCCCGGACGGAAGTCGGCGTAGAGAAAATCGCCCCCGGGGCGGAGCACGCGCCGCACCTCGCTCAGGAAGGCCGACAGCCGGCCATAGCAGTGTGACGACTCGACGTTCAGCACGGCGTCGAACGAACCGTCGCCGAAGGGCAACCGCTCCGCGTCCCCCTCTTCGAACGAAAGGCCGGGGACTTCGAAGCGCGCGCGACACAGCGCCACCGCGCGCCGCGAGAGATCGACGGCCACCATGCGCCGCGGCTTCAGATAGCGCGCCACGAACGAGGCGCCGCCGCCGCGGCCACACCCGATTTCCAGCACCTCCCGACCGCCGAGCGAAACCGCGCCCGCCACCACGTCATAGAGCTGGATGCAGGAGCGATCCGCCTCGTCGGCGGGATCGAGATCGCGCGGCACCGCCGACGAGGACGCGGCCGACGTTGGGCGGTAGCCATAGTTCATGAAGGTCCAGCTCGGATCGCGATAGCGGGTCGCCAGGAACTGGTACCAGCCCCGCCAGAGCAACCGCTTGGTGGTCGGCGAGCGCGAGGCGAGCGACACGAGTCGGCCAATCAACATCCGCGAGCCATAACACCTTGGATCGTCGATTGACAGACGGGCGCGCCGCGGCCCTTGCCGAACACGGGGTGGTGACTAGGTTAGCCTGCAGGGGAGCACAACCATGACACTTCAACTGTTTCTGATTTGGATGGCGATTGGCCTCGTGGCCGGGTGGTTGGCATCGGCGATTCTCGGCGGCGGCTACGGTGTCGTCGGCGACATCGTCGTCGGGCTGGTGGGCTCATTCATCGGCGGGCTGATCTTCAACGGGCTACATATTCACGCACCCTGGGCCGGCCTGCCCGGGACGATCTTCGTCGCCTTCGTGGGCGCGCTGGTCTTGCTGATCATCCTGCGACTGGTCCGCTCGACCTCTGCTCGAAGACTCTAGGCGCGATCCCACGCGCGGGGAAAGCGGGCCTCGCCCGCGTATGCCCCGCGCGTGTCTTCCCGTCGTCCCGTCACCCCGTCATCCCACTTTCGCCGTGCGGGTGATCTCGCCCATGCGGCCGCTCTGGTAGTCGCGCACGGCCTGCGCGATCTCGTCTTCGCTGTTCATCACGAAGGGCCCGTAGCGCGCGACCGGCTCGCCGAGTGGCACGCCCGCCAGCAGCAGGAGACGGCCTCCACCTGGTACGCCGCGGAAGCGCACGATCTCTCCGGGGCCGAGAATCGCCATCTGTCCGTCGGTGACTGGGCGTTCCTCGTCGCCGAGACGAACGCCGCCCTGGAAGACGTAGGCCAGGGCCTGGTGGTCGGCGGGCAGCGGCGTCGTGAAGTCGGCGCCGTCGTCGATCGACCAGTCCTGGTAGACGATCGGCGTATGGGTATCGATCACGGCACGCGCGCCGAGCGCCTCGCCCGCGACCACCCGGACGCGGGCTTTGCCGTCGGGCGTCTCGGCCGTCGGGATCTTCGCGGCCGCGATCTCCTGATAGCGCGGCGTGGTCATCTTGAGGCGGGCGGGCAGGTTGACCCACACCTGGAACCCGTGGACGCGCCCGCCTTTTTCGCGCAGCGTGTGCGACGGCTCCTCGGAGTGGATGATGCCGGCGCCGGCGGTCATCCATTGCACGTCGCCGGCCCGCAGCGCCCCGCGGTGGCCGGCGGAGTCCTCGTGCTCGAGCTCGCCGTCGAGCACGTAGGTCACCGTCTCGAACCCGCGGTGCGGATGATCGGGCGCGCCGACCGCTTCGCCCGGACGGTAGTCGACAGGGCCCATCTCGTCGATCAGCAGGAATGGGTCGCAGAGTTGGATCCCCAGCGATGGAACCGGACGCCGGACGATGAAACCACCGCCTTCCCGCTGCTTGTGGGCGGTGACGATCTTGGAAACTTCGCGAACCTGCGTCTTGTTGGTCATTCTGGTCATCGGTCCTGTCTTTCTGAGGCGGCGCGCTCGATCGCCGCGCGAAGGACCTCTTCCTGCTGGGCGCCGGAGATCGCGAACCGCTGGTCGAGCACATAGAAAGGGACACCGGTGATGCCGCTCGCGGCGGCCTCCGCCGCATCCTGCAGCGTGGTCCCGAGCTCGCGCCCGTCGCCGAGGAGCCGGGACACCTCGCCCGGGGCAAAACCGTGGCGCGCGGCGATCTCGGTCAGCACGTCGAGGTCGGAGATGTTCTTCGCGTCCAGAAAGTTGGCGCGAAAGAGGTCGCGAACCAGCGCCCGCTGCGTCCCCTTGCCCGCCGCGTGGCGGATGAGGGTGTGGGCGCGGACCGTCGGATAAGAATAGCGCTGCTTCGAGAGGTCGAGATCGATCCCGCTCTTTCGCGCCTCGGCCTCGAGGCGACTCCAGACCTGGCGCGGGTCGACGCCGTAGTTGCGCCGGAGCATCTCGGGAATGTCCTTCCCCTCGGGCGGCGTCTCGGGATCGAGCAAGAAGGGATGGTGCGACACCACCGCCGGCCGATTCGACGACGCCAGCACCCGCTCGAGCCGCTCGTTGCCCAGGAAGCACCAGGGGCAAACCAGGTCCGTGAACAGATCGATCGGGAGGGACGCCACGCGTCTTTCGGCTTGGGTTTCCATCGAAGTATTTCGATGTATGGGGGTCGGCTTCGGTTACATCGACATGGGCACCGCCGGTCGAGCCGCCGCGGCGGACCTCAGCCCCAGCCGCCGCTGACCCGGCGCTCGGCGTCGATCGGGATCGGCACCGGCTCTCTGGCCCGGTGTAGGTCCATGTGGCTGGAAGTGGAAACGACAGGCGGCCCTTCGCGGGTCTGGCCGAGAGTGCTCGCGGCCGGCAGGCCGCAGGCCGACAGGATATCGGAACTTTTCAGCAGATTTGCCGTTGGATCGAGGCAGCGGCCGGCCCCCCCGTGCACGCTCGGATCCTGGAAGACCTTCCACAAAGCGGGGTCGCGGCGGGTTTCGGCTCGTCGGTCGGCGGAGGTGGGAGATCGCGCCCGGCGGGACAACCAACCAACAAAGCGCACGGCAACACGAAAAGGAGACGAATCATGCCTAGGTTTTACAATGTTCGTGTTTGCAAACCTAAAGAGCAGCAGGTGAACGACGATGATTCAATCAATGAGTGACGTTCAGGCCCTCCTGAGCATCGACGCCGGGAAGGTGCCTCCCGGGACGGTCGCCTTCTTTGCGCGCGATCCGGAGGCGTCGCGGCGGCGGATGTTTGCGGTCCTGGCGCTTCTGGTGGGCGGCTCGGCGATCGCGCTCGGGGCCTGTCTGCTGACCGGGGCGGTGGTCGGGCTGCATCGGCTGCCGGTGGCAATTCTGGCGCTGGCGGCGATCGCGCTGACGCTGGCTGCTCTT
>CAYTTF010000289.1:0-6397 GCA_964440665.1 uncultured Myxococcales bacterium | reverse complement strand
CGTCCATTCCCGGCATCTTGAGATCGGTGAGCACGAGATCCGGCGCGAAGTCGGCGGTCTTGCCGAGCGCTTTGAAAGCGTCGGCCGCGGCCTCGACGGCATACCCCTCATCCCGCAGCAGCTCGACAAGAGCCGTTCGCGCATTCGCCTCGTCGTCGACGACCAAAATTCTGCCTTTGTTTTCCACGGTTCGAGACACTCCCCTCAAAGACGAATCGATGACTCCCTGTCCCTGTGAGGCCATGGTAACGCTATGCCGCCTTCTTCGAGAAAGGGACGGTGAGGACGGGACAGATCGAGCGCTGGACGATCTTCTCCGCGACACTGCCGAGCAGGACGTGCGACAGACCGGTACGCCCGTGCGTCCCGACCACCACCAGCTCCGGCTCAATGTCGCGTGCCCGCCGAGTCACCTCGATCGAAGGGTTTCCTTCCAGCACCAAGGTCCGGCAAGCGATCCCTTTCTCGCGGGCGCGCGCGGCACGGTTCGCCAGCTCTCTTGCGAGACCGGCGTGAATGTCGACCGGATCCGAGTCGAAGGCGGTGAGCCCAGCCAGGAACACGTCGACGCCCGCTTCGAGGACGTAAACGAGCTCGAGCTCAGCGTGGATCCGCTTTGCCAGGGTGATGGCCTGGGTCAGCGCTTCGTCGCTGCCAGCGGAAAAATCGACCGCGACCGGAATCCGGCGTTCAGAGCTCATGCCCCTCACAGAATGCAACCCCTGGACCAGCGCCGGAGCGCGCAAAGGGAATGAGACCTCCATCGGAAATACGCGCAGAAATTACTGTTGGGAGCCGGGTTCGCGCAATAGTTGCGGGGGAGCTGACAGCGCGATACCTGTGCTCTGTAGGAAGCGGAGAGCCTCCCGGAGAGACGCGCTGGGCGGTCCGCTTGTCTCGATGCTGAAGCTCGGACCGGGATCCGAGGGGCTGAGCGGCTCGTAGCGGTGCAGGAATTCGTCCAGCAGCTCATCGGTGGCGTCCGAGACCGATGGCGCGCCGCGCCGCGCCGCCAGACGTGGTCGCAAGCTTCCGGGATCGGCACACCTCGCCTCGATGAAGACGAAATTGGCGTTGGCCGCTTGGGCAGCGGCGGCTGCCGCCTGTCGCCAGCGGTGCGCGGAAAATGTCGCGTCCAAAATCGCGCCTCGCCCCGAGGTCAGCACCTCGGTCGCCCGCGCGATGATCTCGGCGTAAGTTCGCTCCGTCTGTTCCGGATCGTAGAGATCGGCACCACCCCGTGCGGTCGGTGCCAACCCGGCCGCCAGCTTGCGGGTGCGATCAGAGCCGCTGACGGGCATGGCCAGCGCCCGGCCGAGTGCCGCGGCCAAGGTGCTCTTGCCACTCCCGATGACGCCGCCCACCACGATCAGGCAAGGGCGGTGGAGCGGCTCTCCGCCAAAAGAGCGGGCGAGCCTGAAGTCGCGAGAGGCTTCCGCGCGTTTTCGAGACCGAAGGTCGGCCCTGGTGGTCGGGTCGGCGGCGACCAGGGCCGCCACCTTCGCGCGGATCCAGGCCCGATACGACAGATAGAAATCCAGAACGCCATAGAGCCCGAAGTCGTCGCTCGCCTCGGCGTAGCGGGCGACGAACCCGGCCGCCAGGTCCGGCCGGCCGGCCGCTTCCAGCTCCATGGCCAGGAACGCGACCTCGGCCGCGGAGTCGCCACAGCGAAAGCGCTCGCTGAATTCGATGCAGTCGATGATGGTCGGACGCGGCCTTCCGCCGGGGATTGGCACGAAGTACACATGCTCCAGACGGAGATCACCATGCCCCTCTCGGATCCGATCCCCGGACACCCGGCCGACGAAGCGCTCCACGTGCTGCGTGAGAAGGCTCATCTGGAAGGCCTCGACCTCGTCGAGGGTCGCCTGAGCCAGTAGGTCGCCCACGAAGGGAGCCACCTCCTCGAAGTTCTGCGTCACGTTGAGGCAGAGGACCGTGGGAGTGCCGAACTGTGGTGTGGATGGGGCTCCGGCGAAGAAGATCGCCAATCGTTCGGCAAGCACCTCCAGAGTCGCCGAATCCAGCTCGCCACGAGCGAGGAGCGCCGCGGCACTCGACTCGTCGGGCAGCCGTCGCATGCGTACCGCCCAGTCCACCACCTGGCCGTCACTGTCGGCATCGATGACGTATCCGTGGGAGGTCTTCAGCACTGGCACCACCCCCAGATAGATGTCTGGCGCCAGTCGCCGGTTGAGGCGAACTTCATCCTGACAGGCTCGGTGGCGTGCTTCGGGTGTCCGGAAATCGAGAAAACCGTAGTTGACCGGTCGCTTCACCTTCCAGGCGTGGTCGCCGGCCAGGAACACCCAGGAGGCGTGGGTCGTTCGGAGCGAAACCCGTTCGCCGCGCCCTTCGCCAAAGGCCTCGGGTCTCAACAGATCGCGTACCAGCTCGGACCCGTCGTTTTCGTGGCTCATCGCGCTCTCAGGCCGCCGCAGCGACCTGCTCCGGGGCGACGCCCAGTCCCGCTTGAATCGCGGCCAGAAGTGTCCCCTCGATCTGTCGGACCCGCTCGCCCGACAGCGACAACTGCCGGCCGACCTCGCGCTGAGTCTTGGGCTCGCTGGCCAGAAAGCGCTCCTTGAGAACGATCGCTTCGCGTCCACTCAAACGCGCTCGGAGCCCGGCGATCTCTCTTTCAACGTTGTGCTTGAGCTCCGCGGCCGCGAGCAGCTCCTCGGCGCTCGCGGACGATTCAGCCAACATCTCGGAGAGCGGCAGACCGTCTGGATCGGCCGCCACATCGAACGACGTCTCGGCACCGGCCACCACGCCTCGAAAGAACGCGACACGATCTGCGCGGGTCCGAACGGCTCGAACGACCCGAACGTTGTCCATGAGGTGCCGCATGACGAACGCGCGGATCCAGAAACCGGCATAGGTGGAGAATCGAGCCCCCTTGCCCGGATCGAACCGCCGGACGGCTTCGATGAGGCCCAAGCACCCTTCCTGGACCAGATCTTCCAGCTGTCGGCGTCGCGACCGATCGCAGTCGGAGGCGATCTTGACCACCAGCCGCAGGTTCGCCTCGACGAGCTTGCGCTCCAGTCGAGGGTCCTTGGTCCGATGGTAGGACGCTGCGAGCTGATCCTGTAACTCGGCTCCGAGCGGCCGAGAGCTCGCGCCGCTTAGCAGATAGCCGATGCCGTCCGTCCGATCGCTCTCCTCCCGAAACTTGGCTTTGCCCTTCATGTCAATGGGTGACTGCAGGGCGAATGCCAAAGCGTCGGTCCCGCGCCGCCTCGCCCCGAAGAGATTCGTCGGCCCGATCGACGACGCCAGATCCAGTCGATCGACCATGAATCTACGCGAGAGTTGCGCCGGCGACCTCCGACCGCGCAAATTTCGCGCCCTCCAGGCCGATCGGCTACGTCCGCCGAACCAAGCAGAGCGGAGGTCCATCATGGCACCCGATCTGCAAAGGAGACCTGGCATGCACCCACTCCATTTTCGGGAAGAGGTCGAAGTGGAGATCACCAGTCCCGAGCCGTCGATGAGCGACCAGCCGGACGTCGACCGCATGTCTTACGAAATCAAGGCACGCCTCGACGGTCGAAGGTTTGGCCTGCGTTGGAATCAGGATCTAGATGTCGGCGGGGTCGGTGTCGGCGACCAGATCGAGCTCGTCGGACGGGTCGAAGCCGTCCGATCAAAGCGCGCCCCATGAGAGCCGTCGGCCTGGCGGCCCGCGCCGGCGCGATCTTGGGGGGCTTCGGATTTCTCTGGCTAGCATTTTTCGCGGTCGTACGCCCCTTGTACCTGAGCTGGGGCGCCGACTCGGCGTTACAAAACGCCTATCTGCCGGGCGACCGCCTGCTCTGGCAGGGAGCCGAACGCGAGACACGCGCGATTGCCATCGATGCACCTGCCAACGCCGTTTGGCCCTGGGTGGCCCAGATTGGACAGGACCGCGGAGGCTTCTACAGCTACGAAGTCTTGGAGAACCTCGCCGGCTGCGAGATGAAGAACCTCGACTACTTGGTGCCGGCGCTGCAGCGCTGGGAACCGGACGACAAGCTCTGGATGTACCCCAAGGAGAAGCTCGGCGGGCTCGGAAACGCGCCGCTGGCGGTTTATGAACCGGGGCACGCCTTGGTCTTTTATACCCGCCGGACGGGAACGGCGCCCACCGATTCCCCGGATGGAACCTGGACCTTCGTGGTCCAGCCGATCGACGGCGCCAACTCCCGCCTGGTGACGCGCGCGCGCGCACGCGGCAGTCTCAGCTTGCTCGGCGCGGCGTTCAACCGCGGCATCTTCGAACCGGTCCATTTCGTCATGGAACGAAAGATGATGGAAGGCATCAAGGCGCGCGCCGAGGGCCGGCCCATCTCCAAGCTGGCCGACGACGCGAACGTCGTCCTGTGGATCGTCACTTTCGCGGCTTTCATCACTTCGGCGATCCTGGCACTGGCCGGGCGGCAGGCCCGTCGACGGACGGTGACCTTCATCGCCGCAGGCGCGTTATTCGAGCTCCTGACCTTGGTTCAGCCAAGCCTCTGGGTCGGTATTCCTCTCGTGATCGCCCTGTGCCTGGCCGTCTGGTTGCCTCGCCGATCCTAAGATGGCGCTGGGGAAGACCGGTGTTGGCGGCAGCGCAGATCCTGCGCGACAACGGGGCAAAGCACCGTGGCCGTTATCCAATCTCATCTGTTCTCTGGTGGCGAGGAATCCGGCGCGCCGTGAAGGTAGAGATCGTGGCAAGCGATGCAGCCCTTCGTCAGAACTGTGAGCTCCCCCGCCAGCTGTCCGCTATCCCGGCGGGCCGCCGCGGCAACCAGTCCCCGGGCATCGCCGCGGAGAGCGTCTTGGAGCACGAAGAACCGTTCCGGGAGCACGCCATTGAGCTCGTCGCCGGTCAATGGTCGCGCCAGCGTCGGCTCGTCATAGATCTCGCCGGCCGTGCGGGCGACGGCCGAATAGTCCAGCAACACCGCTTCGGAGACTAGGGCGCCGAGCTGCGCCCCGTGACGCTGCATCCGGCTGCGAATGACCGCGCGCGCTGCCGGCGGGATGTGCTCGGGCGTGCCCATCTCAGGCGAAGGAGAAATTGAACGGCTTGGCCTCAGGATCAGGGCGATCGCGATCGCTCCCGCAACCAAGGTCGATGTCGCGACGACTAGCTTGTTTTTCATGTGCCAGTTCAGTGCGAGGAACGTGCCAATGGCTGCAGCCTTCGACCTTTCGACGGACCTTGGCATTCCAAGTGCAGTAACTTCGCAGCGATGCGTTCGCCGGCTTCGCCATGACCCTCCATGCCTTTCTTCCCCGTGAGCTTCCCCAGGGGATCGAGCCGCTGACCGATCTGGCGCTCGACCTGCGCTGGACCTGGAGTCACGGAACGGACGACATCTGGCGGAGGCTCGACCCGGTTACCTGGGAGGCGACCCACAATCCCTGGATCATCCTGCAAAGCGCGCCCGGCGAGCGCCTCGAGGCGCTCGCCGGCGATGCGTCGTTCCGGGAGAGGCTGGCCACCATCCTCGCCGCGCGCCAGCGCTATTCGTCGATGGCGAGGCCAACCGACGAACCGGCGCAGCCCGCCACCGCCTACTTCAGCATGGAGTTCGGGCTCAGCGAGGCGCTCCCGCTCTACGCGGGCGGCCTGGGCGTCTTGGCGGGAGATCTTCTCAAGGCGGCCAGCGATGTCGGCGTCCCGATGGTCGGGGTGGGACTCCTCTATCAGGAGGGCTACTTCCGTCAGGTCGTGGACGGGCAGGGACGCCAGCAGGAGCTATACCCCTATAACGATCCGACGTTGCTGCCGATCCAACCCGCCCTCTCACCTTCAGGCGGCTGGTTGATGGTCTCGGTGGAGCTTCCCGGGCGAGCACTGTGGCTCCGCGTCTGGCGGGCCAACGTGGGGAACGTCCCGCTCTACCTGCTCGACAGCAACGCACCCCTCAACGACGCCGCAGATCGGGGGATCACGGCGAAGCTCTACGCGGAAGGCCTCGAGACCCGGCTGTGTCAGGAGATCGTCCTGGGCATCGGCGGCTGGCGGCTGCTGGAGGCGCTGGGGATCCCGGTGGGCGCGTGCCACCTCAACGAGGGCCACGCGGCCTTCGTGGTTCTCGCGCGTGCTCGCGGCGCCATGCGGACGGCCGGCCTGTCGTTCCGCGCCGCCCTGTGGGCCACCCGCGCCGGCAACATCTTCACCTCTCACACCCCGGTCGCCGCTGGGTTCGACGCGTTCCCGATCCCGCTGCTCGCGAAGTACTTCCCGGAGGGTCGTGGATACCTCGCCGATCTGGGGATCGGGTTCGACGAGCTGCTCACACTCGGGCGACCGTCTGCCCAACAGACGGCGGAGCCGTTTCTACCGGCATATCTGGCGTTTCACGGCGCCGGTCACGTCCATCGTCACGGTGCCGAGCTTCGGGTTGGGCAT
>CAYTTF010000288.1:0-6407 GCA_964440665.1 uncultured Myxococcales bacterium | reverse complement strand
GGCGTAGACCAATCCCAGCACGCCGGCGATCAGGTTCGGCGCGGCCACGATCAGGAAGGCCAGGGGGGCACCGACCACGGTCGCCAGCGCCAACCCCGCGGCCGTCCAGGCAAAGGCATATCCCGACACCAGCACGATGGCGGCCACCGCGAGGACCGCCACCCCGCGTCCGTAGCTCTTGGCCTCGGCGACCAGCTCGATTCGAGCAAGCTTGACGTGATCGGAGACGAGCTGGCCGAGGCCGTCCGCCGTCTCCTTGAGGCGGGCGACGATCCCGTCCCCCTCGTCCCTCGGCTGCAACCGCGTCATCACGATACCGAGTTTAAGCACGAGCGGTGTCCGCGCAAGCGCCCTCGGCGCCTCGACTCCCGGCCCGACTCTGGCCCCGGGGCTCGCCCGATGGGTCGCTCAGCGTCCCGGGACCAACTGGTCCAGCGGTCCGGGGCAGAGATCGCGGAGCTTGCAGCCGCGGCAGGCCGCACCGCGCCAGATGCGGTCGAACATCTCTTGCGCGCGATCGAGCAGACCGTCGTCGGCACCGGCGAACCCGAGCTCGAAGTTGCGCCGGCCCTCCCCTTTCGCGCCCAGCCCCGCCCCGGTCCAGTTAGCGCTGCCGACGTAGACGAAGGCGCCGTCGACGATCACCGTTTTGAAGTGGACGCGCGGGCAGGCCCGCAGCTCCAGGGCGCGTTTGAGCCGTGCGGTCTTGGTCAGTCTGGCGAGCGTGGCGCGAAAGGCGCGCGAGGGCGGTGACGCGTGCAGGATCCGCAGCTCCACCCCGCGCCCGGCCAGATCGTCGAACACTTCCAAGATGGAGCGATAGGCGCGCGCGCCGCGGGCACCCGTCCGGGTCGTCCGCCGCCGGCCGGGGACGGCGCGGTGGTCTTCCACCATCAGCTCCTTGAGGTTGGCGGTGGCGATCCAGACGCTGCGGCGCGCCTCCATCGCGGCGCGCACCACCCGCTCGTAGTGGCCGCGCCCGCCGACGAGCTCGAGCGCAAATGTGCGCGCGGGCTCGACGAAGTCCACGGGCCGCTACCCCCCTTCGTCGTTGGCGGGCGACAGGGCCAGCGCGAGCGACGGTTGCACGGCAAGGCGGCGCGGCCGGTCGGTCGATTCGGGCAAGCTGGCCGTCCCGGCCCGAACCTCGATCTCCTCGATCTCGACCAGCTCCTTCTTCCCCCGGGCATCGAGATCCTCGAGCCGCCGTGCCGAGACAAGCACGCGCGAATTGAAGGAGCTCAGCGACCGATTGAAATGTTTGACCGACTGGTTAAGCGAGCTGCCGAGGTCGCCGAAATGCTCGAAGACCGTCGCGATCCGTTCGTGCAGCCGTCTGCCCTCGTCGCTGATCCGCTGGGCGTTGTCGGCCAACCGCTCCTCGCGCCAGCCGAAGCTCATCACGCGCAGCAAGCCGAGCAGTGTGGTGGGCGTCGCGATCAGGACCCGCTGCGCCACCCCTTCCTCGATGAGCCCCGGCATCTGCTCGAGCGCGACGCTGTAGATCGACTCGCCCGGCAAGAACATGATCACGAGCTCTGGCGTGGCCGCCAGGCCGTCCCAGTAGCTCTTCGCCGAGAGCTTGGCGATGTGCGCCCGGACCTGCTGGGCGTGGTGGCGCAGCTTGTCGGCCCGGATCTCCTCGTTCTCCGCCTCGCGCGCCTCGAGGTACGCGCCGAGCGGCGCCTTGGCGTCCACCACGATGTTCCGGCCGCCCGGCAAACGCACGACGAGGTCGGGACGGAGTCGCCCGTCCTCGCCTTCCACGGTGACCTGCTGGTCGAAGTCGCAGTGCTCGATCATCCCGGCCAGCTCGACCACGCGGCGAAGCTGCATCTCGCCCCAGCGGCCGCGGACCGAAGGGGCCTTTAGCGCGCTCACCAGGCTGCCGGTCGCCTCGCGCAGCTTGTCCTGCGTGCTGGAAATCTCGAGCATCTGCTGGCGGAGCGCCCCGTAGGCGGTGCCGCGTTCGCGCTCCAGCGCCCGGACGTGCTCGTCGACCTTGTTCAACGATTCGCGCACCGGCCCGACCATCCCCTCGATGGCCTTGTGCTGGGCGAGTTGCTTCGCGTCCAGCTCGGCCGAGGTCTCCTTTCGGACCGCGCCGAAACGCTCGGCGGCCAGCGCCAGGAAGTCCTCCTGGCTGGCCCGCAAAGCGTCACCCGCCAGCGCCTGGAAGGTGTCGCCGAGTTGAACCTTCGTCGCCTCGAGCAGGTCGCGCTGCTCGTCCAGGCTTCGCGACAGCCCCTCCGCCCGCGCCGCCTCGGTGGCCCGCTGGCTGTCGACCTGCCGGAGCGCTGCCTCCAGCGCATTGGCGCGCCCCTCGGCCTGCCGGGCCTGCTCCCCCAGGGTCTCGGCCCGCGCGGTCGCGGCAGCCGCCCGCATCTCAGCCTCCCGGCCGACCCCCTGGGCGATCGCCCGCCCCCGAGCCGAGGCCAGCAGCCAGGCAATCGCCCCCATCGTCAGACCGCCGATGAGGAACGCCGAAGCCCCTACGCCCAGCCAAGATGGCTCCATGGGCCGATACTATCCACCCGTTCAGGTCAGGGCAAGAAAACGGTGCCGCGAGCTTGTCGGGGTCCGGGTCGGGTGCCATCGGAGCCTACGGATCCATGTCGCAGAAGGCGAAGCTGCGGCGCAGGGCCTGACCGAGTTGCTTCGGGGCAATCATCTCCACGACCAGGTTGGGGATGGTCTTCGACCCGAGCCAGTTGTGCTGCGAGGGTTTGGTCATCGGCGAAATGGTGACGCGCGATGGAGCCTTCTCGCCGGTGATGTTCAGGGCCGACTCGAGCTCGACCCAGACGAGGTCGCTGGCCTTCCAGAGCGCCAACTCGCTGCTGGCGCCGACCGCCTTGCGCAGCAGCGCGCGCCCCGCGTCGACCGCGTCC
This sequence comes from uncultured Myxococcales bacterium, assembly GCA_964440665.1. Classification (GTDB taxonomy): domain Bacteria; phylum Myxococcota_A; class Polyangia; order Fen-1088; family Fen-1088; genus JADGRB01. The sequence continues at coordinate 3,516 of CAYTTF010000288.1, read as the reverse complement.
CACCCGAACCCCGCGGTGTCTCGGCTCGCCGCGGCGAGGATCTTCATCAGCGCGTTGCCCAAGACGGTGTCGGAATCGCCGTCCGGAACCGTTCGGATCGTGTCCTTCAAGATCAGCTCGCGGCCGGTGACCGCGCCGTCCGGGGAGACTTCACCGGAGGCGTCTCGCACCGGCAGCGTCGCGTGGAGACCGGAGGTGAGGACGATCGCGCCCGCGATGCGATAGGCCGAGGCCCGGAGGCGCGGTGGGGCAGCTTGCTCGGTCCGCACCTCGCTCACCTTGTCGTGCAGCGCGCGCTCGACGAGCCAATCGAGGGTGGCGTAAGGGCGAGGTCCGAGCTCGAGGGCGCCCGCGTGGATGATGTCGGAGAGGGTGACGGTTAGGGTGGGCATGCGGGGGCTCCAGGGATGAAGCGGAGAAGTATTGCGGGGCTGGTTGGGCGACGAGGCCCGGCGATAGGGCGCCTATCGTGCGGCGGATTCCGGGGTTGGCGTCTGAGACTCAGGCGTCAGAACCTTAAGGGACTCGGCCAGCTGAGCTCGTACAAATTTTACCTCTTCCATCCGCTCGGAAGGCAACTCGCCCAACAGCGTGTCATCACACGCAAACACTTGGCCCAACTCAACGAGACCGAACAAGTGGTCTGCTACAGACTTGTTGAACTTCATGCTTTGAACTACCCGCCCCGATCTAGTCTCGATCGAGTCTTCGAAAAACACGAAGAACCACGGAATCTGCGGCAGGAGTACTCCGGGGTCCGTCCTGGCCGCCTCTAGAATCGTGTCGGCAAGTGCTTTCCATCCCGCAAACGGCACACCGGATAAATGCTGCTTGGCGCGAATGCGATCGAGTCGCCAGCAGATCCACCACAGCGTAAATCGATATGATCCGCGCAGAGCAGCCACCAAGGCGGCGCTATGACCTGCATACCCAAGAAGCAGTGATTCAAGCAGCCCTGTCACCGCCACCGCAGCTGCGCCACCGACCAACGGCGATACCTGCGAATCGGCCGTCACAAAATAGTGAAAGACTTCGTGTCCGAGTCGCAGGTTTTGCGGGACAGCTTCCTTGAGAGCCCGCTCAACAGACACTGCCAATGCCACCTCGTCGAGATCGTCTGCTTCGCGCACACGATGAAACATACGCCACACGGATATGATTCCCGGGGGTCTCGTTCCGTCCATCCGCTCGTCGACAGCGGGCCAGCAAGCAGTGTCCTGCCGACTTCTCACATGCACAAGCTCCTCGAAGAGGGCACGAAGTCGGGGCTGAGTTACGAGGCGAACAAACTGCTCAACGACAAGCTGGCGCTCTGGATCCGAGATCAAGGAGACAAGCGCCGAAGTCGCGCCATTGTTCCAATCGAGGATGGCCCTTAAAACAGGCTGATCACGTTCACTTGGGACTAAAGCGGCAAGACTCAAGAACCGACGCCAATAGTCGTGCGGAGTCCACACAGACATGCCCTGGGGTTTGATCTCGGCTGAACCCTTGCTACGCCTCGGGAACACGAACTTGAGCAGCTCGTCGATCGCTAACTTCGAAGGTGCATCACCGTCAAGCAGGGCTCGGAGCTCCGTCTCAAATGCCTCGTCATTTTTCTGGAGATCGCGTCTATGTTTGGAGGGTCCGTGCGACAGCGCCGTCGAATATTTCTCGACCAGCGCAAATATCTCTGGTCGCGCCGCTCGAAGCAGACCCATGATAAGTAGATCGTCAAAATCGATCTCGCCGTGGAGGACGTCCCAAGCATCGAGCACGGCTCTCAGTGAGAATTTTAGAATCCTGGGCGTGTTGCAAAAGTAAGCGATCGCCCCCTTCAGTGTGGATTGGGACCCGAGAAGCGATTCCAGGAACGGGAGACTTTCGTCTGTTTTTTGGGACAGCTCATCCCGAGCATCCCCTGCGGGGTCCACTTCTCCTGGAGAAAACATCGCCAGGCAGCCCGTTCGAAATCGCGAGATTACAGGCCATACGGTTCCTATTTCGAGCGGTGGAATACTTTCAACAAATTGGGAGATCTTGTGAAAATCAACTCGCGCCGTCAAGTTGTCCGAAGCGAGCACAACGGTCAGTCTGTCAAATCGTTGAAGCTGGTACAGAAGCGCGCGAATCGAGCCGGCCCGAGAGTCTCCTCCTGCTTCCGAGCGCTCAAACCGTTCCATATCCTCTATCCAGATAACAACGTGCACGCCAACCAACGTCGCTAATCGGCTATAAGCCTCTAGAGCATCCGCCGGCGTTCGTTCCTTGGCGAGTAATTCGGTCAAGAGCCCAAGACGCTTATCGATATTTTCGATCGCCTTTAGATAGATCTCTGGAGCGTGGGCTATGGAGCTGGTGCTCGTAATCTTCGAGAAAGCGGCTTCGATCGAAGTAAGAATTCCTTTGATGGCAGCCTCTGGAGAATCGAAGGGCCACAAACTCGCGGAGACAACCAGAATCCGACGATCGAGGAGCTGCCTCTCCTCGAGGCTCGCGCGGACCAGTTGAAGTATCGAAGACTTTCCGGCACCCAACTCTCCGACAAGCGCGAAGGTGGGACACCTCCCGAGAGCGCCCTGGGCCGCGGCTGCGATCCTCTCGACTATTCTCAACGCGATACGCGAATGCTGAAATGCGTCTTCCGTGAAGTCTTGAATCTCATCGTCTGTCCGAAGCCAGGCGCGGAGCGCGTTAAAATCTGCTCCGATCAAATCAATCGACGCGGTCTTCAGTCTTGTTCTTCTGGCGCGCCGAATTCTGCGATGGAGGTGAGGAAGTAAGACCAACAGCACGTTCGTAACCAACGTAAGTTGAACTAGCCGATAGCCCCAACGGTGACAAAATGTGCCAACAGGGGCCGCAAGGGATTCCGGAAGTGTTGCGGGAAAGCGAGTCCATGCGGCTACGACGAGCGCGAATACGGCCAGTATTTGGAGCCACCGCGGGGGATTCACGTAGGCCTTAAGGGCGCCGAGATTTCCGAGGACACCAGAGCGGGCCATTGCCACCAGCGCTCCGATCGCGAGACACCCGAAGGGAGCAACCATCCATCCCCGCAGAGATCCGGACAAGCGCAAGGCTTGCGAACCAATTGCTGCGGTCCCGAGTAGAATGATAGAGGTACCGACCGACAGTCCCAGGGTAACGGAACTCCATCTTCGGAGGACAGCTTGCCAACGCCGCAGGTCGCGCTTCATTTGTCGGTCTTCTCCGTATAACGTGTCATCGTCATCCGCTGGCAGCATACTAACTAACATGTGTCTCGCGGAATGTTTCCGATTCGCATAATAGGTTTCCAACCACGCCAATCAACGATAGCTATCCCAGGAATGGCGTCGCTAATTGTCCCCCGGACCGGCTGACTCAACGTCGGTTAGTCCGACTGGGCAAAAGGAGAGAATGATTCCGCCCGACGAGACTGAAGTTCGGCCGACAGCCGCGGATCAGAACCGCAACGCCAGCTGCCGCACCCTTCGGTCATCGGCCACTGCACGCCCGCCGGGTGCCCCCTTCGCCCGCCACTCCCGCTCG
>CAYTTF010000287.1:0-6420 GCA_964440665.1 uncultured Myxococcales bacterium | reverse complement strand
GGCGCTCGTGTAGCCGGCGATCGCCTCGGCGTCGATCTCGTCCAGCTTCTTGGTGCCAAACCGCGGCACCAGGTGATGGCGAAAGATCGAATGCTTCGTACCGATCTCCGACGGCTTGTTCTTCACCGCCACGTACTTCTCCAGGAACTCCTGAGCGAATGCTTCGAAGCGCGGCACCTCCTTTTTCGTCGGCCCCTGCCGTGACGTCAACGCCCGCTCGATGTGTCTCCGCTCCGCGTCCTCGGCCGCCACCTTCGTGCTGACAGGTGGCGTGCCGCTGATGCGGAGCTTCCGCCCGGTCGTGAGCGTGATCGTCTTCCGGTAGCGCCATTTTCCGTCTCGTTCGTCCCGATAAACCGCCAGCGATGGCATTGCGCTTCACGTAGCCGACGCCCGACTCGGTCTTGCCCTTTGTGCGTGCCCTGTACGGACGGCAAGCGCGCGGCGCCACGCCCCAGTCGGCGCAGAATGCGCTGAACGCAGGGTGCACGTGCGCGACACCCGTCGCGGTGTCGTGGCCAAGGATCAGCGCGCGCGCATTGTCGACCAGCACCGTTTGCGTGACACCGCCGAAGTGCAGGAAGGCGCCGGCCAGCCCCTCGCGCCAACCCGCTATTGGATGTCGGAGTGATGGTCCACTAGCAGGCTGCTGAAACAGGCGACCACCGCCACGACAGCGAGGGGGTCCCCCGCAACTCTTTCCAGTTATCGGGGCTTTGCCTGCCGTGCATTACGGCGACGACTTCGACGATCTCGCTGGCGACGATCCAGTAACGCCGCGGTTGGCCGATTGCCGCAGAACGGAGACATGAGAGCCACTACGCGAAGCCTGCCGCCCAAGGGACGCTGGCCGTGCCGTGACCCTCTATCGTTCAATCGCGACGATGGCCGCCCTCCCGGCTCGGTTGCGTCCGGGTCTGGGCTCGGCGACGCTCGTGAACATGTCACGAACATCGCGTGGATCTTGTCTGGTGCTCGGAGCCCTACTCGGTGCAAATGTCTAGTCTGGGGTTTCTTCGTCGCAAGGTGCGAGCGACCGCCCTTCTTCGTGGCCTCTGCCCGCCATACCTGCAACTCCGAGCCGGAGCGGAGGAATTGTCACCCGAAGGCCGAAGCGCAGCGAAGGAGGTGCGCAATGCCTTGACCATTCCGGAGTGGAGGCTACCTGGTCGTCCACTGGGACCTCGCGGGTGGCGCGTGTGCGGGCGGTGATGGAGTTCATCGTCGAGACGTTCGAGCGCGACGCGGCTCTCTGGGACGGCGAATCGTCTTGATGGTCGGGCGCCTCGCGGCTCTCGCTCTTTGGCTTGCTGGGCCTGCTGGGCCGGGCTTCACCGTCGATTGGGTCGAATCTCGCCACGGTTGGCTCGACTGGTCCAGTCCCGCGCCCGAATTGGGCTGCGGCAACGCCTCGCAGTTCGCATCAAAGGTCGAACGGCGGCTCGGTCGGCAGCCCGCTGCGGTCGCGGAAGAGTTGGGCCTTTCGATCGCCGTGCACATTGAACGCCTCCCTGGTCCGACGCCGGGTTGGACTGGTGAGCTGCGCGTCCGCGCGGGTAGCGGAACGGAGGAGGGTGCCAGAAGCATCGGTCGGGCCGGAAGTTCGTGTGAACCATTGACGGACACGCTCGCCCTGATGGTGTCCCTCGTTCTCACAGGCGAGCCCACCAAAGCCGACCCACGGGCCGACTCGTCCGTGCGGCCTCAGGTCCGACCCGCGGTGCAGGCCGTGCCGCACGCGGCCGACGTCGCGGGCACCGACGGGGCCCGGAAGCGACGCTGGGCCATCGTCATCGAAGGGGGACCTGCCGTCGGCGTGGGATTGCTGCCGGGTCTCGGCGTCGGCGGCGAGGTCTCTCTGGCGGTCCGAAGAGGCGGAGACGGAGCGGGAGTCATGGTTTCAACCAGCCTCTGGCCGAGCACGCGCTCCGTCGTCAACGGGAGCCAGGGCGCGACTCTGAGCCTCGTCTCAGCGGAGCTCGCGGCCTGCTCTGCCGACCTCGTCCGGAAGTCCCGCGCGCTCGGGTTCTGTCTGGGCGTCGAATTCGCGCGGCTGCGCGCGGAAGGGTTCGGCTTCGATCTCTCCACGACGGAGGAGAGTTGGTCCATCGACCTCGGCGCGGGCATCGACTTTCGGCAGAAGCTTGTCGGCCCGATGTTCGCGGCGCTCGGTGTGAAATTGCTGATCCCGCTGGAGCGGGCGCGAATCGCCTATTCGGACGCGACCGGTCAAGTCGAGCAGATCTTCGTCGCAGCCCCTGTCGCGGGATCGGGCCAACTTCGGCTCGGCCTTTCGTTCCAATGATAATTCCGGCCCGGACCCCCCATTCACTGGCTGTGGGCTCCGGGTCTGTCCTGCACGTCGCGGCGGCTGACAAGAGGGTGCCCGTCACAATCACACCCCGCTTGAGGCCCGAGTTCCGAAATGTTTTCAATGATCACGCGCGTTTCGTATGGCGGGCGCTGCTGGGCCTGGGCCTCGCCGACGCGGACGTGCCCGACGCCAGTCAACAGGTGTTCGTCGTCGTCCACGACCGGCTCGGCGACCTGGCCGAGGGGTGTTCGTTGCGGACGTTCATCTACGGCATCTGCCTGCGGGTGGCGTCCGATTTTCGGCGTCGCGCCCATCGGCGCCGAGAACGTCTGTTCGCGGACCCGCCCGAGCGCGGGACCGCCGCCACGCAAGAGCAACGGGCGTCGGCCCGGGAGGCCCTGCGTGCGTTGGAGGCTGCGCTCGACCGGCTACCGCCGCCGCAGCGAGAGGTCTTTGTTCTCTACGAAATCGAGGAGCTCTCGATGGACGAGGTTGCGCAGGCGCTGGAGTGTCCACTTCAAACCGCATATTCCAGGCTGCACGCGGCGCGCAAGGTCGTGACCGCGCTCCTGGGTGAGCATCTGGACGAATGAGGAACCCGATGACCAACACAGACGATCCAACGCGCCTTCGATTGATGGCCGCCCCAGGCTCGTTGCTCGGCGAGGGCCTTGCCGGGGCGCGCGATCGAGGCCCATCGGAGGCGGAGCTGCGCACGCTGGGGGCGAGCCTGTTCGGTGGGCTCGCGGCCGGGACGAACACCTCGGGGCGGACCAGTGGACAGGGGTCCGTACCTCACGTGGCGAATGGCCTGACGACCGCTGGCGTGAAGCTCGTCGCGACGCTCGCCGTCGCGGTAGTCGCCGCGGGCGCGACGACCTTGGCGCTACATCGAGGCGCCGTCGGGACGCGAGAGCGCGGGCCTTCTCGGACACCCGTCGCACAGGTATCGTCCGCGCGTTCGCCCGCGCCCGTTGTAGAGCCTATCGAGTCGCCTCAGCCGGTCGGTCCCAGGAACGACAGACGGCGCTCGGCTCCCGTGAGCCGCCCGGCGCGCGGTCAGGCCGCCACCCCGGCGGATCAAGCGGGCACCGCCGCGGATGCCGAGCTACAGCTGATCGGAAAAGCCCAACGGAGCGTCTTGGAGAACCCCGCGCTCGCCTTGGCGTTGGTCCGTGAGCACGGGCGGCAATTCCCGAACGGCTTGCTGGGACAAGAGAGCGAAGCCATCGCGGTTTCGGCTTTGCAGCAGCTGGGTCGCGGGGACGAGGCTCGCCAACGCGCCCGGAAATTCGTCGCGGACCACCCAGACTCGACATACCTCGAGCAGATGCGCCGCCTCCTCGATCCAAAACGGTCCGCGAGTCCCTGATAAAAGAGCAAGCCTCTCCCCATATACCTGCGGAGGAAAACATGAGCACGAGATCAACGCGGTTCACCAGCGCAACGAAGTCCATCCTGTTTCTTGCCGTCATCGTCGGGGCAGGAGAGTTCGGGCTCGCGAGCTGCGAGAAGAATGTGCTCGTCGGGTCCTCCAAGGTGGGGGACCTTCATCCGGGCCAAATTACGACGACAGCCGCGGGCGGGACGACCGGATCGGGGGGGGGGATACAATCGCCATGTGGATCGGTGGCCGGCACGACGGGGATGGCGGTGATCGCGGACGGTGGAGTCCCCGAGTGGGGATTCCCCGGGTTATGTCCGACGATCTCCACCGCGCCCGGGGAGCTCAATCGTTGCGGACGAACGACCAACGTCGCATTCTCGCCGGACGGACAGTTCGTCGCGACGGCAAGCCAGACCACCAGTCCGAACGTCCACATCTGGCGGCTCAGCGACGGATCGCTTCTGCATGATCTCGCGGGTCACGGAAGGGAGGGAAGTTACAGCGTGGCCTTCTCGCCGGACGGAAAGATTCTGGCGACCGGCGGCACTGCCCCGAGCTGCAGCGGTGTGAACGATCCGACGATGGTCAAACTCTGGGACGTAGCCAGCGGCGATCTGATTCGCGAGATCCCGGCGGCCTGCGGGTTCTACGCGGCCTCCGCGGTGTTCTCCCACGACGGCACCCGGCTCGCGACGGCCGGGGAATACGGACCCATCCAGATCTGGAACGTCCAGGACGGCACCCTCCTGACCAGCATATCGCCCACCAACATCAGCACGGTCTATGCAGCACGCTTCTCTCCCGACGACACGCTTCTGGTCGGGGTCGGGGCCTCGACCGGCGGTGTCTGGAACGCGACGAGCGCATCCTTGATGTTCTCCCTTACGGGTCTTGACGGCGACATGAACGACGCCGCCTTCTCGCCCGCCGGAGATCGGATCATCACCTCGGGCGATGCGGGAAATCTTCGCTATCTGGACAGCTCCGGGACGCTCTTGCAGACGTTTCACGCGTCCGACGTGAACTACTTCAGCCGCGTCGTTTGGGTCGACGACAGCCACGTCGTCAACGACGACTGGGGCGGAAACGTCAAGTCTTGGACTCGAAATGCCTCGGACAGATTCGTCGCCTCGGGTAGCTGGTCCCTCGGCTCCCATGCTCTGGGGTTGGCTGTGTCGCCCGACGGTACGCGGCTGCTAGTCGGCGGAGACCCCGGGTTCATGTTCCTCTCGTACGCCCCGACGAACTAAGGGAGCGCTCGTATTCGCGGGGCGCGGAACGCGATCGAGTAGCTCGTTTCCGAGGCCCTGATGATTCCGCTCGAACTGGTAGTGCCGTACGAACTCGGAAACGGATCGCCGCACGATCGGTGCGGAGGCTGCCCCGACCCCTATCGGCGGTAAAGCTGAGTCCGTTGCTACGGGTTCTGCTGGCCGAAAGGGCTGCCGCAGCGGTCGAGGATTGCGAGACCGCCAAGATTGGATACGAAGAGCTGACAGGCGGCGCCGTGAAGCACAACGTTCGGTCGCGGGGCTGCAGCGAACGACAACCGCTCGCCGCGCGGCGAGGCTCCGCCAGAGTGGCTTCGTCGCTCGCCTCCGGTCGTGCACGGAGCGCTGACGTCGGAGCGGCGGCGGGCTTGACCGTCGAGTTCAGCATCCATGTGCAGCCCGAGTGGTTATTGCCGGAGCAGCTCTCCACATAGATCGCCTGCCTGCCGCATCCACTGGCGACCCTCGTCTGCTCGTCGACCGACTGCGCCGAGATCGCCGCCGGTTGGCACTCGAGATCGAGCGCCGCTCGCGCTTGCAGCTGCTCGAAGGTCGCCCCGCACCCGGGGGCCATCAATGACGCCGTCATCAACCATCGCTTGGTGTTCATGGCTCCTCCCGTGCATAACGCGGCTGCTGGCGCGCCAATTCCCCAAGGTGCGGTCGATCACCAAAGCTTCGTTGGGCCGATCACGCGAGCTTACTCCAGATCCACCTCTCGCCCATCGGCGCGGGGCGCCTCGACCCGCGCCGGACACTACGCGTGCGCGTCCTTCACGGCCTTGACCGGCCGCGCTCTCACGACCTGCCGCTCGGGCTTCGCTTTGAACACCGTCGGCTCCTTGGTGAACGGATTGATCCCTTGCGTGCCTTCGTCGCCGGCTTCTTGACGACGATGAACTTCGCGAACCCAGCGAACTCCGACGCCCAAACGTCTTGCCCGTAGGTTGCCCAAACAGATCCAACCATCCCAAACTCGAACCGACCAGCCCTCACGAAAGTTGCGGCAAGCGCGCGGGAGTCTGTGCAAGCCCCCGAAGTATCGGGGTTGACTGACGTTTTCGGATAACGGCGCCTCTCTGGACGTCACGTGCAGTTACCGGAACGTGTAAATGACCAGACAAAAGCCCGCTTAAACGTCTTATTAGCGATCGAGGTCTCCTGCAGAGGCCCAGTGCGGCCAACCCGACCTAGGTAAACGGCATTTCTTGGTGTCGTCGAAAGCGGAGGAGGTCGGGGCGATTCGCCCCGGCCTCCGGTTTAGTGCTGCCAGTTAACCGGCGTGCATCCGACGCACTGTCAGCGTCGAGCGTGCGGTCCACCGAGGCCCGGAAGGACCTGCGTGCCCTCAATCCGGACGGCCGTCAGCGCGTGCGGGTTGAGCCCCAGGAGAGCGAGGATCGTCGGTGCGACCTGGGTGGTCTCGACGGAGGTGGACTCGACCCGAA
>CAYTTF010000286.1:4833-6425 GCA_964440665.1 uncultured Myxococcales bacterium | reverse complement strand
TGCCGTCGGCCTGCGGAAGCGGCGTCAGGACGACGTCGCCCTCCTTCATTTCGCGACGTCGTCGGGCGCGTAGTCCGGTTCGTCGTCACCGTAAGCTCTGGCGAGGCCGAGCTTCGCGGCCGTCGTCCAGTCATCGACGCGGTCGGATGCCGATGGCGGTAGGACCGTCACCATCAGGGGCGCGTTCGGAGGGAGCTCGTAGGGCTCATCCAAAAGGATGCGTTCACCGTTCCAGTGAGCCTTCAGGGTGACGGCAGGCATCGTGTAGAAATGTTACGCCGAGGAGCACGGAGCGGCAAGCGGAGCGGGCCAGGCTGGGCCCATCCACAGCCGCGGGCGCCAATGGGAAAGACTCCCTCTTGGCGCTCCCGGCGCGCTGCAAGAGATCGACATAGATCTCGGCGCCGGTCTTCCCTTCGTGCGCCGCTCCAAGATCGATCGGCTCTCGTTTCGGCCGAAATCCGACGGATTTTACTTCACCGGTACTTCAAGGCTCACCGAAGGGGGATTTTCCCCCCTTGCCGCCCTCCCCGCCGGCCAATGATTCCAGCGAGACAACTCAGTCGGGGCGAGAGGATTTGAACCTCCGACATCCTGCTCCCAAAGCAGGCGCGCTACCAGGCTGCGCCACGCCCCGTTTCTTGTTCCGCCGAGTCTACACGACGCCCGTCCCCGGGCCGAGATCGATGTCGTACGGCTAGCGCAGGTCGATATCGTACGGCAACCGGGCCTCGAACCCGACGCCGGCGCCGCTCACCAGAAACGGCGCGAGCAGCCGCAGCGTCGCCCGCATCTCGGGCGTGAGCATCCGCGCGGCAGCCGCCCCCGCGTTCGCCGCCACGCTCGTCTCGATCTCGTCGTCGGAGCCACCGGCCCCAACTCCATCCGCGACATCGACGACCGTCTCGAGGGCCCCGTTCGCGTCCGCCCAATCCGACGCGTCCGCCGCCGAAGCCGCCGCCCCCGCCAGCTTGCGCAGCAGGCCCCCCTTCTCGCGCGGCAACACCTCCATCTCCGGCATTCGGTCGCGCCCGAGCGGCACCGAACCCAGCCGCGCCGCCTCGTCGATCGCCGCCGACAGGCCGCCCATCCGATCGACGAGGCCGATCCCCTGCGCGAGCGCGCCGGTCCAGACGTGGCCCTGCCCCAGCTCGTCGACGCGCGCCGCGGTCAGCCCGCGTGAGCGCCGTCCCTCGGCGACGGTGTCGACGAACAGCCCATAGAGATGTCGCATCTTGTCTTCCGCGATCTTCACCTCCTCGCGCGTCCAGGCCCGGTACGGCGAGAAGAAGTCGGCGTGCGCGCCGCGGCGGTAGGTCTCGACCGATACGCCGACGGTATCGAGCAGCTTCTGGGTGTCGACCTTGTAGCCGAAGATACCGATCGAGCCGCTCACCGTCGACGGATCGGCGTAGATGACGTCGGCCGGCGCGGCGATGTAGTAGCCGCCCGAGGCGGCCACGTCGCCCATCGACACCACCACCGGCTTGCCGGCGGCGCGAACCCGTTTGATCTCGCGCGCCACCACGTCCGATCCGAAGGCCGAGCCGCCGGGACTGTTCACGCGCAGGACTACGGCCCCGACCGTGGGG
>CAYTTF010000286.1:0-4823 GCA_964440665.1 uncultured Myxococcales bacterium | reverse complement strand
TCTTGAGGCATCCGAACAGCCGACCGCGCTCTGCCTCGACCAGCGTGTCGGCCCCCGAAACCCCGCCCAGGCCGAAGGGAAGATCCTGGCTGGGGCCGTCGACGATGGTGCCGTCGACGATCAGGACGGCGACCCGGCGGCTCGGCCAGGCGGCAGGATGCATCGGCGCGGTGTCGGGATCGCGCAGCTTGATGCCGGGACGCCCGAGCGCGTGGCCGAGCGTGTCGTCCAGATCGTTTTCGGCGACGGTGGCGTCGGACAGGCCGGCCAGCACCGCCTCGCCCGGCGTGAACAGACCCCGGTCGACCAGCGCGCGCACGTCGGCCGCCTCCAGGCGATGACCGGCGCGGGTACGATCGGCGGCGATGGCGGCGACGGCGCGGCCGAAGACGTCGTCGAGGAGCTGGTTCTTGTTGGCGCGGACGGCCGGCGACTGCTCGTTCATGATGAACGGCTCCATCGCCCCCTTGAACGCGCCCACCCGGACGAGCTCCAGCCGGATGCCCAGGCGATCCATGGCGCTCTTGTAGAAGGTGACCGACTGCGCGATGCCGGTGAGCTCCAGCTCGCCGGCCGGGTGCATCAAGACCACGTCGCAGGCGGAGGCCAGGTAGTAGGCGCGCAGCGCCGGGAAGGTGGCGTAGGCGAAGGTTCGCTTACCGTGCGCGCGCAGCAGGGCGATGAGGTCGCGCAGCTCCTCGACGCGGGCGAAGCCCAAATCCATGTTTTCGATCTTGAAGAGGACGCCGGCCGCGGCCGGATCGGCGGCCAGCGCGTGCAGTCGCCGCACCAGCACCAGAAAGGCGCGGTCGCCGTGGAGGCCGTCCAGGCTCACGCGCGCGACGTACGCCGGCGCCGCGAGCGCCGGGCGCCGCTCGCCCTCGACGTGCAGGCGCGCCGCGACGCCGGCGCCGTTCGAACCAGCGCCGGGGAAATAACCGTGCAGCCCGATCGCGCCGCCCAGGTGATCGAAGTCGACGGCCAGGCCGATCGACGCGCGGGTGTCGCTGCCGCTCGCGAAGGCCAGCTCGCCGCCGCGGGGCGACGTCTGTCCTTCGGCGTAGGCGCGCAGACCGTCGGTGAGTCGCACGGCCAGGCGCGCGCGCGGCACGATCCTTCGCCAGCCGTCGCCGTCGGCATGCGCGGCGCCGATCGCCACCTCCAGGCGATCGGTGCCGAGCGGACGCAGCGCCAGCTCCGCCGTCCACAGGCGCGGCAGCTCCGCCGGCAGCCCGGAAGGATGCGGCGCACCGACGTCCTCGACCGTCGCGCCGAAGGCCACGTATCGGCCGGCGCGTAGCGCGAGGCCGAAGTCGAAGGTGTCGGTCCCCGCGAAAGATCCCTGCCAGATGTGCGCCCAGCCGACGCCCAGTGCGGCGCCACGCAGGAAATGCAGCGCGTAGGCCAGGCGGAAGGTGGTGTGGGCGTCGATCCCCGCGGCGCTGGCGCCGCCGACGCGGGTGAGGCCGAGGCCGAGGGCGCTGTGCGGCAAGAGCGGCGCGCCCCAGTAGAAGCCGGCGCCACGGCGCGTGATGACCGCGCCGTCGGCGGCGTCGGCACCAACGATCTCGAGGCCGCCGGCCGGCAGCAGGCCGAGCGCGCCCGGGTTGAGCTCGACGGCGGTGGCGTCGGCGTCGGCCGCGCGCGCGGCGCCGGTGATGAGCGGGCCGCGGGTGGGGCGCAGCTCTGGATCGCTCTGCTGCGCACGCGCCGGGCTGGCGCGCAGGAGCGACACCGCCAGCCACGACGCCACCACCGCCAGACGGAGACTGGAGTGAAGACGCATCATTGCCGGCGCGGAGTATAGTCGCCCCACTGCGATGCAGAGCTGGGATCGGCCGCCGCCCGAGATCGCGCCGTCGGAGCTGTTCGAGCGGTGGCTGCCGGCCGCCTTCGCGGCGGCCGAGCAGCACGCGCCCGCCGACACGCCGGTGATCCGGGCCAGCGTCTCGGGCGCGGGGGGTGGCGGCTGGGATCTGGCCGTCGAAGACGATCGGCTGGTCGTCTCGTCCCCCGGACGCGCGCCGCCCGACGTCTGGATCCGCCTGTCGGTCGCCGATCTGCGGGTCGCGCTCGGCGCGCCCGATCCCGATCTCCCCCAGCTCTTGCCGAGCGGCGCGTCCGCGCGCGATATGCTGCTGATCGATCCGCGCGACGTCGATCTGGTGCGCCAGATCTCGGGCCGGCTGCTGCTCGAGATCGAAGGGAAGCGCCGGCGACGCTGGGGGCTCGACGTCGGTTTCGGCAAGGCGGGCGTGAGCGCGGGCCGACCGCGGACCACGCTGCGCATCGACGGGACGACCTTCGAGGGGCTGCGCGCCGGCACCATTCCCCCGATGCAGCCTCTCCTGGACGGACGACTCAAGATCGAAGGCGATCGGGCGCTGGCGATGCAGCTAATGCTGCTCGCCGGGAGCCGACTCGGCCGGCGCTGACGGCTCCGCCTTGTCGTCGCCCGGGTCGGGCTTGGCGGCGGCGGCCTGGTCCGCGGCGGTCGGAGGCGCGGCCGCCTCCTCGGAAGGCGACGGCTCGGCGGCGCCGTCCGGCTCGGCGGTCTGGGTCGATTTTTTCGCGTGCGAAGCGTGGGCGTGCTTGGCGGTCGCCTCGCCCGCGTCGAGCGCCCGCTGCGCGCGATCGAGCCCGTGCGCGAACGCGCGATCGTCGGGCTGGGCGGCGATCGCCTTGCCGTACTCGGAGACCGCCTCCTGGTCCCGGTGCACGGCATGGAGGCTGTCGGCCAGAAGCGCGTGGCCGGCGGCGTCGCTGCCGTCGAGCGAGATCGCCTCGCGCGCCCAGCGGATGGCCTCCGCCCCCTTGCCCGCCGAAAGCGCGGCGGAGGCCCGCCCCCGCAGCCCCTTGGCCAGTGTCAATTCGCCGCCACCGCGCGGATCCAACCCGAGCGCCATCCGGTAGTGCGCGACGCCGGCCTCGATTGCGCCGCTGTCGAGCTCCTGCTCCGCCGCTTTCACCAGCTGGGCCTTGGCCCGCTCCGCCAGCGCATCCGCGATGGCCGCGCCGCCGTCGGCGCGCAGGCGACCCAAGCGATCTTGCAGCCCGGGGAGCTGCGCGCCGGTGAATCCGGCACCCAGCATCCGCTCGACGTCTGCGACGCCAGTGCGTAGGCGCTGCACGCGCGGATCGGCGTCGGGGTGGGCGGCCAGCGACGGCGGGGCGGTGGCGGCCGCGGCGAAATTCGTCGCGGAGCGTGCCTTCACGTTCCAGGGGAGGTGGCGGTAGACCGGAACCGCCACCGCGGCGCAGAGCGCGAGGACCGCAAAGCTGCTCAAGATGCGGCGCCCGCCCGACAGTGAGCCCGGAAGATCGACCGGGGGCGAGACGCTCCGGCCCCGGTCCGCCGCAGAGCCGCCCCGCGCCGAGACGATCGCCGTCCCGCGCGGCGCCGCGGTCGCCGGCGAGCCCGGGGTCACCGCGCGTCGCGCGGGCGCGCCGCGCCGCACGAAAGAACCGGTCGACGCCACGTCGAAGGCCGGCGCCTCGGCGATCGGCACAACGCCGCGCGCCTCCGGCTCGTGCAGGCCCAGCAGCTCCGCTACCGCGCGCGGACGACCGAAGATCGACTTCACCAGGTCGTACTCGAGCTGCGCCATGCTCTGGTATCGCAGCGCCGGCTCCGGCGCGAGCGCTCGGACGATGATCCGATCCAGCTCTTCGGGGACGTCGGCCTTGATCCCGCGCGGCGGGATCAGCTCCTTGTCGCGCGATCGCTGCGGCGGCGAGCCGGTGACCATCTCGTAGAGCAGCGCGCCCACCGAAAAAATGTCGCTGCGGTGATCGACGGCGCCCCCTTCGGCCTGTTCGGGCGCCATGTATTCGGGCGTCCCCATCGCGACGCCCGGGTTGGTGAGCCGCCGCGCCCGCCCCATGCTGCGCGCAATGCCGAAGTCCAGCACCTTGACGAAGTCGGCCTGACCGTCGCGCGCGACCAGGAAGATGTTCTCCGGTTTGAGATCGCGGTGGATGACGCCGGCGGCGTGGGCGGCGGACAGCGCGCGGCAGATCTGGATGGCGATCTGGCAACAGCGACCGGAGGCCAGCCGCCGCTCGTGCGAGAGCACGTCGGCCAGATCGATCCCGTCGAGGTGCTCCATCACGAAGTACGCGCACCCGTCCTCGGTCGAGCCGAAGTCGGTGACGTCGATGATGTTGGGGTGGCCGATGCGCGAGGCGGCCCGCGCCTCGCGCCGAAACCGCTCCACCAGATCCGACTGGGTCGAGTAGGCCGGGTGCAGGATCTTGATCGCCACCCCCTTGCCGATCTCCACGTGCTCGCCCGCGTAGACGGTCCCCATCCCCCCTTCGCCGATCTTGCGCAGGACCTTGTATCGGCTGTCGATCACCCGTCCGGTGAAATCGACCCCCAGCGCGTCGTCTTCCTCTTTTGGAAACGGGAGCCGGGTGCTCCCGAGCTCGAGCGTCGCCAGCGGCACGGCGAGGCGCGATCCCGAGGGGCGTTCCGGGGCTGGGGGCGTGAACAACGCGGCGCTGCCGGCCAGGAGCTGCTCGCGCTCGGTTCGCTCTTCCTTGATGGCGGCGCCGTAGAGGCCGCGCAGAAAATCCGCCGCCCGCTCGGCGTCGGCGCGCGGAGAGATCTGCGCGATGATTTCGGACAGCGCCTTGCGCATCTCCTCGGCCGACTGGAAGCGATCCTCCCGTGCCGGCGCCAGCGCCCTCATGAGGAGCGCGTCGAGGTTGGGGGTGATCCAGGGGGCCTTCGACGACGGCGGCTGCACGCGGGGGTGCCGCACCAGCGACATCGCGGTGGCGGGATCGAGGTTGGCCAGCTGCAGGTACTGGTTCCCGGT
>CAYTTF010000285.1:0-6475 GCA_964440665.1 uncultured Myxococcales bacterium | reverse complement strand
CGGGAAGATCGGGAATGATCCGATGAATGCGCACGTCCACCTTCTGACCGGGCTTCAGGTGGGCGATGTCACTGGGAATCGCAAACTCGTTGTCGTGCGTGAGCTTGAAGTAATGGTGGTTCCAGCGACCCCGCGCGTGGTCACGAATCGAGGCGAGCACGATGTGGTTGTCCGGTCGCCGGGTCAGCCCGAGGCTTCTCTGGACGTCGGCTGGGATGGAGACGAGGCGGTTCTTGGTCCGATGGATCACGGCCGCGAACTCGTCGAGCGGAACCTTCAGGTGGGGGTGGGCCATGGAGACCCCACTTTGACCGGGCGTCGACTTCTGGTCAAGTCACAGCAGTTGACTTGACTAGTCGACGGCCCTTTTTGTCAGTAGATCACCCTGAGCAGCGTCAACCCGTGCGCGGGCGCGGTCATGCCGCCGGCGGCGCGGTCGCCGGTTTCGAGCATGTGCGGGATGGCCTCGGCGCCGATGCGGCCGCGCCCGACATCGACCAGCGTGCCGACCAGGATCCGGACCATGTTTTTCAGGAAGGCCGTCGCCTCCACTTCGAGGGTCAGCAACGCGCCCTGCCGATCCACGTCGAGGCGGCGGACGATCCGGCGGGTGGTGCGGCGGTCGCAGTCGGAGGCGCGGAAGGCGCGGAAGTCGTGCTCGCCCACCAGCGGGGCGGCGGCGGCGCGGATCGCCTCGACGTCGACGGGGTGGCGCACGTGCCAGGTGTCGCGCGCCCGCCGCGGCGAGCGAACCAGGTGGGCCCAGACCGTGTAGCGGTAGACCTTGCCGCGCGCCGAGAAGCGGGCGTCGAAGTCGGGCGCGGCCTCGGCCACGTCGACGAGCGCCACGTCGGCGGGAAGGATCGAG
This sequence comes from uncultured Myxococcales bacterium, assembly GCA_964440665.1. Classification (GTDB taxonomy): domain Bacteria; phylum Myxococcota_A; class Polyangia; order Fen-1088; family Fen-1088; genus JADGRB01. Next base: position 5,607 of record CAYTTF010000285.1, on the reverse strand, counting down.
TTGAGGCCGCGCAGGATCCCATGCGTCGGTATGTTGTCGGCCGCAAGGTCGAAGCTGGCCACCTGGCCGTCGGCGTGGACGCCGGCGTCGGTGCGGCCGGCGCCGCGCACGAACACGGTCTCGCCGGTCATCTCGCGGATGGCTTTCTCGAGGACCCCTTGAACGGTCCGCTCGGTCGGTTGTCGCTGCCAGCCGGAGAAGTCGGTGCCGTCGTACTCGACGACCAGGCGCAGCCGGCGGCTCAAAACTCGAGCAGCAGCCCCAGCGTCCAGTTGGTATCGCCGACGTGCAGCCGGTTGGATTCGCCGAGGCCGGAGATGTCCGAGTGGAAGAGCTCGAAGGTGAGCGCCGTATGGTTCACGCCGACGTCGACATCGAAGTCGTGGGAGGCGTCGGGATCGAGCATGTCCAGCACCAGCGCGATCCCCGCGCCGACGTGCCAGCCCAGCGTGCCGCCGCGCGCGGTGCCGCCGCGCCCGTCGGTGGCGATGTCGCTGTTGCCGTCGGTGTTCTGCCAGTAGGCCCAGTCGAGGCCCAGCTTGCCGTAGGGGACCAGCGGGAAGTTGCGGGTCTCGAGGAAGTAGTCGAACCGATAGACCGCCGAGAGGCTGACCGGGATGATCTTGAGCTGCGACTGATCGCCGCTGGGCAGGCCGCTGCCATTGGCGACCGGGGAGTTGCCGGTGACCGAGAAGTAGCCGAGACCGATCCCCGCCGCGATCGAGCCGACCCGATGCCAGAACTGATAGTCGAGCTCGATCTGGGTCATCAGGTGCTGATCCGAGCCGAAGAACTCCTGGTAGGGCTGGAAGGGGGGATTGCCCCCCATGGATTTGAACTCGCCGTCGATGTCCGGACGGTAGGGGCCGAAGCGCAGCTCGAAGGCGAACTTCTGTGGCGAGCGGAAGGGGTGATCGCCTTCGACGATCGACGCTTCCTCGGCGAAGGACTGCGCGCGCGCCGCGCGCGGCACGAGCGCGAGCGCCAGCCCAATTGCCACGATCGCGGGCGCGATAACCGCCCGCGGCTGTCGACGCCGGCGCCCTTCGGGGGCAGGGGCGCGAGCTGCGGCGCGCAGCTTCACCGCCGGCCTCCACGACGGCGGACGACGGCCAGGCCGACGCCCACCAGACCGAACAGCAGCAGCCCGCCCAGCGTCGACGTGAGACGGGGCCGCGCCGTCGCCAGCGCGCAAAAGCCGCCCGAGGCGCCGCCCGGATCCTGCGGGTTTTCGTTCCGATAGACGTCGTAAAAGCTCAAGGTCTTGATGGGCGCGCCGTAGCCGACGATCGGCACGCTGGGGTTGCCGCTTTTGTCGACAGCGACCACCGCCGCGGCGTAGGTGATGTCGTTTTGCAGGATCTTGACCCGATACGAGGTGCTGTCGGCCGACAGCAGCGGCGAGCAGACGAACGTCGGATCCAACCCTTCGACGCCCGTTCCGACCTGCGTCTGCGGACAGCGGAGAAAGCCCGCGTTGAACGGACCGTTCGCGCCGCCGTCGGTCCCCGACTCCTTGAACACCTGATACTGATCGGCGCGGCTGCAGAGGATCTGATAGCCCAGCAGGTCGGTGGTCAACGACGTGTCGATCGCGGTCCAGTTCATGACCAGCGCTTCGTCGCCCCCCTGGATCGTGACGCCCGTTGGTGCCGGCGGTGGCGTCAGGTCGATCACCAGGCTGTCGGTCACGTTGAGGTCGACGATGCTGTCGCCGTTGAAGTCGAACACCGCGTTGATCGTCTGCGGGAACTGACCGAGGGTCGACGTGCAGTCCGTGGTGTTGACGCCGGCGTCGGGGACGGACGTCAGGGCCAAGAAGGTGCTGAGCTGGCGCGCGTCGGTGGTGACCGTGAAGCTGCCCTTGTTCAGGAAGGTGAGAATATTCACGTTCCCGAGCACCAGGCAGTCGCTGACCTGCCCGATGATCTGCCCCAGCACCGAGCCGCACTCGGGGCCGAGCACGATCGAGAGGTTTCCGGTCGTCGTCGTGACGCTCGCGCGCTTGGCGAAGCCGGTCGTTTGAAGAGCGACGAAGATGGTGATCGGCGTCGAGCAGTTGCAGTGTTCTTGATTGAAGAAGCGCGCGGCGTCGGCGGGCACCAGGTTGACCCCGGGGACCGCCTGGACGCCCACGAAGATGTCATCGGTCGTGAACGTCGTGCCGGTCGATCCGCCCGTCCCGGTGATCGTGCCCGTCCCGCCGGTGCCGAGGAGCTGCGCCTGCGCCCGTCCGGGGGCGAGGAGCCCGACCGCCACCACGAAGACCGCGACGACAACCGGTGCTCTAAGCCATTCGCGGAACGTCATGAAATTTCTCCAACGGACCCCACACTGCAAAGAAGGTGCCTTCATCGTGCCGCTAGGACCCGCCATGGGCGGCGCGGTTAGGTGCCGGTCTGGCGGGGGATCGCCGCCGACTCTGCCATTTTGTCAGGGCGATCGGCCAGTTTTCTCGCCGCCTGGGCTGGCCACCGAAAGGGCCGCCAGGATGGTCCGGCCGAGCTCGGCGACCACCTCGTCGGAAGCGTCGGAAGATGCGTGGCCGCCGAACCGGGCCTCCGCGTAGCGATCGGTGAGCGCATCGAAGGCGCCGGCCGCGAACAGTCCGGCGCCGCGCAGCCGCTCGGCGTATTCGTGCGGCGTCTCGTTCGGCCGCCGCGGCCAGCCGACGCCCGCCAGCCGTCCCAGCGCCCGCCGGTAGAGCCGATCGATGGCGCCGTCCGGCCGCCGTTTTCGACCCCCGTGCCCGAAGGAGATCGCGGCCGTCGGCTCGGTGTGCGCATGCCGGCGCCGCGAGCGCCGCAGGGCGAGCCCCAGCGCGATCGCCGCCATCGCCAATCCGAACGCCGCGACGACGCGTCGCCAGGTGGCTGTCGGTGTCAGATGGCCGAGCTGCCGCCAGGCCCGGTGCGCGAGATCGCGCTGGCGTCCCAGGTCGTAACCGACCACCCAGCGGCTCCAGAAGAAATCCAGCGCGTCGCTGGTCTCGGCGAAGCGACCCGCCCGCGCGATGCCGGTCGCCGGCGGCGTGGCGTCGACCCGGACCCAGCCCTGTCCCGCGACCCACGCCTCCGCCCAGGCGTGCGCCCGCTCGTCGCGCACGGCGATGTAACCGCCGAGCGGGTTCCATTCGCCGCCGCGGAAACCCGTCACGTAGCGCGCCGGAACGCCGGCCGCCCGCAACATCAGCACCGCCGCCGACGCGAAGAACTCGCAGTGTCCCGCCCGCTGGTCGAAGAGGAAGTCCTCCACCGGATCGACGCCGGCGGGGCGCGCCGGTGGCCGCAGCGTGTAGCTGTGCCCGGCACGCAGCCAGGCGACCACCGCGGCAATTTTCTCCCCATCGCCCGCCCCGTTCGGCCCGATCCCGAGCGATCCCGCCAGCGCCCCCATCCGTGGCAACCCCGCCGGAACCGCCAGATAGTCCTCGCGCGCCTTCGGATCCAACTTGAGCGAACCGTCGATCGCGTCGGGTACCGATGGGCTCTGCCCAGCGGGACCCATCGCGGGGGGGGTTGGGGACCCTCCCAGGGTCCCCATGTCAATGACCGAATATCCGACGTAGTGGGCGGACGTGAGCGTGATGAAGCCGTCGGAGCTGTCGCCGCCCACGCGCAGCGCCGCCTCGCCCGACCAGCGCGGCGCGACCCGCACGCTCCCCGCCGCGCCGAGATGGTTCGCCGGCAGCTCGATCGCCACCGGCCGGTCGATCGCGAACAGCACCGCCGCCGGGATCCCGACCGCTTCGATCTCCACGCGCTCGGTGCCGGCCAAGGTGTTGCGCTCCGCGGTCTCGCCGATCTCGTGGATGAAGGCGCGATCGCCTTCCTGGTCGATCACCGTGCGCAGCTCGGGCCGGCGGCTGCGGAGCCAGCGCCCCCGCTCGTAGCCGTCGTAGACCGCGCCGCGAAAATACAGCTGCTCCCCGGCCGCGCGCCGGGCGTCGTCGTCGCCGAGCGCCGACAGCCGCGGCAGCGTGGCGCGAAACAGGACGGTGTGGCGCGCGGAGCCGAAGACGCCGTAGCGTCCGAGCGCGACCTCGTCGGCAAGCCCGATCACGTTGCCGGTCGCGCGTGCGCCCAGCACGAACCCGGCGCCGAGCCGCGGCAGCAGCGCGAAGATCGCGACCGCGCCGGCGAACACCGCCACCGCGACCGCGAAGGTCGCGCCGAAGAACGCGCGGCCGACCACCCGGCGCGATCCCAGGATCCGCCCGATGCCGACCTTCTGGCTGGGCGCCTGCGCCGAGTGCCGGACCAGGTAGTTCTCTTCCATCTCGCGGCGCAGGTGAAACAGGATGAGCGCCCAGGTCGCCAGCACCACGTAGATCGCGAACGTCGCCATGAACAGCACCGTCGCCGCGATGGTCGAGGTGACCAGCACCAGCAGGAACGACAGCGCGTAGATGTGCACGTAGTCTCGGTGGCTCCGCCGGTAACAGAGCTTGTAGGCCAGGAGCGCCAGCACCAGATCGAAGGCCGGCGCCAGATCGGAGTCGGGCATCCGCCGCCAGATGCGCCAGACGATCACCGCCAGCAACACCCCCATGCCGGCGCGCACCGGGCCGGCCGCGCGATCCAGCCAGGCGGCCCGCCGGTTTCCGGCGTCCACGCCGAACGATCCCACGACAACCACCAGGAAGATGAGCGCGCTGCCGGGGGCGACGGCGCGCGTGGTGCCGAGCGCCGCCAGCGCCGTCAGCACCAGCAGGTAGGTCACCAGCTTGTGCGCCGCCTGAAATCTCATCGGACGCCCCGGCCGCTCCCGAGATCGATGCCGGCCCCGGGACCGACCCGCACGACCGCGTCGCCGCGCACGCGCATCGGCCCCTCGCCCGCCTCGGGCTCGATGAACGCCAGCACGGCAAGCAGGCGCGTGAGCTGCCGCGGTCCGACCGCCGGCGCCAGCTCGCCCCCGCGCGTCGCCAGCCCCACCGCCAGCCCGCGTCGCCCCAGCTCCACGCACAGCGCCGCCGTCAGCGACACCGCCAGCTCGAAGGCCCCGTCGTCGTCCCCCGGCCGGTTGTCGAAGACGATCAGCGCCCGCTGTCCCTCGTCGTCCTCGTGCTCGCGCACCAGCGGTTTTCCGCGCCGCGCGCTCGATCGCCAGTGGATGTCCCGCGGATCGTCCCCGTCGCGGAACGCCCGCAGCCCCGCCAGCTCTCCCTGCCGGCTGTGCGCCCGCCGCCGCGCCGGCGCCAGCGGCGAGGGCAGCCCGCGCAGGATCGCCGGCGGCAGCGGCGCCAGCGCCGGGTAGACCACCACCTCCGCCGGATCGACGACCATGCGCGCGCGCTGCATGAGCCCGAAAGGAAACTTGGTCGCCAGCCGGAACCCCGACAGCCGGTGGCGCCCGCGACGCGGCAGCCGGTGGCGGTACGAGGTCTCCTGCGTCCGCCCGGCCGGCAGCTTGAGGAAGTAGCAGCGCTTGTCGATCGGGTGGGCGTCGACGAGATCTTCGACCTCGATCGAAAATGACGGCAGCCGCCGCTTGCGGTTTTCCAGCGCGATCCCCATCAGATAGGGCGTCCCCGCGTGGATGACCGGCGGCGGGACCCGCCGCACCTGCAGCCCCGAGAGCCCCAACCCAGCGAGCACCACGCTG
>CAYTTF010000284.1:0-6489 GCA_964440665.1 uncultured Myxococcales bacterium | reverse complement strand
TCGTTCTCCATCATGTGCCCCGCGTCGGTGCAGTGGGGCATGCCGCGAATCGATCCGTTGTAACCGGTCGACAAGATGGTCCGGTCGCGCACGATCACGGCGCCGACGAACTTGCGCGGACAGGTCGACCGCGACGCCACCACCTGCGCGATGTTCATGAAGTACTGATCCCACGGCACCCGATCGTCCATCTGGCATTTCTATCAGATGATGGGCCGGTGACGGGGACCGGCTTGGCGGTCGCCGGTGTTGTAGTATCCCGCGCGCTGTGGACTGGAAATCGACCCTCAACCTGCCGAAGACGGAGTTCCCGATGCGCGCCGATCTGGCGCGCCGCGAGCCCGAGTGGCTGGCGCGCTGGGCGCGGGACAAGCAGTACGAACGTCTGCTCGAAACGCGGCAGCGCGAGGAGGCGGAGGCGTTCGTGCTGCACGACGGTCCGCCCTACCCGACCGGCGGCATCCACTACGGCACCGTGCTCAACAAAGTGCTCAAGGACATCGTCGTCCGCTCGCAATTGATGCTCGGCAAGCGCGCGGTCTTCCGGCCCGGCTGGGATTGCCACGGCCTGCCGATCGAGCAGCAGGTCGAAAAAGAGCTGGGCAAGGACGCCAAGGCGCTCGACGCGGCGGCGTTTCGCGAGCGCTGCCAGATCCACGCGCTCAAGTTCGTCGACGTCATGCGCGGCGAGTTCAAGCGCCTGGGCTGCCTCGGCCTCTGGGACGATCCGTACCTGACGCTCTCGAAGGAATACGAGGCGACCATCGTGCGCCAGCTGGCGGGGTTCGTTCGCAAGGGGCTCATCTACCGCGACAAGAAGCCGGTGCACTGGTGCCTCACGCACCGCACGGCGCTGGCCGAAGCCGAGGTCGAGTACGAAGACCACGCCTCGCCGTCGATCTACGTGCGCTTCCCGGTGGTGGGCGATCTCGGAAAGGCCGATGCGCGCCTCGGCGACAAGAAAGCGGCCTTCGTGATCTGGACGACCACACCCTGGACGCTGCCGGCGAACCTGGCGGTGGTCGCCAACCCGGAGCTCGACTACGTCGCGATCCCACACGCGGGCGAGTTTCTGATCGTCGCGGCCGGCCTGGCCGAAAGCTTCCTGGCGGCCACCGCGATCGCGGCGCCCGCGGATTCCTGGATCCGGATCTCGCGCGAGGGGTTCGCGCGCCTCGAGGGCACGGGATATCGGCACCCGTTCGGGTACCGCGGCGATCCGCCCGCGTTCACGCTCACCTTCGCGCGACACGCCACTCTCGAAGCGGGAACCGGCCTGGTCCACACCGCCCCCGGACACGGCGCCGACGACTACGTGGTGGGAAGAAAGATCGGACTGCCGATCTATGCGCCGGTAGGTCCCGACGGAAGGTTCACGTCCGAGGTCCCGCCCATCGACGATCTGGCTCTAGCCGGGATGAAGGTGTTCGAGGCCAATCCGAAGATCGTCGCCAAGCTGGCCGACAAGGGGTTCCTCCTGAGCAAGCCCGGCGACTCCGTGCGCCACCAATACCCCTGTTGCTGGCGCTGCAAAAATCCGATCATCTTTCGCGCGACCGAGCAGTGGTTCGCGCGGCTCGGCGAGGCCGACGATGCGGCGTCGCTGCGGCACGGTGCCCTGGCGGAGATCGGGAAGACGCAGTGGATCCCGGCCTGGGGCGAGAACCGCATCCGCGGGATGATCGAAGCGCGGCCCGACTGGTGCCTGTCGCGACAGCGCGTCTGGGGTGTCCCCATTCCGGCCTTCCGCTGTGAAAATGGGGAATGCGGGAAGGATCTGCTCGAGGCCCCGGTTATCGACCACGTGGCCGAGATCTTCGCGCGTGAGGGCTCAAACGTCTGGTTCACCCGACCGGCGGGCGATCTCTTGCCGCCGGGAACGACCTGCAGCCACTGTCGCGGGCGGCGATTCGAAAAGCAGCACGACATCGTCGACGTGTGGTTCGAGTCGGGCGTCTCCTGGGCGGCGGTGGCCGACGGCAAGCTGGTCCCATCGGGCGACAAGGTCGATCTCTATCTCGAAGGGTCGGACCAGCACCGCGGGTGGTTTCACTCCTCGCTGCTCACCAGCGTCGCGACGCGGGGAGAGGCGCCCTACAAGGCGGTGCTGACGCACGGCTGGGTCCTCGACGAGCGGGGGAAGGTCTATTCGAAGTCCGAGATCGCAAAAGCGAAAGCCTCCGGCGCCAAGATCAACTACGTCGACCCGGCCGTCTGGATGGAAAAGAACGGCGCGGAGCTATTGCGCCTGTGGACCGCGGCGGGCGACTATCAGGGCGACATCGTCTTCTCGGAAACGATCCTCAATCAGCTCTCGGAGTCGTACCGAAAGATCCGGAACACCTGTCGCTACCTGCTCTCGAACCTCTACGACTTCAAGCCTTCGCGCGACAGGGTCGACGACGACCAGCTCCGCGAGCTGGATCTGCTGGCGCTCGGCGTGCTGCGCGAGCGCGACCATCAGATTTTCGACGCCTACCGGCGTTACGCGTTTCACGAGGTGGTGCGGCTCATGAACGACTACGTCATCACGGTCTCGGCCGAGTATCTCGATCCGGCCAAGGATGCGCTCTACTGCGAGGGTCCGAGCTCGCCGGCGCGGCGCAGTGTCCAGACGGCGCTTCATGAAATGACCCGCACCATCGCGGCCTGGATGGCACCGATCCTTTGCTTCACGGCGCAGGACATCGCCGACGAGCTCGCGCGAGAGACCGGCGAGGCGTTCGACGTGCACGCGACGGTGCGGCAGGAGGTCTATCCGCCCGGCAAGGTACCGGCGCAGCCCAACCGCCGCTGGACCGACCAGATCCGCCCGCGACGCGAGGCGATCTTGCGCCCGCTGGAATCCTTCCGCGCCGCCGGCCACAAGTCGCTGGAGGCGCGGGTGCGCGTGACGCCGGCCGCCGCCGAGCGGCCGCACTGGCAGTGGAGCATCGCGCACCTCGCCGAGCTGTGCGTCGTCTCGCGCGTCGAGCTGGCCGACACCGACGCCTCGTCGACCACGATCGAGGTCGACGAGGCGTCGGGCCCCACCTGCCCGCGCTGCTGGCGACGGACCGGCGAGCGGGCGGGCGAAGAAGCCGCCGATCCGGATCTCTGCCTCCGCTGTGCCGCCGTGATCGCCGCCGGCACGCAGGGCGCCGCCGGCACGCAGGGCGCCTCCAGCATGAAAGGCGCCTCGTGACCGCCGCCCGCCGCAAGTACCTGCTCTTCGCCGTCTTCACGGCGCTGAGCCTGATCCTCGACCAGTGGACCAAGATCCTGGCCCGCGCAGATCTACGTCCCCGCGGCCCGTTCAATCCCAAGGTGATCGTCGCGGGCACCTTCGATCTCCGCTACGCCGAGAACCCGGGCGTCGCGTTCAGCATGCTGCAAGACATGCCGGGCGGCCGGGTCCTGCTCACACTTCTGGCGGTGGGGGCGTTCCTGCTGGTGCTCTACTACCTGAAGAAGACGCCGGAGGGGGCCACCCGGCTCCACATCGCGCTGGGCCTGGTGGGCGGCGGCGCGATCGGAAACCTGATCGATCGAGCGCTCTACGGAAAGGTGACCGATTTCATCGTCTGGAAGGTCGGCCTGCACGAATGGCCCGCCTTCAACGTGGCCGACGCCGCGCTGTGCGTGGGCGTCGGGCTCATGGTCATCGACATGTTTTTGACCCGCCGGGAGACGCCACCGACGCCGGCCTGAGGCGAGGCGGCGGGGAAGCTCGCGTTGCACCCGGTCCTCTTCACCTTTTCGCTCGGCCGCCGCGAGGTCTCACTCCACAGCTACGGCCTGCTGATCGCGGTGGGCCTCGCCATCGGGATCGCCGTCGCCCACCGCGAGGGTCGCCGCCGCGGGCTCGACGCGGGGCGGGTCCTGGACCTGGCGTTCTGGCTGACCGTGTCGGGCCTGTGCGGATCGCGTCTCGCCTACGGCCTGGTGAACGCGCGCGACTTCTTCCACGCCTGCGTCGACGGTGGCGGTCCCTGGTGGCACGACTGCACGCGCGTCTTTCAGGTCTGGGAAGGTGGCCTGGTCTTCTACGGCGGCGTGGCGGCGGCGGCGCCGGTGGCTTTCTTCTTTGCCAAGCGCGAGGGGTGGTCGTTCGGGGACGTCGGCGATCTCTTCGCGCCCGCGCTGGCCATCGGCCATGCCTTCGGCCGGCTGGGCTGCTTCGCCGCGGGCTGTTGCTTCGGCAAGGAGACCCTGTCGCGGTGGGGCGTGGCGTTTCCGCGCGGGAGCGTCGCGTTCGACGTGCTCGAGGCGGCAAGCGCGATTCCGCCGGGCGCTGGCGAGACGCCGCCTTTGCACCCGACGCAGCTCTACGAGGCGTTCGGCGAGCTGGCGATCTTCCTCGCGCTCTGCGCGCTGCGCCCACGTCTCCGGCGGCGTCCCGGGATGCTTCTCATCGTCTACCTGGGCCTTTACGCCGTCCTGCGTTTCGTGGTCGAGATCTACCGGGGCGATCTCCTGCGGGGATTCTTGTTCGCGTTCCACACCCCGGCCCTGGCGGCCTGGCTGGGGTTGCCGCCGGCCGAGCCGATCTTTCTCTCCGCGGGCCAGCTCGGCAGCCTGCTCGCCGTGGCGGCGGTCGTGGTGGCGCTCATCCGTCAGCGCAAAGCGACCACCGTGTGATCGCGGTCTAACCGTCGCGCCCCGTGGCGCAGAGCGCCTCCCAGGCGCGCGCCTTGGCCTCCGTCTCTTCGAGCTCGGTCTCGGGCGTCGAGTCGGCGACGATGCCGCCGCCGACGGAGACGGTGAGCCGTCCCTCGCGAACCACGGCGGTGCGAATCGCGATCGCCAGATCCAGATCGCCCGCCGCGCCCAACCAGCCGGTTGCGCCCGTGTAGGCGCCGCGCGGCGTCGGCTCGAGCTCGTCGATGATCTGCATCGCTCGGCGCTTCGGCGCGCCGGTCACCGAGCCGCCCGGGAAGGTCGCCGCCAAGAGCGCGGGCAGACCGACGCCGGGGCGGAGCCGACCGCGCACGGTGCTGATCAGGTGGTGCACCGTCGGGAGCGCCACCGAGCGCGCGAGCGAGGCGACCTCGACGCTGCCCGTAACACAGACGCGCCCCAGATCGTTTCGTTCGAGATCGACGATCATGACGTGCTCCGCGCGATCCTTGGCCGAGGCGCCGAGCTCCGCGGCGGCGGCCCGATCGAGCTGCCGTGTCTGGCCGCGCGGGCGGGTTCCCTTGATCGGACGCGTCTCCACGACGCCGGCGCGATCGACGGACAAGAAGCGCTCCGGTGAATTGCCGATCAGGGCTCGCCAACCACCGGCGCCCCGACCGTCGGCCGCGGCGATGAACGCCGCGTGCGGCGCCGGCGCGCGCGCACGCAGGGCGGCCGCGATGAAGGATGGATCGCCGGCGCCACAGGTCGCGACCAGCCGTCGAGACAGGTTGACCTGATAGACGTCGCCTGCCTGGAGATAGTCGAGGATCCGCCGGACGCCGTTCAGAAACACCGCCGGCGGATGCGCGGGCTCGAGCGGGCCGGTCGCCGGACGCGACGACGTCGACGGGTGGTCGAGGACCGAGGCGAGTCGCCGGGCCGCGGCAGCGTCGCGTGCGAAGATCGTCGCCGCGCCGCCGGTGTCGCGCGACCAGATCGCGTCGTGAAGATGGAATTCGAAGAGAGGCTCGGCGCCGCCTTCGTCCCCACCAGCCCCGAGGCCGACCAGCCGGCGCCCGAGCTCGTAGGACAGCCACCCGACCGCCGCCGGGACGCCCGCGGGCGGCGGCGCGCCGCGTGTCGCCCAGTCCGAACGGGCGTCGGCCCAGGCGCGCTCGAGGCGCTCCAGATCGTCAACCGAGCGGCCGCGAACGATCTCGACCGGCCCAGTCCCCACCAGATCGCGCGCGATCCCCACCTCGTCTGGGGCCGGCGTCGACAGCCAAAAGGCGCCCGGCTCGGTAGCCGCACGGCGCGCGGCTTCGTCGGGCGCGAGCGCGTCCGCGGGGACCGCTATCACGCCGGCGCGCGCGGCGGCGCCAGGGCCGCCGACAGAAAATCTCGCAGGTACTGCGCCGCCGAGATCAGCGAGACGCCCATCGAGACGTAGAGAACGATCAGGCCGGCGCGGTGGTAGTCGACGGTGATGCCGGTGCCCAGCACCGGATAGCGGAAGTAGATCAGCAACATCATGATCGCGACCAGCTGGAGGCCGGTCTTGATCTTCCCGCCCGCGCTGGCCGAGATGACCAACCCCTGCGCCGAGGCGATGCTGCGCAGACCGTTGATGGTCAGGTCGCGACCGACGATCACCACCACCACCCAAGCCGGCACCCGCGACAGCGCCACCAGGAAGACCAGCACCGCGGTCACGATCAGCTTGTCGGCCAGCGGGTCGAGGAATTTCCCGAGCGTGCTCACCTCGCCCCGGCTGCGCGCGAGGTAACCGTCGAGCGCGTCGCCCGCCGCCGCGCCCAGATACAGCAGGCTGGCGATGAAGCTGCGCAGGGGGCTGAAGTTGTCGATGAAGAGCAGCACGAACGGGAT
>CAYTTF010000283.1:4853-6489 GCA_964440665.1 uncultured Myxococcales bacterium | reverse complement strand
GTCGTAGAGCGCCAGGCGATCGGCGGCGGCTTCCACCATGTCCATGATGTCGTCCATCTTGGTGATGAGGCGGTGGATGTCGTTCCGATCGATCGGGGTGATGAAGGTCCGGTGCAGCCCCTCGACGACGGCGTGGGTGATCTCGTCACACTCGTGCTCGATCTGCTTGACCCGCTCCGCGCGCGACTCGAGGTTGGTCGGGTTTTCGATCATCTCCAGGAAGGCCCGGCACCCCTCGACCGTCTTTTGCCCCTGATGCTCGAAATGGGTGAAAAAAGACGCGTCGTGCGGCAGGAACCTCATGGCGGCCGCTTTATATACGAACGGACCGGGCGGAGCCAGGCGTGTGACAAGCGTGTCACATGGTCGCCGCGAAGCGCAGCAGAAACTCCTGCTCGAATGTCCCCCCGATTGCGAGCGACCGGATCGTCTGCGAGGAGCCGCTCCAGCCGTTGATCTGGTAGTTGGCCGTGAGACGCACGAATCGGCCCCGCCAGTAGGTCACGCCGCCGGTGCCGGCGAGGACGCGCGTGGTGGCCGTGCCGGGATCGCCGAGGGTGTGGTTGTCGCTGTCGAGATCCTCTTTCAACCCTTCGAAACGGAGCGCGAGCATGAGGCCGTCGCCGAGCAGCGGGGCGTCGGGCCGCCCGAGGCGACGCGGCAACTCGCGTCCGGGCGCCGGCAGCAGGTGGTCGTCGCCGAGGAGCCAGAACCAGACTTCGCCATAGCCGGCGATGCCGTGAAGAACGGCGTTGCCGAGCGGCGCCACCGGCGCGGCGGGCAGCAGCGTCGCGTTGGCTTCGGCGAGCTGTTGCCGCTTCCAGACCACCTCGCCGCGCAAGCCGAAGCGCGGTCCGATCGGCAGGTTCAGCTCGCCGCCGAACGCTTCGACCGTCCCTTGCTCGCGAAGCGCCAGCGGCAGCGCGGTCGGGCCGCTGCCCCAGTGCGGCTCCAGGAAGACGACACCACCGGGGGTGGCTTGCACGGGGAGCTGGCCGCCGCTCACGTGATCGCCGCGCCAGGCCGAGCCGCCGATCGAGACCCGACGCCAGCCGTCCGCCCCCGCGCTGGCGGCGAGCGGCGAGAACACGACGCGCCCGATCGCGTCCGCCTGATTGTCGAGGTTGCGAAACCCGGGTCCCTCGCCGTTGAACAGCCCGCCTGAATAATAGAGACGGTCGCCGGCGACGAGCCCGTGCAACATCACGCCGACCTCCTTGTTTCGCGGCACGCCCAAGGTGCGCGCGGCCATCGCGCGTTCGATGAAATCGGTGGCGGCGTCCGAGGTGCGGTTCTCCAGCGTGAAGGGGGCGTCGAACTGGCCGGCCTGGACGATCAGGTGATCGCCGTCGGGGGCAAAAGCCAGGTACGCGTCGGCGGCGGGAAGCGCGCTTGGCGCGACGTCTGCGCCGGCGGGCGGCGACGGCGCGAAATCGCCGGAGAGGTCGAAATAAAACGACGGTCCCAGCCAGCCGCCGACGCCCACGCGCGCGCGGCGTACGAAAACGCCGCTCTTCGGCGTCTGTCGCGGGAAGAAGGCGCCGTCGATCTGGAGACTGCCTTCGGGGAAGAGGACGATCTCGTCGCCCGCCGTGCGGAGGGCCAGCCCCGGGGGAACGTCGTCCGCCCGCGCGGC
>CAYTTF010000283.1:0-4753 GCA_964440665.1 uncultured Myxococcales bacterium | reverse complement strand
CGTCGCCCGCCGTGCGGAGGGCCAGCCCCGGGGGAACGTCGTCCGCCCGCGCGGCCCCGGCGAAAAGAGCGGCTGCGCAGAGACCGACGGTGGCGAGGCGGGCGGCGAGCATCGCGGGCTTGCGCATTGTAACCGGCCGGGGAAACTCAGGTGTGGTTCCGGGTCCGAATATCCCTTCCGCCGAAGGCCTGAAGGCGCTGGCCGAAAAATACCAGAGACTGACGGCCCTTCGGGCCCGGCGCGACGGGGATGGCGAGCCGGCGACCCGCGATGAGCTGCGGGCCCTGGCCGCCGAGTTTCCTGGTTGCTTGCGGGAGCTCGACACGCTCGGGCCGGCCGAGCTGACCCGACGAACGTCGGCCTGCGCGGCGGTGGCCGCTGGCGCCGCGCCGGAGCCCTGGATGGCCTGGATCGACGGCTACCACAGCTTGATGCGGCGGGCGCTGGACGCGCGCGGCGCGCGGCTGCGTGGCGAGCCACCCGACGCCCGAGACGATTTCGCGCAGGCCGTGTTGACGCCGCCGGGCGGGCGGATGGGCGTCGTCATCCTGCGCGCCCTGGCGCTCCGCTTCGGCATTCCGGCGGCCACCATCGCCGCGACGCTCTTTCCGGCGCGGCGCCCGTCGCCATACGGGTTCTAGGCTACCCGCGCGAGCGAATTCGGAAGTCGCGCGGCGATCAGAGATCGCCCGGGGTGAGCCCGGTCTTTTTCGCGATCCGGGCCACCATCGCCGGTCCGACTTCATCGCCGTCGTGAAAGGCAAAGGTGTACTCGCCGCGATCCGGATGCTTGAGGAAGCGGTGCGACCCGCTCTGCCGTTTCAGTTGCCAGCCAGCGCGCAGCAGTGCCGCCAACAGACGCGTGGACTTAACCGCTGGCCAGGCGGGGCTCACGCAGCGGAGGCAAACAGCTCGTCAAAAATCGCAGGCACTGGCTCATTGTGCTCGACCTTGTCCGCGATCACCCGTAGGGCGAGCGCCTTCGCATTGGCGATGGCCTCCTCGCGAGTCGCCCCGTAGGCCAAGACGCCCGGCAACGCCGGAACGTCCGCGATGAAACGGCCATCCTCCTCACGGTCGATCTCCACCTCGAAAGGCATGTGCCAATTGTACACCCGGCGATACCGCGCTTCTACTCGGGGACTTCTGGCGGTGGTCCAAGCGCGCGGCACCAGTTTGAGGAAGCCTCCACCGGCCCCAAGGTCCAGCGAGCTAATCGCGCGGGCGGGTGAGCAATGCGGCGAATGCCTCCGGCTCGTGGACCGGCAGGTCGCAGCGGCCGTGGACGCAGACGTAGGCGGTGGGGCGGCCGTCGATCGCGATCTTGTCGGCGATGAACGGGACCAGACGCCCGAGCTCTGCGACGTCGGTCTCGGAGGCGGCGGCGATCGCGCGGTTCGGGACGAACGTGCGGCCGAGGACGTCGAGCAGCGGCTGGGCCACGGCGGGCGTTGCCCCCGCGGGCCAGACCACCGCGATCTCTCGCGCTTCGTCGCCGGCGTAGTCGAGCGCGAGGAGTGTTTCGGTGAGCGCGAGTGGATTTTCTCGGAGCGCGCCCGACAGGCTGGCAAACGCGCGATCGGCAATTGCGCGCCAGCGATCGTCGCCCGTGAACGTGGCAAGGCGCAGCGCGCTCAGCAAGGCGACCGAGGTGCCGGAGGGCTCGGCGCCGTCTTGCACCGGTTTTTCACGGGCGATGAGGCGCTCGTGATCGTCGGAGGTCATGAACCAGCCGCCGGCGGGATCGGCGAAGCGGCGGTCGGTCTCGGCCGCCAGATCCAGGGCCGCTTCGAGCCAGCGGCGATCGAAGCTGGCCTCGTGGAGATCGATCAGGCCCGCGGTCAGGAACGCCTGGTCGTCGAGAAAACCCGCGACGCCGGCGCGGCCGTCCTTCCAGCTCCGGCAGAGGCGTCCATTGGGCCGCATCTCGCCGAGCACGAAGCTGGCCGCGCGCGTCGCCGCGTTGATGTAGCGCGGCTCGCCGAGGATCCGGCCGGCCACGGCAAACGCCGATATGGCCAGGCCGTTCCAGGCCGCCAGGATCTTTTCGTCGCGCAGCGGCGGCGCGCGACGTGCCCGGACCGCGTAGAGTGCCGCGCGCGCCTCGGCGAGGGCGGCCCAGGTTTCCTCGTCGGGGCGGGCGACGTGGAGGATGTTGGCGCCTTCGAAGTTCCCGGCGGCCGTGACGCCGTAGTGATCCAAGAACCGGTCCGTCTGCGAGCCGGCGCCCGAGCCCGCGCCGGCGCCCGCGCCGAGGATCTTTTCGATCTCCGCCTTCGACCAGACGAAGAACTCCCCTTCCTTGGATTCGCCGCCGGGCCCCAGGGAATCGGCGTCGGTCGCCGAATAGAATCCGCCCGCCGGCGCGGTCATTTCGGCAAGCAGATAATCGAGCGTCTCGCGCGCCACCCGCGCGAAGTCGGCGCGGCCGGTCACCTGGTACGCCTCGGCATAGGCCACGGTCAGCAGCGCGTTGTCGTAGAGCATCTTCTCGAAGTGGGGCACCAGCCAGCGCGCGTCGGTCGAGTAGCGATGAAAGCCGCCGCCGAGTTGATCGTAGATGCCGCCCGCCGCCATCTTTTCCAGGGTCAGCGCCGCCATCCGCAACGTTTCGGCGTCCCCGGTCCGCCGGTGATCGCGCAGGAGCAAGCGGATCGGCAAGTTGGACGGAAACTTGGGCGCCCGTCGGACGCCGCCGTCGACGTCGTCGAAGATGCGTTTGAAGGCCGCGACGGTCTGGGCCAGCACGGCCGAGTCGCCCACCGAAGTCGCGCCCGCGTCGCCGGTTGCCCCGCCGCCGGTTGCGGGACCGCCCGACGCCGCCGGTTCCATCTGCGCGCGTACGGCGCGGACCAGCGAGTCGGCGGCCTGCCCGACGCGCCCCCGATCGCCCACGTAGGTCTGATGAATGTTGTCGAGCAGCTCCAGGAACCCGTGCCGCGCACCGCGCGCGCCCTCGCGTGGCGGAAAATAGGTCCCGCCGAAGAACGGCTCGCGCGCCGGCGTCAGCCAGACGCTCATCGGCCAGCCGCCCGACCCGGTGAGCGCCTGCACCGCGCTCATGTAGACCGCGTCGATGTCGGGCCGCTCCTCTCTGTCGACCTTGATGCAGAGGTAGTGCCCATTCATGAACGCGGCGATCTCTTCGTCTTCGAAGGATTCGGCCTCCATGACGTGGCACCAGTGGCAGGTGGCGTAGCCGATCGACAGGAAAACTGGCCGCTCCAGGCGGCGCGCCTCGTCGAACACCTCGTCTCCCCAGGGCCGCCAGTCGACCGGGTTATGCGCGTGCTGAAGGAGGTACGGGCTCGATTCGAGGATCAGCCGATTGGTGTACTTCGGCGCGTCGCCGTCGAGGTGGTGCGTGCGCGGCAGGTAACCGCCGGGCGCCGCGCGCTTGGCGGCCAGCGCCGCGGCCAGCCGATCGCGCAGCGCCGCGTCGATCGGCAGCGCCTCCGGAAGATCACGGGCGCTCGGCATCGCGCGAAGCTAGCACGCGCGATGGAGCGGGCGATCCGACGCGCCTACTGCTTGGTGTAAGAGGCGGTCTGCGTGAAGGTGCAGGTGCCCGCCTGGTTGGTGGTATTGTCGGTCTCTGCGAGGTTCCCCGAATAGTTCTCCGTCGCTGTCATCCCGTCGGGGCTAACGACGAAGGTGTAGCTCACGAAGCTGAACACGTCGGTGAAGGAGTCGCTGACGGCGGTCGCGGGCGTGTTGACCGTGCAGGTCTGGCCCGAAACGCCGGTGGCCGTGCTGGCAGAGACCTCGGCGTGGAATACGCAGGAGGTATTCGGAATCGTTTGAACGAGGTCCGAGGTCGTTCCCGTGGCCCAGGTCTCCGTATCGCTCACCAAATGCGTGGTCGTCCCGTCACCGCCGGGACAGTTCTCGGTGAACGTGCCGGAGGCCGGCGACCAGACACCGACGAACTGGGAGACATTCTTGCCACCGCCCGAGCTGCCGCAAGCGGCTCCAGCCAACGAAAGCGTCACCAAGAGTGCCTTGACCGGATCCCGCATATTGTCTGTCCCCCGTTTTCGTTGTTTTGAAGCTACGAAGCCCTCTCATGGGCTCGACCGCGCATGAGTTTCGTCAAAGAGGGTGAGCTAGGCAACAGAATTCCGCGTTTCGAGACGGTCAAGTGTGTCCCGTGGCGCTACGGCGCGCGCTCGAACATCTGCTCGACCGGGACGACGTAGACAGCGTCCTTGCTGAGCGGGATCGGAAACCTCTCGATGATCTTGTCCTCGGCCACGACGTCGGGCGGCGTGCCGGCCGTGTCGTAGGTGATGGGCGTGGGGGCGTCGCTGGCCAGCTTGTCGGCCAGGGCCTGGGCCTTGTCGGCGACGATCGCGATGCTGAGGCCGCCCAGGGTGAGGTGCTTGCGGACGGCGCGGTCGACGTCGGCTTTCTTCATTTTGGGCAGCCGCGCCCGCAGCTCCTTGACGACGTCCTTGCCGGTGACGGCGGCGTCGATGGCGTAGCCCAGTCGCCGCGAGACGTCCTGCGCCCAGAGGTTGGCGTAGTTGGCGAGGAAGGTCTTGGTGGCGGCAAAACCGGCCTCCGGAATTCCGTCGCGGATCAGCTTGTCCGTCTCGTAGAGCGCGGCGCGCAGCGCGAACAGACTGTTCTGGGGTGGCACCGGCCGCAGCCAGATCTCGAAATGCTGCTGCCGCCGCGGGATATTGGGGAGCGGAAAGGTGGTCCAGCCGTCCTGGATGAAATTCTCGATGTAGGCGTAGTCGCCGTAGTT
>CAYTTF010000282.1:0-6556 GCA_964440665.1 uncultured Myxococcales bacterium | reverse complement strand
TGGGATTGATCGATGACTACGAGTTCGTGGTGCAGCCCAGGCTGGTGGGCCATGGCCCGACGTTGTTCGCGGGGCTATCGAAGCGTGTCGATTTGAAGCTCGTGAGCCGGGTGGAGTTCCGCTCGGGGGCGGTGGCGATGCGGTATGAGCCGAGAAGGTAGCCATCGGTCGTTTGCGCGATGGATGAGACCGACTTCGAAGGCACGCTGGTGCTGGAGCAACTGGCCGAAATCGGCGAACTCGAAGCCTTCTTCGACGCGGTCGACGCCGACGATGCTCAGCGGGCCGCCTCGCTCATGAAGAAGGCCAAGATCGACGCGGCCACCATCGCCATCGTGGTCAAGAAGATGGAGGACGCCGATGGCGAACACTGAGATCAAAAGAACGCATTTGCTACTTGCGGGCGTGCGGGGCGAGCTGCTTCGTGAACAGCTCGATGAGGGGCGCGTTGGCGTTGGTCGGGTCGGGCAGCGTGCCGTCGCCCCGGTAGATGCCGAACATGCTCTCGTGATACGAGTGATACGAAAAGTGAAGGTGGCGCGCGCGCAGGAGGTCGAGCATGTCGGCCACCCAGCGCAGCCCGCCGCGATCGTCGTCGAACGCGAACTTGATCGCCCCCCACTCGCCCAGGAAGAGCGGCACTTGGTGGCGCTTGCCCCAGGCGACGTAGGCGTCCAGCTCCTGCGCGACGAACTTCTTGTCGCTCTCCTGCACGGGCGCGCGCGAGCTGAAGAAGTCGAGGCGGATCTGGCAGGTCGCCGTCGCCGGGATCGCCACGCCCCGCATCCAGCCGCTTAGGCGGTAGGTCGCCCCGCGCTCGGTGCGAAAGCGCAGCACGTCGGAGCCGAGGTTGGCGTCGGCATCCGTGCCGGCGACGACGACCGATTTGTCGTCGCCGTGACCGTCGTGGGCCGTGACCGCGCCGCCCTTGCCGTCGGACGTCCAGAAGAACCAGCCGCGGGTGCCGGTCAGGTTCTGGCGCCAGATCTCGCGCTTGACCGAGCCATCGGCGGCCAGCTGCTCTAGGACCAGATCGTCGAAGTAGACCCGGCCCGAGTTGGCCTTGGTGACGAGCACCGGTTTGCCGACGACGATGGTCGGATCGTCGACGCGAAACGGAGCGCCCGGATAGAAGGTCCAGGGCGTGTCGCCCGGCGGCAGCGTGGGGCTTCCGTCGGTGCGGGCCTTGCTATCGAGCAGGAACCACTCGACCTCGGCGCGCGTGTCGGGGTAGCGGACATTTTCGGGCGTGAACGGGACCCACGACGCGCTCTGGTGGGTGAAGGTGAAGGGCTTGTAGAAGTGGAACTCGTAGACCGTGTTCGGGTCGGGGATGGTGAAGAAGTTGCGGTTCTCGTCCTCCTCCCATCGGTTGGCGATGGCGTTCACCCGCTCGACGAACAGCATGTGCTCGGGATCGACCGCGCGGATCGCGGCGGCGATGCGGGCCGCCAGGTCGTGCCACTGCGCGGGCGCGCGCGTGACCACCGGCTCGTTCAGGAGATCGAAACCCGCCACGGTCGGCTCGCCGCGCGTGTGGCGCGCGATCTCGACCCAGAGCCGGATCAACCGCTCCTGCTGCTCGGGGCTTTCCCACAGCGCCTTGCCGTTGCCCAGCGACTGAAAGCCGCCGGGCGGGACGTGCATGTTCAGCACCAGGTAGACGTGGTTCTTCTTGGCCCAGGCGATGTTGTCGTCGAGCCACTGCCAGCCGTCGGCCAGCATCGTGTCCGGCGCGGCGTCCGACTGGAACGTCAGGTGGTTCATGTAGAAACGCACCACGTTCATTCCCATCGCGGCGACGCGCTGGTAGTCGACTTCGGCGTGGTCCTTACGCGGCAGGCGCACGTTGCTCCAGACCTGGTTGCCGAACGCCACCCCGTGCAGCATGACGACGTGGCCGCCGCCGTCGACGATGTCGGCGCGTCGCACGCGCAGGATCTGCTTGGCGACGGCCGGCGCCAGCGGCGCCAGCGGCGTGGGCGGCGTCGCCGCGGGTGTTGGCAGGACGGGCGGTGGCGTCGCGGCGGGCGCAGCCGCGTCGGCGAGGGCCAGAACGAGCGCGAGGGCGGGGACGAACATCATCGTTCCAGAGGTTAGCAACGACCGCGCCAGCCGAAAGACCCGCCCCGGTCAACCTTTGGCGCCGTTGTTTCACCGGGGTCATGCCCGCGGGCCGCCTCCGGACATCCGCGGACGTCCGCGGACGTCGGGATAGGATCGAGCGTGGAGACCTCCCCCATCACCGCGCCCGCCTCTGCCCCCCTGGCACCACAATCTCCGTCTCCCCCGGCACGAACCCCGCCACCGTCCCGTGCGCCGGCACCCGCAACGGCCACCGGCGCATCATCTCCGTCGGGTCCCAGTAGACTTCCGGCAGCTCGCTAGAGGGACGCACGGACAGCGCGAAGTGAATGTAGCGGCCGGGATGCGCGTGCTCGGTGCCGGTGTCGCCCACCAGGCCGATGAGCTCGCCGGCTTTGACGGCGGCGCCGCGCGTGATGCCGCGCGGGACGGCCGCCAGATGGTCGTAGTGGGTGAACACCATGCCGCCGAAGTGCGACAGGCGCACGTAGACGTCGCCGCGTTCGTCGCCTGCGGCGCGTTGCACGCGGTCGACGACGCCGTCCTGCGCGGCGTACACGTGCTCGCCCCATAACTCGCCGCCCAGATCGACGCCGCACTTGGCCGGGACGCGACAGACGGGGGCGGGGTGGCCCGCGGGCGAGCGGCTGGGTGGGATGTGGTCGTCGGTGGCGGGCGCGCGGCGCGCCGGGCCGGGGAGGGGATAAATCCAGGCAACGCTGGCGAACAACGTCTGCCAATCCTCATCGGTGGGCGGCCAGGCTGGGCCGTACAGGGGGGGCTCGGGACGCGGCGGCGGGGCTGGCGGGGTGTCCGGGGGTTCGAACGAGATCGTCTGTCCCGGCGGCGGGTGGAACCGGTGCCACAGCCGGACGGAGCCGACGACGATCACGGCAATGGCTGCCGCCAGCAGCAGCCATTGCCGGTGCACGGCGGCGCGGGCGAGGCGGCGCCGCTCGACGTTCGCCACCAGACAGACCCCCGAGCAATGGATCTCGGCTCGCCCGCCCCGGATCAGAACGAAGCGCTCGCCCTCGTCGACGGGGGTCTTGCAAACGACGCAATTGAACGTTGCCATCGTTTACTCGTCGCCGGTGGGTGAAGGCGGGGTCGCGTCCCCGCGGTCCGCCGGCGCCTTGTCGTTGCCGGAGCTCGC
Source organism: uncultured Myxococcales bacterium (assembly GCA_964440665.1). Taxonomy (GTDB): domain Bacteria; phylum Myxococcota_A; class Polyangia; order Fen-1088; family Fen-1088; genus JADGRB01. The sequence continues at coordinate 3,315 of CAYTTF010000282.1, read as the reverse complement.
GTCATCCGACGGCGACTGCGGCTGCTCGCCGTCGTTGCTGGCGGCGCCGTCGTCGCTGGTGTCGCCGGCGCCGTGCCGTCCGCCGTGTTTCAGCTTGGCGAGGCGGGCCGCCTTGCGTTTCTGCGCCGACAGGGGCGCCGATCCTAACGGCAGCCCCGGCCGCGCCAGTGTCGTGACCAGGCCCGTCTCGCTGCCGTCGACGGGAACGCGCACCGGCCACAGCGCGATGAGCGGCTCGGGATCCATGTACCGCTCCGGCCCGTCCTTCCACGGCCGCACCGAGATGGCGAAGTGAAGGTGCGGCGCGGACTCCTTGACGCCGGTGTCGCCGAGCAGGCCGATGACCTCGCCGCCCTTGACGTGCACCCCCCGTTCGAGACCGGTCGGGATCGCGGCCAGGTGGAAGTACTGGGTGAACACGGTGCCGTCCCGGTGCGAGAGGCGGACGAACTCGCCGCCGCGATCCGGGTTGGCGTTTCGCTGGACGTAGTCCACGACGCCGTCGTGGACGGCGTGGACGTGCTCGCCCCAGATCTCGCCGCCCAGATCGACGCCGCAGTGGCCGTTGCGGCACTCCGCCGGGCGCTCGCCCGGCCGCACGGCGCCGAACACGCGAGAATCGACGCGCGGCATGCGCCGCACCGGGCCGGACAGGGGATGAATCCACGCGTCCTGCCCCAGCGACGCGAGGAAGCTGGTCTCCGTCGGCGGCCACTCGGGACCGTACCAGCCGGGAGGCAAGGCCGAAGCGGATGCGCCGGGCGGCGGGGCCACGGGCGCCGGCGCTGGCGCTGCGTGGGCGATCCGACGGTGCTTCGTCGCGTTCGCGTGCGGCGTGACGAGGATGCTGGCCAGGATCAGGGTCACGCCGGTGCGCACCGCTTCGCGCCACCGCGCCGCCCACCGCACCCGCCGGCGCGCGCGCACGATCGCGCGCAAGCAGACCACCCGGCACAGCACGACCACCGACCGGGCGTCGACGTGGACGTAGCGCGTGGCCGGCAGCGGCCCGCCGCACACGCCGCAGGTGGCGGTGCTGTGGGGCAAATCTGAAGGCGCCTCTTCGGGATCGATCATGCCGTCGTACACACTGCTGACCCGCAGGGGCGAACGTCCAGTGAACCGCTATGGTAGCAAGTTCCTCACCCTGTGTAACAGGACGAAGGAGAGACGACAGACCGGCCGTCAGCGAGATCGTCGAAGCTGCGAAAGATCCCGGACCGCGCCCCGGGCCGCGCTCGTGGTCATCAGCGCGTACGCTTCCAGCGCTTCCGAGATCTTCCGATCTCGGTTGGGACGCCAAGCATCTGCGCCGCGGGCCTGCATCGCCGCGCGTCGTTTGGTCATTGTGGCCGCGTCGACCAGCACGTCGATCCGGCGCTCGGGAATGTCGATCCGCACGCGATCGCCCTCTTCGACGAGGCCGATCGCGCCACCTTCGCCGGCCTCGGGGGAGACGTGGCCGATGCTGAGGCCGGAGGTTCCGCCCGAGAAGCGACCGTCGGTGATGAGCGCGCACGCCTTGCCGAGCCCCTTGCCCTTGAGGAAGGACGTCGGATAGAGCATCTCCTGCATGCCGGGGCCGCCCTTCGGCCCTTCGTAGACGATCACGACCACGTCGCCGGGGCGGATGCGGTCGGCGGTGATGGCGTCGCAGGCTGCCTCTTGAGAGTGGAAGATCCGCGCCGGACCCTCGAACTTCCAGTTCGACTCGTCGACCCCGGCGGTCTTCACGATGCAGCCGTCTTCGGCGATGTTGCCGTGGAGCACGGCCAGGCCCCCCTCTTTGCTGTAGGCGTGCGCGACGTCGCGGATGCAGCCGCGCGCGAGGTCGGCGTCGGGCTCGGCGAAGTATTTGTCCTGCGAGAAGGCGATTTTGGTCGCGACACCGCCGGGGGCCGCCAGCGTCCGCTGGCGCGCCTCGGCGGTCGCGCTCGGGCGATGGATGTCGTTGGTGTCGATGGCGGCGCCCAGGCTCGCGCCGTGGACGGTCAACACGTCACGGTGGATGAGGCCGGCTCTGTCGAGCTGGCCCAGGATCGTGAAGATGCCGCCGGCGCGGTGCACGTCTTCGACGTGGTACGACGACGACGGCGCCACCTTGCAGATGTTGGGGACGCGGCGCGAGAGCCGATCGATGTCGGCCATCGTGAACTTCACGCCCGCCTCGTGGGCGATGGCCAGGATGTGCAGCACCGTGTTGGTCGAGCCGCCCATCGCGATGTCGAGAGTCATCGCGTTCTCGAACGCCTCGAAGGTCGCGACGGCGCGCGGGAGCACGCCGTCGTCGCCGCCGACGTAGTGTCGCTTGGCGAGCTCGACGATCCGCTGGCCCGCCGCCTGGAACAGCTCCCAGCGGCGCGCGTGGGTGGCGAGCAGCGTGCCGTTTCCCGGCAGCGCCAGCCCGAGCGCCTCGTTGAGGCAGTTCATGCTGTTGGCCGTGAACATCCCGGAGCACGATCCGCAGGTCGGGCAGGCGGAGCGCTCCATCTCGCCGAGCTCGGCGTCGCTGACCTTGGCGTCGCTCGACGCGATCATCGAATCGATGAGGTCGAGCTTGCGAATCGGGCCCGGCCCGCCTCCGCCCGACGCGCTCGGCTTGCCGTCGCGGCCGTGCGTTCCCACCATCTTGCCGGCCTCCATCGGACCGCCCGAGACGAAGATGGTCGGGATGTTGAGCCGCATCGCGGCCATCAGCATGCCGGGCGTGATCTTGTCGCAGTTCGAGATGCAGACCAGCGCGTCGGCGCAGTGCGCGTTCACCATGTACTCGACGCTGTCGGCGATGAGGTCGCGGCTCGGCAGCGAATAGAGCATCCCGCCGTGGCCCATCGCGATGCCGTCGTCGATCGCGATGGTGTTGAACTCGACCCCCCAGCCGCCGGCCGCGTCGATGACGGTCTTCACGCGCTGGCCGACGTCGTGCAGGTGGACGTGGCCGGGGACGAACTGCGTGAAGCTGTTGGCGATGGCGACGATCGGCTTGTCGAAGTCGGCGTCGGTCATCCCGGTCGCGCGCCAGAGCGAGCGCGCACCGGCCATGTTGCGGCCCTGTGTCGAAGTGCGGCTGCGATACCCGGTCTTGCTCACCCATACACTTTCCCCGACGGCCCACGCTTCGTCCAGCATTCAAGTCGGGGGGCTGTCGATGAGACGCAGCGCCGAGGCGCGGTGGCGTAGCGTCGCCGAGCCGGTTGCCCTAGGCGCCAGACGGGCCCAAACTTTCGCGAGGCGCGCGGTCGATGGCGAAACGGATAGAGAAAGGAGCTGCTCGATGTTGACGGTGAAAGACATCATGACGAAGAAGGTCTACAC
>CAYTTF010000281.1:0-6559 GCA_964440665.1 uncultured Myxococcales bacterium | reverse complement strand
CATCGGTCAATACCGGACGATCGATCCGGACGCCAAGACCGCTATCGACGCCAGCGGCACCATTCCGCTGGACGGCGAGACGAAGACCTTTACCAGCGCTCTGCAGCTCAGCAATCTGTTGGCGACTAGTCCGGAGGCGCAGACCTGCTTCGGCATCGAGTGGACGCGCTATGCGCTCAATCGCTGGGAAGACGCGAACGGCGCCGACAACTATTCGATCCAGTCCGCGGTCAACGCCTTTCAATCTGGCGGCCTCAACATTCGCAGCCTGATCGCGGCCGTGGCTACATCTCAAACATTCCGTTTTCGATCGCCCGACACGGGGGAGGTTCTGCAATGAGAAGCGACCGCTATTCGCGACGAGCTCTCCTCAAGGCCATGGGCATAGGGGCGGGTTTCCTACCGCTCCTGAATGCCGAGCGCTCCCCCGCCGCCACGGCGAGCGGCTTTCCGACCCGGTTCATCTCCATTACCTGGACCAACGGGACGGTGCCGCCCAACTTCTACCTGCCGACGTCGGTCTCGGCGGGACCGCTGGCGGCGACGACGACGCTCCCGAGCATCCTGTCGTCGCTCCAGCCCTACATGAGTAAGCTGCTGCTCATGCGGTCGGCCAACACGCAGACCAGCCCCTTCAATCTGAGCGTCATGGTGGACGCCGGAAATTCGTTCGGCGGGCACTCGGCCTACGGCTCGATATTGACGGGGTTCAACGCCGGCGGGGGGCCCTCGCTCGACACGGCGATCTCGAACAACCTGGCCTCCACGGCCGGGGTGACCAACGCCCAGCTCAACGTGGGCGGACGTCCAGGCGGGAGCTCGACCTCTTACCGCGCGGCTGGCCAAAAGAACACGTCCCAGACCAACATGTCGACGCTCTACTCGAGCCTGTTTGCCGGGCAGTCGCTGCCGGTGGCTCAGGTCAACGCGCTCTTTCAGCGACGAAAGAGCGTGCTCGACTTCGTGTCGACGGAACTCACGACCTTTGCCGCCAACCTGGGAACCGACGACAAGATCACGGTTCAGAACCATCTGGACTCGGTTCGCCAGCTCGAAACTCAGCTCCAGTCGTCGAGCTCGCCCTCGACGGGGACATGCACGGCGCCGGCAAACACCGGAGCGGGTCTCAGCTTCTCCAACAACTCTGGCTACAACACGCTGGTCACGTTCATGGCCGACATCGTGGCCGCGGCCGTCATTTGCGGCAAGTCGCGTTGTGTGACCATGGACCTCATCGACGACGGCGGCGGGAACAGCCTGAACTTCCCCTGGCTCAACATCTCGAGCCCGGACTACCACGCGATCGCCCACCAGGGGACGAGCGGCTACACGCAGAAGACGACCATCGATCAGTGGTTCTACAAGGCCTGCGTGGCCGAGGTCGTCAGCAAGCTGGCCGCCGCGCCCGAGGGGAGCGGCACGGTCCTCGACAACACCTGCATCTTGGTGTCCTCGGACATGAACATCGGGAACAACCACTACGTGGTGGGGATCCCCTATCTCATCATTGGAAGTTGCGGTGGCTTCTTCAAGACGGGTCAGCTCGTCACGTTCCCGGCGGCAATTCCGAACAACCAGCTCTTGACCTCCATCGCGCACGCGATGGGACTTCAGGTAACCGGGTTCGGAAACACCAAGTACACCGGCGATCTCGATTCCTCGTTGAAAGCGTAGGTCGCCGGCGAGGGTCCATGGTCCAGGGCCGCCGGGCAAATAGGCCTCGATGGCTCTTTGGAGCGTGGATCCTCGGTACGCTGCTGCCTGCGCTGCAGCTTGCCGGTGGCTGCGGCGGCAAAGGGCCGGCGTTGTCGTCGCGGGATGCCGTCGCTGGACTGGATCGCGCTCCGGTCGACGGTTCGGTTGACCTGGAAGGCGGCGCTCCCGTGGGGGACAGCGGTCTCGGTGCGGGTCAGCCGCTTCGTATCCTTTCGGCCGGCGCCGGCCACACCTGCGCGCTTCAGAGTGACCACACCGTCTCCTGCTGGGGGGCGAACGTCGACGGCGAGCTCGGCGACGGAACGGACGTCGACCGGCATACGCCCGGGACTGTGCCCGGTCTATCGGCTACGGGGGTTCTCTCGGGCAGCTATCACAACTGCGCGACCGGGACCAACGGACAGGCGTTCTGCTGGGGTTGGAACTCGTACGGGCAAGTGGGCGACGGAACGATCACCAATCGCCTGAACGCCTACGATCTGTCCAGCCTGGGCGATGTCCTCTCCGTCGCGGCCGGCGGATATCATAGCTGCGCGATCTTGAGCGACGGAACCGGGCAGTGCTGGGGGCAAAATAGCGACGACGAGCTCGGCGACGGCAACAACACGGACAGCTCCACGCCGGTCGGCGTGTTCTCCCTACCCGCCTCCGTCGCCGTGGTGGCCGCGGGTCGGCACACCTGCGCGCTCGCCACCGACGGAACGGTGCAGTGCTGGGGCGCGAACGACTTCGGAGAGACCGGCTCCGGCGCCGACGCGTCGATGGAGCAGGTGTTTCCGCTCCCAGTCTCCGGTCTGTCGAACGTCGTGGCGCTGGCGGCCGGCTTCGACCACAACTGTGCGCTCTCATCTAGCGGCCAGGTCGATTGCTGGGGCTCCAACGCGAACGGGCAGCTCGGCAACGGCACGACCGTCGCAAGCACGACGCCCGTCGCCGTGGCGGGTCTGCCTTCCCCTGCCACCGCCATCACCTCGGGGTACGATCACGTCTGCGCCATCTTGACCGACGCCAGCCTGTGGTGTTGGGGCTCGAACAGCGCCGGTCAGCTCGGCGACGGCACCACGGCCAGCAGGGGCACACCGGCGGCGGTCCCCGGCCTCTCCGCGGTCAAGGCCGCCACCGGGGGAAGCGCCCATACCTGCGCCGCCACGACCGACGGCACGGTCTACTGCTGGGGCTCGAACGAAGCCGGCGAGCTCGGCGACGGCACGACAACGGATCACGCATTGCCGGCGGTGGTGGCGGGGGTGAAGGTCTGAGGGCGCAATTCATCGAGAGGGAAACGACACATCACGATACTCCGCCGCGGGCGCCTCCCGATCCGGTTTCAAGCCATTGATATTTCTACAAAACGTACATTTCTGGACCGTTTCTTCCACGGGAAGCAACTATGGGTTGTGCGCCTATTAACCTACCCCGAGGGCGGAGGTCTGGCGTTCGTGAGGAATCCGACGGCGGCTCCGCGCTGGCGATCGTGCCTGGCGCCGATCGGAGCGGCCCGCTCGACGCCTTCTGGAGCTCATCCGCCGCCAACGGCAAGGAGCTCGCCTGGTACGTCCGGTTCGATCACGGCAATGGTCTCTACGGGCGGCTGATTGAGCCCTTCCGGGTCCGCTGCGTTCAGCAACCTCGACGTCGCATGATCAGGCCCGCGCTGCTATACCCGCTTCCCTGATGGCGATTGGGACGGACCTCACCGCCGTCCTTCGAGAGGCGGAGGAACACCTGCGCGGCGGCCGGCTGGAGCTGGCCGGGAAGCTCTGCGAAGGTCTGATCACCGGGACACCCGATCCCAGGGTCCTCATGATCCTGAGCCTGGTCAGAATAGGTCAGCAGCGGTTGGCCGAGGCGGACACGCTGCTCGCGGGCGGCACGGTGCTCTATCCGGGGCTGGCCGCGTTCCACAGCAGCTTGGCGCGGCTCAGGCTGCAGATGCAGCGGTGGAACGAGGCGGTCGCGCCCCTCGAAACCTGCGTTCTCCTCGAGCCGTCGAACCGGGATCATCGCGCCGTTCTGGCCGCGGTCTACCAGGGGCGGGTGTTCACCAGCTTCAGCGAGTCCTCCAAGCAGAGCATGACGGCCTTGCTCGCCGACGAGACCTTGACCCACAGCCTGTTCAGCAAGGCGTGGCTCAGCCTACTCAGGCTGGATCCGGCGTCCGCCGACATCGTGGGCCTGCTCTCTCTTCCGACCTTCGAATCGTTCTGCGCTCGGGTTAGCCCAGAGCTTCTCCGGTCGTGGCAAGGGAACGAGTTTCTGAACGGCGGGCTCAAGCGGTTCTTGGTTCCCGATCCGGTCATCGAACGGGGTTTGGCAAATGCGCGACGTTGGTTTTTCACCGAGACCTCGCGCTCCACGAGCGACGAGTCGCCGGCCGATCGCTTCTTGTCGCTCGCCTGTGTCCTGGCCGGCTCGTGCTTCTTGTCCGAGTACGTCTTCGGCCTCGAAGAGGACCCGGCGGCTCTGCGGGGTAACCTGACGACCCCAGGGCGGGTCGCGTTGCTCGGCTGCTACGAGCCGCTTTTCGGGGTCGAAGGAGCGGCTGGCTTCGCGGCGCTCTCCGACGATCGCTCCTATCAAGAGCTGGTCCGGACCCAGGTCGTCGAGCCGCTCGAAGAACGGAGGCTGGCGACCACCATCGAAGCGAGGTCGGCGATCGACGATGACGTTTCGCGCGCCGTACAGCGCCAGTATGAGGAGAACCCGTACCCACGTTGGGTGACCGTGGGGAGCCACCGCCAGTCGACCGAATCGGTTCGGGCGATGGCCGCGGGCAGAGAAATTCTCGTCGCCGGGTGCGGCACCGGGCGAGAAGCCCTAGAAGCTGCCTCGATATTCCCGAGCGCCAGGGTCGATGCGGTCGATCTGAGCCGCCCGAGCCTGGCCTACGGGCTCCGCAAGGCCCGCGAGGCGGGCGCCACCAACCTCCGTTTTTTTCAGGCCGACATCCTCTCTCTCGGGCGACTCCAAGCCGCCTACGACTTCATCGTGTGCGCCGGGGTCCTGCACCACATGAAGGATCCGGCGGCCGGGTTGCGGGCGCTCGTGGCGGCTCTCAAACCCGGCGGCGTCATGAGAATCGGCCTCTATAGCGCGCTCGCCCGCGCGGCCGTGGTCACCGCGCGTGCTTGGATCGCCCGGGAGGGTTTTGCGCCGACGGCCCAGGGGATCCGCGCCTTTCGGGCCGCGGTCGTCGCGCGCCCGGACGACGATCCGCTCAAGCGGAGCCTCACGACCTCCTACGATTTCTACTCGATGTCGGCGTGCCGCGATTTTCTATTCCACGTTCAGGAGCACACCTTCACCCTCGTCGAGATCGAGGCTTTGACCCGACAGATGGGGCTCCGCGTGCTTCAGGTGGACACCAAGCTGCCGGCCGACCGCGCCGCCTACCAGAGGCGCTTTCCCGACGATCCCGAGGCCACCAGCTTGGAGAACTGGCACGCCTTGGAGCTCGACCACCCAACGATGTTTGCCGGCCTCTATAGCTTGTGGCTCGGTCGGGCCGCCGACAAGACGGGTACCGACTGGGGTTGGATCAAGAGCACCCAGACCATCGGGTAGCCGCGGTGGTTGGGTTGGAGCGCGCGTGCTAAGTTGCAGAAGATCGTGCCCATCTTGCCGATCTCGGCCGGCCAACCGTCGCCCGACCTGTCGGAGCACCACCGCTACAACAACCGTACGAGCGCCGATGAATGGGATCGGTTCGCCGAGCATCGGGCGCACCTGAGTGACCTCGTGTGCGCCGTCGGGGGCTCGACGCTCGCCGTGCTCGGGGCGGGCAACTGCAACGACCTCGACCTCGGCCAGCTGGCCGACGCCTTCGAGGCGATCCATCTCTTGGATCTCGACGACGAGGCGGTTCGGCGGGCACGCTCCCGGCAGCCCGAGCCCGTTGCCGCAAAGCTCGTGCTGCATCCGCCCATCGATCTCACCGGCGCTTTCGCCGTGCTGCCGGCTCTGCGGGACAAGACCGTTTCGCCCGCGGAGCTGGTCGCGCTCTCCCGAACCTCGGCGGAGAGGGTGACGGCCGCGGTGCCCGAACGGTTCGACACCGTCCTGTCGGCCTGCTTGCTGAGCCAGATCATGTTCAGCTGCTACGTCGCGCTCGGCTCCCATCCCCAGCTCCCCCAAATCGGGAACGCGCTCGCCGTCGCCCACCTGCGCTCCCTTTTGGCGCTCGCGCGGCCTGGCGGTCGCGTGCTCTTCGTGACCGACACCGTGTCGTCCCAGACCTTTCCGCTCGAAGAGCGCTGGGGCCAACAACCTCCGCTCGCGCTGCTCGCGCACCTCAATCAGTCGGACAACGTGCTGTCGGGGACCGCGATCTCGTTCGTGAACCAGGTGCTCGCCGGAGAATCCTCCTTGCTGGTGGGAGCGCCGCGCCTGATAGAGCCCTGGCTTTGGCGCTTGAACCCGGACGTCACCCTCCTGGTGTACGCCCTGCTGCTCCAGCGTCGACCCGCCTGAGCCCAGACGACGGGATTGCGGCTGGTCGGCGCTCGAGCGGGGCGCCTCAAGGCGCCTGATGGCCGAGGCGGAGCGCGGTGAGATCGCGCGCCAGATCGACGCCCACGAGAAGGCGAAGACCAACTATCTGAGTGCCGGCCTGAAACTGCTCGAACTCGCGCAAGCAGCCTACAAGCTTTACGTTTCTCAGACTCCGCACGAACAGCGCCGACTCGTCGATGTCGTCCTATCGAACTGCCGTCTGCGCGACGGAACGCTCGAATACGACTTGAGAAAACCGTTCGACCTCTTGGTCGATGTACCCGATTTGGGGATCTGGCGGGGTGGACGGGACTTGAACCCGCGGCCTCCGGCGTGACAGGCACGAGGAGGG
>CAYTTF010000280.1:0-6582 GCA_964440665.1 uncultured Myxococcales bacterium | reverse complement strand
TCGATGTACTCCTCGTCCTTGTAGCCGTTGCAGACGATCAGCGCCTCTTCGTCGTCGAGCATCGCCATGACGGCCAGCAGCTCCGGCTTGGACCCCGCCTCGAGGCCGTAGTGGTACGGGCGGCCGAACTGGACGATCTCCTCGACCACGAAGCGGTGCTGGTTGACCTTGATCGGGTAGACGCCCTTGTAGTCACCCTTGTAGCCGTACTCGGCGATGGCGTGCGTGAAGGTCTCGTTCAGCTCGACGATCCGGCTCTTCAAGATGTCGGAGAATCGAATCAGCAGCGGTAGGCCGATCCCGCGCCGCGCCACCTCGTCGACCAGTTCCTTCAGGTCGATGCGCGCGCCGTCGACGCCTGCCGGGTGCGACTGCACGTTGCCCGCGTCGTTGATCGAGAAGTAGTTGTTGCCCCAGGACTTGACCCCGTAGACCTCCCCGGAGTCGCCGACCGTCCACTTGCGGGGAATGCCCGCTGCGCTGCTCATGAGGCGGACTACGTTGAAGAACTTTCAGGCTGGACGCCAGAGAAAACAACGACCTGCACGCCAACGACCTGCACGCGTCAGAACTTCAGCGAGACCCCGAGGACGAAGTAGAAGTTGGGATCGGTGCTGCCGATCAGGGCCTGGTTGTACTTCCCCTCGAAGGCCTCGCGCGGCGTGAGGCCGTAGTTCTGGGTGAGCGGAACGAACTCGAACTGCGCGAACAGCGAGGTCATCCGGTCGAGCGCCGCCGCGGCCGAAAAGCCCACGTAAAATCGGTGTCCGGTGAAGCTCCGGCTGGGGTCTCCGGTGCCAAAAAGCGCCGCCTTCTGGGTCGAGTCGTTGGCCGGGGGATAGCCGCAGTAGGCGTCGGCGGTGGTGCCGTTGGCCATCTGCCCGGTGGTCGGACAGAAGTGGTCGTCCCAGGCCGAAAAATGCACGAACCCCGACACCGTCGCGATGTCGGCGAAGGCCAGCGACGCGACCGCGCTCCAGTCGAGGAAATACGAGCTGCGGCCATTGATGCCGGTGCCGCCGCCCAGATCGCCCTCGGTGGCGAGGGCGAACGGGCCGACGTCCACCAGCTGAAGGCGTCCCCGCAGAGCGAAGTCGGTGATGTCGAACATCGTCTGCATCTGGACCCCGACATCCAGGCCCATGTTCTTGATCGCCAGAGCCCCGACCATGACCCGCACGGTGAGGTAGTAGGGATAGCCGAGCCCGAAGTCGGCGGTCACGCCGCCCACCGGGTTGGCCTTCGCCCCGAACGACGACATCCCCTGCTTCCGCTTCGCCATCTGCTCCGGCGACGGGCCCGATGGCACCGGCTTGAGGTCGACGGAGAAGACCTTTTCCCGCCCGCCTTCGACCTTCATGGTCTCCTTCTTGTCGAAGAAGCCCTTGAGGCGAAACTCGACGATGTGGTCGCCGGAGGTCACGCCCTCGTGCTGCACCGGCGTGTGCCCGACCAGCTCTCCGTCGAGGCGGACCTCGGCCCCTTCGGGCGTCGACAGGATACGCAGCGAGCCCGTCGCGGAGAGGTCGGCCACCAAGGCCACCGGCTGGTTCTCGACGAGCACGACCTCGCGCTTGAAATCGGTGAAGCCGTCGCGGTGAACCACGACGTAGTGCTTGCCCGGATCGAGATCGTTTCGGTCGACCGGCGCGCGCCCCAGGCTGGATCCGTCGACGAAAACCTCGGCGTTGGGGATGGTCGACTGGACCTTGAGCGACGCGTGCGGCCGGTCGATGGGCGCGCTTTCCATCCGGAAGCTGACGATCGCGTTTTCGCCGGGCGCGACGCGCACGGTCTGTTCCTGCGGCTTGAACCGCGCCTTGCGCCCACCGACGATGTGCTCGCCCGGCTTGATGTCGGCGAAGGTGATCGGCGCCTTCCCTTTGTCCTCGCCGTCGATGAACACTTCGACGTCGGGCTCGTTGGAGATGACCCGCAGGCTGGCGGCAGTGGCGGAGGCACCGAAGGTCGCGGCGACCTTGGCCTGCTGCCCCGCCACCACGGTCACGGTTTGTCGCCAGGGGGGCAGGCCGTCTTTGCGAACCTCGACCACGTGATCGCCCGCCGGGATGCCGGTGATGATCGCCGGCGCCGGATCTTTGCGCGTCCCGTCGACATAAACGTCGCCGCCCTGATCGGAGGTCACCAGCAGCGTGCCGGCCGGCGCCTCGGCGCGCTCCAGCGAGACGTCGCGCGTGCGCCGCTCGCCCTCGGCCAGGTCGAACCAGTCGGAGAAGGACTTGTACCCGGGCTTGCGCACCTCGACCTGATGGCGCCCGGCCGGCAGCTCGAACGAGTTCGGCGCCGTCCCGCGGTCGGCGCCGTCGACGAAGACCTCGGCCCCGGCGCCACCACTCCCCGGCGCGGCGGCAAGGTCGAGGCGCGCCATCTGCGGCGCGCGGTTGAGCGTGACGACCACGCTCTGGCTCCTCCGCACGTCGAGCGTCCGCTCCTCGGGCTTGAACCCGGCGAGCTCGACGACGATCTTGACCGAGCCCTTGGGGACCTTGAGGGTGAGCGGCGTGTAGCCGGCGACGCCGAAGGTCTTGGGGTCCGGTTTGTCGCCAGCGTCCCAGAAGACCGTCGCCTGCTGCGGCGAGCTGTCGACCTTGAGCCGATACGCGCGGCCGTGAATGCGCGGACGCGCCGACGTCTGGGCCAGAGCCGTCCCGGCATCGAACCCCGGGACCACTCCGAGTGTGGCGGCGCCAAGGGCGAGCGCAGCCGCGGCCAACATGGTGGGGCGGATCATTCGGGTGAACGAGGGTAACGGCGGACGCGCGGTGGCGTCAACTGACCGACTCGGCGGACCACTTCCACCGATGGGCCGCGCGCTTGGACCCCTACCCTCGCGCCCACAGGTCAGTTAGTCTCGGCGCCTCCGAACGACGGATGTTGTCCGATTCTCCCGCCTTGCGAGGACGAATGAAACTCCATCGAACGATTTTCGTGTTGGCGCTGACGACCGTCATGCTGACGTCGGCCGCGCCAGCGGACGCCGCCAGCTGTGGACCCGAAGATCTCGTCGCCGGCAAGAGCCCCACTGCGTCGCAGGATGCCCGCGGTGACCTCAAGCTGATCACGGATGGAGCGGTGGGCGCGGAAGGAACGCTGTGGAACGCCCCGGTCGTGGTCACGCTCGAGACGCCCGCCGGATCGGTGACCTACGATCTTGGCGAGGCACGCCAGGTTTCGGCGCTCGTCGTACAAGCGGACGCGAACGACACCTACAAGGTGCTTGGATCGGTGGACGGCACGCCGTCGAGCTACAAACCGATCGTCGCGTTCGCGAACGTCGTCAATCGGGGGCCTGGTCTGCGGACCCGGGCAATCGAGATCCCTCCCACCACCGTGCGCTATTTGCGTGTGGGCGAGGGAGAAGGCGACGGCTTTTACTCGATCTCCGAATTCGCCGCGTACTGCAAGAAGCCCACCCCGTTTCCCCCCACGATGCGAATCGTAGAAGCGCCGACGGCCCAGCCCGGCGAAGCGCCGCCCCCGCCGCCGCCGCAGGACCGAGGGCGGTCGGTGCTGCTCGTGGCCGCGGCGGCGCTCGCGCTGGCCGGGTTGATCTACAAGATGGGCAATCGAGGCGGCGCGGGCGCCGGCGGCGGCTCCGATACGTCGAGCCGCGCGCGCGAGGCGATAGGTGCTCGCGAGGCGACAGGGCCGGTTGGCCCTACCGACACCCAGACTGGCGCGCTGACCACGCACAACATCCTGCGCATGCTGTTCCTTGCGAGCGGGTGTGCCGCGCTCATCTACGAGGTGATCTGGTTCCACCTTCTTCGGCTCGTGATCGGCGCTTCCGCCCTGTCGGTCGGGATCGTGCTCGCGAGCTTCATGGGCGGGATGTTCCTGGGCAGCTTGGTCTGCGCGCGCTACGTCGCGCGCGCGCGGGATCCCATCCGCCTCTACGCCCTGATGGAAATCGGAATCGGCGTCTTCGGCCTCGCGATGCCGCTCGTCCTGCCGGCGGTTCAGTTCATCTACATCGGGCTGTTTGGATATGGGCCGTTCGGCATCGCGCTGCGGGCGGCGATCGCGGCCATCCTCCTCCTGCCGCCGACCGCGCTCATGGGCGCGACGTTGCCGGCAATCGCGCGCCGCTATCCGCACGGTCGGCGGGGCATGTCGGCCCTCGGCGGCCTGTACGCGGCCAACACGGTTGGGGCGGTGCTGGGCTGTCTATTGTCGGCGTTCGTCCTGCTCGCGGTGTGGGACGTCTGGGTCGCGACCCTGACGGCCGCCGCCATCAACTTCGGCATCGGCGCGTTCGGGCTTCGCCTCGGCCGTGCCACCTTGGACCCGTCGGAGTCGGTGCCGGCGCCCGCCCCGCCGCCGTCCGGCGGGCCCGCGCGTTACCGCGGCGCAATCTACCTGGCCGCCGGACTCTCCGGCCTGACCGCGCTCGGAGCGCAAGTCGTCTGGACGCGTCTTTTGACCCTGCTGTTCGGCGCGACAGTTTACGCGTTCGCGATCATCCTGGCGGTGTTCCTCGCGGGCCTCGGTATCGGCAGCTCCGTCGCGGCATATCTGCTTCGCCGCGGGGGAAACGCGATGCGCGGTCTGGCATTGAGCCAGCTCGCCCTCGTCCCCTGCGTGCTCTTGGCGGCATATCTACTGGCCGACGCGCTCCCTTACATCTCGCCGCCGGCGTGGACCCCTATCGGTGTGCTTCATGCGCTGCACGTGCTCCGCGCAGTCGACGTGATCCTGCCCGGCGCGATCTTCTGGGGGATGAGCTTCCCGTACGCGCTCGCGGCCGCGAATGCTGGCAGCGACGACACCGGTCGGTCGAGCGGACACGTCTACGCGGCCAACACCGTGGGCGCCATCATCGGCTCTGTCGGAATCAGCTTCTGGGCCATCCCCGCTCACGGCACGCAGTGGGCGCAACGCATCCTGGTCCTGGGCGCTGGTCTCTCGGCGGCGGCTTTGGTGTTCGCGATGCGCCGCGTGCCCGGATCCCTCCTCCCGTCCCGCCGGCCACCGTCACCCTTCTGGCCGCTGGTCGTGTGCGCGCTGGCAGCCGCGTTCCTCCCAGGGCTCCCGGACATGTTCAAGGCTCATGGTCGCTATATCTGGTACATCGAGGAGGGCGACCGATATCCCTACGTGAGCGAGGGCGCCGCCTCGACGGTCGCCGTTCACATCGCGCCGAACGGCTACAGCAATTTCCACGTGTCGGGTCGTGTCGAAGCCACGAACAACCCCAATGATCTGCGCACGGAGCGGCTGATCGGCCACCTGTCCGGACTGCTGCACCGCGGCCCCGAGTCGGTCCTGGTGGTCGGTCTTGGCGCCGGCATCACCGCCGGAGCGCTGACGCTCTACCCGGAGGTCAAACGGATCGTCATCTGCGAGATCGAGCCGCGGGTGGTCGGCGCCGCGCAGCAGTTCGCGCGCGAGAACTACCACGCGCTGACGAACCCAAAGGTCGAGATCGTGTTCGACGACGCACGCCACTTTCTGGCGACGACCCGCGAGAAGTTCGACATCATCACGTCGGACCCGATTCATCCATGGGTCCGGGGCAACTCGATCTTGTTCTCGCGCGAGTATTACGCGATCGTGAAGGCCCACCTCAAGCCGGACGGAATCGCCAGTCAATGGGTCCCCCTCTACGAGACCAGTGAGGCCGCGATCAAGATCCAGATGAAGACGTTCGTCGACGCGTTTCCCGACGGCACCGTCTGGAACACCGTGCAAAACGGCAAAGGATACGATGTGGTGTTGGTGGGGAGCGTCGCGCCTCTGCGCCTGGACGCCGCCGCCATCCAGGGGCGAATCGACCGCACGCCGGCGATCGCCGACTCCCTGCGCGACGTGGCGATCATGGGCGCGGTGGACCTCCTGGCCACCTACGGCGCGAACGGTCGCGACATGTCGGCGTGGCTCGTGGGCGCGCCCGTCAACCGCGACTTCAGTCTCAAGCTCGAGTACATCTCGGGGCTCGCGCTCAACAACAAGGAAGCCGACGCCATCTACGAGCACATGACCGCCGGCCGCTCCTACCCGGACAGCATGATCGCGGCGCCGCCCGAGATGCAGGTCGAGCTCCGCCACCGGCTCGTGGACGATGTCGCCCGCTGACGAGGAAGCCTGCCGTTTGCGACTTCGCGCAGCCGCGAATCGAGGGCCTCAAACCGGCAAGACGGCGCGCTTGCGGGCGTAGCTCGGCACGCTCTTGGCGCCAGCGGCCGCGAGACGGCGCACGAGCTCGGCGCGCAGGTCGTCGCCCGGGACCACGGCGTCGACGTGCAGGTTGGAGGCGAGCTTCGACAGATCGATATCCGCGCGATATTGCTCGCGCAGCTCTTCGACGTAGGCCGCCCGCTCGGCCTCGGGCTTTTCGGCGATCTTGTTGGCGAAGACGGCGTTGACGGCGGCCTCCGCCCCCATCACCGCGATCATCGCCTGCGGCAGCGCGATCGTGGCGTCGGGATCGAAGCCCGGCCCGCACATGGCGTAGAGGCCGGCGCCGTAGGCCTTGCGCAGGACGACACAGATCTTGGGGACGGTCGCGTCGGCCACCGCCGAGATCATCTTGGCGCCGTGGCGGATGATCCCCTGCCGCTC
>CAYTTF010000279.1:0-6586 GCA_964440665.1 uncultured Myxococcales bacterium | reverse complement strand
CCGGATCAGGCGCCGCGGGGATGGCGCGCTACGCTCGTGTGAAAGGCGAGGCCGAAGAGGCAGTGAAGGAGAGTGGTCTGGCTGTCGTGAGCATCTTCCGCCCGGCGATGATCATCGGTTCGCGACACACACCGTGGCTGCTCGAGAAAGTGCTTCCCGCGTTCTCATTCGTGACGCCCGCGAAATACAGATCGATCACCGTCGGGCAGATCGCGAAGGCGATGATCGCGACGTCACTGAACATGCCGGCGAAATCGGACGTCTACCATTACCCCGAAATGATGGCGTTGAATCGGTGATTCCCAGCACGCATCGACGCACCACTTGCAACGGGGTAGCTCATCTAAACCGTCTTTCCCAAGGGTTACCCGCTCTCGCCCAGAGCTGGCCGGCGATGACCACCGCTCGGTTGTCCGGGATCACCACTTCGGGAGTGTCCTTTACCAGTCTCGCCAAGTTACGGGCACGCGGCGACACTTGATGCACCGTTTTCCGTACGCGATCGTCTACCGGGCGTTGAACGGCGTCGAACTATCGGCTTCCGCGGTGTGAAAGCGAGCAAGGGTCGCGTAACTGTAACGGGCGGTGCTAACCGGCCAAAACACAGACCGAGGCGCCAGCCTGGACGTCCAGCCCGTTACGCCGACGTGGTGTGAAACGTGGTGGAAGAAATCGAGCGTGAAAGAGGGTGGAAAATCCGCCGCTTTCAGGTCGGCCGACGGGAAGGCGAGCCGCCCGGCGGGAGTCGCCGACTCCCCCGTTTCGACCGACGGCGCGAAAGAAGGGAGCATCCGACGGGCCTCGCGACGCGCGTCGGCTACGTACAGTAGCTGCCGGCGCACCAAGCTTCGTTGCCTAACGGTCGCCG
Organism: uncultured Myxococcales bacterium; assembly: GCA_964440665.1. Lineage (GTDB taxonomy): Bacteria > Myxococcota_A > Polyangia > Fen-1088 > Fen-1088 > JADGRB01. The sequence goes on along the minus strand of CAYTTF010000279.1, from coordinate 5,718 downwards.
CGCGGTTCCGCACGGTTCTTGAACCAAAAATGGGAGCCCGTTACACTCTAGCAAGCCGACCCAAGCAATTTGGTCGGAGGGCGAAGGAGGTTCCCCGATGACCAACCGTTTGCTGGCGACAATATCGTTCGGCGTCTTCCTCGCGGGGGCCTGTCGCGACGGCTCCGATGCGGGTCCCCCGGCAGCCGGGAGCGGCGGATCCACCGGTGTCACGCCCGCCGGCTCCGGCGGCGGAAGCGGAGCCGCCGTCACCCCGTCGGCCGGCTCCGACGGCGGCGGGGCTCCCGGGTCCGCCATGGCCGCGACCGCGCTGGAGGTCGGCGTCACCTGCAGCGGCGGGAGCACAATCGGGAACGGGATCGGGATCGGCCCCTCGATGATTCCAGGGGCCACCTTCCCGAGCTCCCTCGATCTCGGTGGTACCGTGTCACTTTCGGTGGCGCCGCCCGCCATCAGCGGGGGCACTCTGCTCGTGCTATCGAACGGCAGGACAGTGGTCGCCGCAGATCCCGATCGCGATCAGGTCTACCTGGTCGATCTGCCCGGCCTCGCCCTCACGGCGACTCTCGCGCTCTTCCCGGGGGACGAGCCGGGGCGCGTCGTCGAGGACGCGGCTGGGCTGGTTCACGTGGCCCTTCGACACGGGGGCGGGGTGGTCACCATCGATCCGGCAAGGGGCGCGATCACCGGACGGACGGCGGTATGCGCGGCGCCCCGAGGCCTCGCGTACGATCCGGCCACCAACCTCGTTCACGTCGCCTGCGCCGGCGGTGAGCTGGTCAGCCTGCCGGCCTCGGGTGGTCCGGCAACCCGCTCGCTGCTGCTCGATCCCGACCTGCGCGACGTGATCGTCGAGGGGGATCACCTGCGTGTCAGCCGGTTCCGCTCGGCCGAGATCCTGACCGTCGACGCATCCGGAACCGTCACCGCGCGGCTCGCGATGCCGGCCTTCCGCTCAGCGGCCGTGCGGGGTGGACAGCTGTTCACGCCCGCGGTGGCCTGGCGAACCGTGGCGATGCCGGACGGCCGGATCGCGATGGTTCACCAGCGGGGTTGCGACGACCCGGTGCAAAACGCCGTCTCCGGCGGTTACGGCAGGAACGACGATTCCTGCACCTCGATCGTTCACAGCGCGGTGTCCGTCGTATCAGCGGATGGGTTGGTCACCACCGGTCCGGCGCTCGGCAATCTTCCGCTCCCGGTGGACATGGCCGTGTCGCCCGACGGAAGCCAGATCGCCGTGGTGTCCGCCGGGAACTCGAACACGTTTACGCTTCAGAGCGCGTACGTTTCCGATACGGCCTCGATTAGCAATGGAGCCCAGCAGGGGTGCGAATCGAACGCCGGTAGCGAGGGGTGTGGTGGCCCCTCCTGCAAAAACAACGTTCCCGCCGTGAACGGCCAGGCAACCGCGATCGCCTTCGCGCCCGACGGATCGCTTATCATCCAGACGCGCGAGCCAGCGATTCTGAGCACGATGGGCGGAAGCATCGCGCTGTCGTCGGACAGTCGGGCCGACACCGGACACACCGTGTTCCACTCAAATGCCGGCGGTGGGCTCGCGTGCGCTTCCTGTCACGCCGAGGGGTTGGACGACGGGCGGGTCTGGAACTTCGCGTGCTTGGGAGGCCGCCGGACCCAGTCGGTGCAGGTGGGGCTTCGTGGCACCGAGCCGTTCCACTGGGACGGCGACGAGATGGACTTTCCGAAGCTGGCGCACGACGTTTTCACCCTCCGTATGTCCGGCCCCGAGCTGTCGAGCGATCAGGCCGACGCGACGCTGTCCTGGCTCGACGCCCAGCCGCGCATCCTCCGTGCGCCTCGCGTCGACCCGGCGGCTGTCGCCCGGGGGCGCACGCTGTTCACGACGGCGCTCTGCGCGACCTGCCACGCCGGCGAACATCTGACCGACAACAAGACCTTTGACGTCGGCACGGGCGGCATGTTCCAGGTTCCGTCGTTGGTCGGGGTCGCGAATCACCCCCCGTTCCTGCACAACGGCTGCGCGGCGACGCTGAGCGACCGGTTCTCGCCGGCTTGCGGAGGCGGCGACAAACACGGCATGACCTCGACGCTCGCCCCTTCCGACGTGTCGGATCTCGTCAGCTACCTCGAGACCCTGTAGGCGCGCTTGGGGGTCCGCGCGCGCGCCGCGATCGTCCTGGTGACGCTTGCAACCGTCGGGTGCGAAAACGCCGACAAAGATACGCCTCGGCGCGGCGATGGCGGCGCCGATGCCTCCGATGGCGGCGCCGATGGCACGGACGCGGGTGCCCCGGCGGCAGCCGTCGACGACTTCATCGACAGCCTCGCGCGTGCCATGTGCGCATGGCAGTTCCGGTGCTGCAGCCTCGCGGAGATCGACTCGATCAGCGCGTCTACCTACCTGACGGAGGCCGACTGCGTACCGCAGACGGTGATTTCGCTCCACACCTGGTTCGGCGATGCACGAGCGTCGGTGACCGAAAACCGCATGGCGCTGAATCCGGCGAGCGCGGCTGCTTGCATTGCCGACTTCGCTGCCGGGGCCTGTTCTTCGCCGATCGCATCTTTTGATCCCTGGACGCGGTTCCAGCTGTGCCCGGATCCGTTCGTGGGCGAGGTTCCCGTGGGCGGGCGGTGCTTCTTGCGGGACGAATGCGTCCCGGGGAGCCGTTGCGTCGGGGGCGGTGTCATGGTCGACAACGGGCCGACGGTGACACCCGAGGGCGTGAGCTCGCTGCCGAATGTCTCCTCCATGGTGTCGGGGCTCGGATCGTGCATCGCCTACATCCAAGAGGGCCAACGGTGCGACGTGACCGGCGACTGCAACCCGGGTCTCTACTGCCGCTCCGCCGACAGCGTGTGCGCCCGACCTGCCGAACAGGGCGACCCGTGCGAGGTCGTTACGGATGCCAACAACAATTCCATCGTCATCCTCCCGTGCAACGACACCGTGAAGACCGTGATCTGCGCAGCGGACGACGTTTGCGCACGCCTTCCCCGCGACGGGGAGCCGTGCCTGCAGAGCAATGGGAATCCCCTTTGCGACCCCGACCCAACCCTCGCCTTGTCGTGCGTTGGGATTGGGATCGACGGCAACGGCATCTGTAAGAAGCCCGGCCAGATGGGCGACGCCTGTCTGTTGTCGCCCGACGAGGCCAGCGGACTCCCGCCGTGCGACACCGCTCTCACCTGCGCGTCGAGCGATCCGACGCAAACTGCGCTGGGTACGTGTGGCCCGTCTTACGGCCTCGGCGCAGAATGCCCGCGCGGACAGGGCTGCCTTCCGCCGGCGGTCTGCGACGACCAGAAAGGCGTTTGCACGGCACCGGGCACTAAGCGCGACGGCGAGATCTGCGTGAGCGACGTGGACTGTGCCTCGCTCGTCTGCAGCATGAACTTCGCTACGGGTATATGCAGCATGTCACCTAACCTGAGGATGGTGTTCTGTATCGGGCAGGGCGTCCGCTCCGCCCGCTAACAGCAAGCCTTGCGTGGGGCGGCACCGTGGAAACGGGGCTCTTGGGCGAGTTTGGGAGAGGGGCCCGGTTACCAGACCGCTCAATCAAGAGGCGTGTCCTCCTGGAGGAGGCGCGGCGCGTGGCGAGGCCAGGAGCGCCGGTGATCATCGGCACGTGGGGCCGTCCCGAGGACACGCAGGCGGCCGCGATGCTGGCGGCGCTGCGGCCCCTCCTGCCCCAACCGCCCTGCGAGGTCTCAGCGCCTCGGGTGTCGCCGTGAAGGCCGCGGACTCGGCACCGACGTCTTCTCGCAACGGTCGATCGGACGCGCTGCCAATGTCCTTTCCTAGAAAAGGCCCCGACGGTCTCACCGAGCGGATCGACGTCAGGATCGCAAGCGGAGAGTAAGATGTGCGCGACCATGCGGCGGCGTGCGCGGGCGAACCGATCCGGTCTCCTTGTTCTCGCGGTCGGCGTGGTGGCCGCCGCCGTCCCGAGGGCGGAGGCGGCGCAGATCTCGGCCGATGCGCCCGAGTCCTGCCTCGATCCGTCCACTCTGGCCGACGAAGTCGGCGACCTGATCGGCAAGCCGCTCGGCTCCGTCGCCGACGTCGATTTCCGAATCCAGATCGCCGAGACGCCGCAGCGGCGGTGGCGGCTTCGTCTCGAGATGATCGACCAGCGGCCAGACGGCGGTGGTACCCCGGCGATTCGCGGCAGCCGGGAGATCGAGGGAGCGACCTGCGCCGAGCTGGCCGAGGCGGCGTCGGTGGCCATCGCGGTTTCGGTACGGTCGATTAGTCCGGAGACGGCTGCACCCGACCCGGGACGTCTGGTCACGCCCGAGGTGACGCCCCCGCCGGGTGCAAGAGCGCCCGGCTCGCTCGGTCGCACCGTGTGGGCGACGCGCCCGTGGCATCCGGCCGTCGCACTGGCGTTGGCCACCGACACCGGCGCGCTCCCCAACACGGGATTGGGCGTGGATCTGGAGGGAGATTTCCAACGGGGATCGCTGCGGCTCATCGCGCTGGCGACCTGGTTCGGGTCTCGAGACACCGTCGGCGCTGACGACGCCGGCGGCACATTTCAGCTCGCGCTCGGCGGCGCGCTCGCCTGTTACGCGCCACGCTTGGGACGCTGGACGCCGCTTGGCTGCGGCGGGTTCGAGCTCGGGCGCCTCGCGGGGACGGGCATGGGCCGCGGCGTGGCACGACCCGAAACCGGCGACGTGTTCTGGAGAGCGGTGCGCGCCGATCTGGGGGTGACGGCGGCGCTCGGCGCCAACACAGCGCTCCTCCTGCGCGCCGGGATGGCGGTCCCCCAGTCCCGACCGAGGTTCGTGCTCGACGGGTCGCAGCTGGTTTACCGCCCGGGCGCATGGGCCGGGCGTCTGACGGCTGGAATCGAGCTGGAATTTTGAGCCGCTCCATTTTTCTGCAACGGATTGGGCGGGGCCCGGAGACTCAACAAAAGGCGCGCTGTCTTGAAATCGGTTCCGCTCAACCCCGACGAACCATCTGACGGGCTTCGCGCCGACGGGCCCCAGAGCTTCGATGAGATCTATGGTCGCTATTTCCCCTTCGTCTGGCGCTGCCTGCGGGGCCTCGGCGTCGCGCCCGGCGCCCTGGACGACGCCGCCCAGGACGTCTTCCTGGTCGTCCACCGCCAGCTCGGACGCTTCCGCGGCGAGTCCAGCCCGCAGACCTGGCTCTACGGGATCGCCCGCCACGTCGCCTCCAACCACCAGCGACGGGCGCGCCGAAAACAGGCCCCGCTCGAGCCCATTGTCTCCGAGCCTGCGCACCCCGGTCCCGGGCCGATCGAGCGCGCGGCCGACGCCGAGGCGGCCGCGTTCGTGGAGGGTTTCCTGGCGGGCCTCGACGCGAAGAAACGGGATCTCTTCATCCTCGCGGTGCTGGAAGAGATGACCGTCCCCGAAGTCGCCGCGGCGCTGTCGATTCCGCTCAACACCGCCTACACCCGGCTGCGCAGCGTACGCGCCGACTTCGCCCGCACGCTCGATCGAATGAAACCATGACCGACGACAAACCAAACCTTTCCGACGTGCTCGCGCGTGCGCAGCGGGCCCGGTCGCCCAGCGCGGCCGACGCGGAGCGGGTCCGGCGCGCCCTCGGCGCGGCGCTGGCCGGCGGCGCGGGCACGGGTGACGCCACCGGAACACGCGCGACTTCGCCGCCGGCCGGATGGGCCTCGCGCATCCTGCTCGTGGGCGCCATCGCCGGGGCCAGCGCGGGCGTCGGTTACCGGGCGGGAC
>CAYTTF010000278.1:0-6613 GCA_964440665.1 uncultured Myxococcales bacterium | reverse complement strand
CAGCGCGGTCTCCTCGTCGTCGGACAGCCGCTGTGCGATCTGCCCGCTCTCGCCGCGCAGCGGACGCCGCGTCCGGTTCAGGCCGTGGATCAGCGTCGCGAAGTGGCTCTCGAACTCCGCGCGCGCCTTGGGGTCGACCGCGACGGCGGCGGCGCCCAGCTCGCCGGTCAGACTGTCGAGCTGCCGCCCCAGCGCCGCGATCTGGCGCTGCCAGCTCTCGAAGTCGGCGCGGCGCAGGGAGCCCGGCTCCTTCTCCAGGTAGCGATCGATGGTCCCCAGAGCGTCGTCGACGTCCTTGCGCGCGGTCCGCAGCGCCAGCGGCAAGTTGGGATCCAGCCGGGCTCCGCTGCGCCCGAGCGAGGGCGCGAAATCGTTGAGCGACTTCCAGGCCGCGTCGACCGATCCCTGCAGCTCGAGATAGGCCTCGTTGGCGACAACCCCCTGACGCGCCCGCCGGACCGACAACAAAGTGAAGGTCGCGTTTCCCGCGAACGCGAACAGGAGGACCCCGAAGGCCAACCCCACCTTGCCGAAAACACCGAGGCGCATACGGTTTTACGCTAGCACGCACCCTCCCCCTGTCGAAATTCGACCCAAAATCGCCCGCGCGAGGTCATTCCGGGACTCTCGGCATTGACAGCGCGTAAGCATGCGGAAAAAATGGCGTCCGCATGCGCTTACGGGGCCTTCGGACCGTCCTCTTCTTGTTCGTCTCTTTGGCAGCACTCCGGGCGGCGGCCGCCGAGTCGGGGGAGATCCCCACGGTCGTGCTGGGCCTAGAGGCGATTGACGGGGCCCCCGACAACCTCGCCGCGGACATCACGGACGCTCTGCGCCAACGGGTCGCGGCCACCAAGGAATACCAGCTCCTTCAGGGGAAGGACTTGGTCGAGGTCAAGCTGGTGTTCGCCTGTCCGGACGAAGCGCCGGCCTGCATGTCCCAGGCGGGCAAGAGCCTGGGCGCGTCCAAGTTGATCTTCGGCAGCGTCAAGAAGGCCGGCAACGACTTCCAGGTGACGCTCAAGCTTCTGGACGTGAGTCGGGCGGTCGTCGAAAGCTTCGAGACGGACACCATCACCAAGAAACGTGCCGACGCCAGCACCTTGCGGCAGATGGCGCCCGCCTGGCTGGCCAAGCTGAGCGGCAAGGGTAACGGTGCTATCACCGTGCGCGCCAATTTCTCCGGCGCGGCCGTGAGCCTCGACGGAACCAAGGTCGGCGTCACCGGGAACGATCCGGTGTCCGTGGCGGACGTGGCGCCCGGCAAGCACGAGGTCTCGGTCGAAAGGAGTGGCTACACCACGACCAAGCAGGAATTCACGCTGGCGGCGGGCCAGAACCTGCCCCTGACGCTCAGCCTGAGCCCGGTCTCGGTCGAAGTCCCGAAACCCGAAGCCGTTGCGGTCGCCGAACGCCCCCGGGCCGACACGAGTGAGTCGCCCTCGGACAGCAGCTCGCGCACCCTGACGCGCACCGGATTCTGGGTGGCGGTGGTTGGCGCCCTGGCATCGACCGGCCTGGCGCTGAAGTTCGGCCTCGATGTCCGGGACATCAACAGCCAGCTCGACCAGTACCGCCGCTTCTCCTGTACCACCTCGGCGACCGGTCTGTGCGACAGCCACGGCGCGAGCGCGCAGCAGCTCAGCCTCGCCGACAAGGACGTCGTCGCCAGCAAGACCGACCAGGGGGACCGCGATCAGACCCTGCAGTGGGTTTTCGTCGGCGTCGGGGGAGCCTTCGCGATCGCGGGCGGATACCTTCTTTACAAAGGCTATCTGGCGGCCGAAGGATCCCAAAGTGCGTCAAATCACGGCCTCAGGATCTTTCCGACCGCCACCGCCTCCGCGGGAGGAATCGTTGCGGAGTTCGATTTTTAGCGGCGGCCGCTTTAGAATTCGGGGGCGGGGTGCGTCTAGCTTAGGGGAAATCAGATCGTGACCGCGACTTCGAGCCTAATAAACCAGACCATCGGGAACTACCGGGTCACCAGTCTGCTCGGCGAGGGCGGGATGGGTGTGGTTTATCTGGCCCAGCACCCGGTCATCGGACGCAAGGTCGCGATCAAGCTCCTGCACGCCGTCCTGGCGCGGGATCAGGACATCGTGTCTCGGTTCTTCAACGAGGCGCGGGCGATCCACATGATCGCGCACGAGAACATCGTCGAGATCCTCGATTTCGGCCAGACCCCCGACGGGCAGCCGTACTTCATCATGGAGTACCTGACCGGCGAATCGCTGAGCGACGCCGTCAACCGCGGACCGATGCCGGCCCCGGACGTGGAGACCATCGGCGCGCAGATGTGCCGGGCGCTGGGCGCCGCGCACGCCAAGGGGATCGTCCACCGCGATCTCAAACCGCACAACGTCCAGCTCATCGACAAGGCGGACCGGGCCATCCACGTCAAGATCCTCGACTTCGGCGTGGCCAAGATCCTCGCGTCGCCGGACGGCGCGCAGTCGGTCAAGACGCGGACCGGCTCGCTCATGGGGACGCCGCTCTACATGTCCCCGGAGCAGTGCAAGGGAGCCGGCACGCTCGACCACCGCACCGACATCTATTCGCTCGGCGTCATGCTTTACGAGATGTTCGCGGGGCGGCCCCCGTTCATGGCCGAAGGGGTCGGGGAGCTCTTCGCCAAGCACATGCTCGAGGAACCAACGCCGCTGCTCGATTTCGCGCCCAGCGCGCCCCCGTACATGGCTGCGGCGATCATGAAGTCTCTCGCGAAGGAACCGCGGGATCGCTTCCAGACCATGGAGGAATTTCGCAAGGCGCTGGTCGGCGAGGTCAAGCTGGCGGTGGCCCCTTCCAGGCCCGGGGGCCCGCGCCCTTTGTCAGCGGCGTCGTTCGGCACCCAGACGCTGCCGCCCAAGGCCTCGACGACGCTGTCGTCGGCCTCCTCCGAGATCGACGACGACTCGCTGGGCCAGCCTGGCCGTCGCAAGCGGCTGTTCGTGATCGCGGGCAGCGTCGCGGCGACGGTCGTAATGATCGGATTCATCGTGATACCCAAGGATCACACCAAGGCGGAGATCCCGCAGGCGGCGCTGCCGGCGCCGGCACCGGCGCCACCTCCGGCGCCCGCGCCCACATTGGCGCCGCCGGTCAAGAAGACCGTAACCATCCGCTTCGAGGCCGACCCGGCCGGATCGCACCTCTTCCGCAAGAAAGACGACAAGGATCTGGGCGAGGTTCCCGTCGAGGTCCAGCTCCCCAAGGGGGGCAGCGGCTCCGAGTACCTGCTGCGGCTCGGTGGTTATCGAGAGGTGGCGCTGGTCGCCGACCCGAGCTCCGATCGGACGCTGCACGTCTCGCTCAACAAGCTGGCTGCGCCAGCTGTGCCGGCGGCCGCCGCCGATGCTTCCAAGAAGCACGCCGCGCATCACGCGACTGCCGGCAGCGCCAAGCGCCCCCGAAGCCCCGTCGACGAAGACGGCCTCGCAACACCCTCGTTTTAGTCGTCGTCGCTGGGAATGGCCTTTTGCTTGTGGCGGAGGGCGAGGAGATCGAGGAAGCGCTCGGGGGCGAGGGAGACGCGGCTCCGGCTCTCCAGGTAGCGCCGGCGCTCGAGGGCGAAGATTCCACCCGCGGCCACGCCACCGCTGGCCAGTGCGACGATGTCGTAGACGACCGAGCCGGGGGCCATGAGGGCGCCGCCCACACCGAAGAGCAGGAAGGCCATCCCGGCCCGCAACCCCATCTGGCCGAAGCGCTCCCGCCGCATCTCGGAGAGATCGATGTTGAAGGTGATCGCGGTATCGTCGGTCCCCTCCGCCGACAGGATGGTCTCGACCCGGTTGACCAGCGCGAAAGCGTAGCGCTTGGAAAAATCGAGCGACCGCACCAGCCCCGGCCAGATCCCCTGCGCGCGCTCCCACTCGATCCGATCGCCGTGGTGCCGGCGCACCGTCATGAGCTGCTCCCGCAAGAACCGGTCGACCGCGCGGCGAGCCGATTCGATGGGCGCGCCGACCACCCGGCTCACCACCACCCGGCTGGCGCCCAGCGTCCGCGTGAGCGCGCCCTGCTCCTCCGGCTCGGTCGGGGCGCCGTGCCGTACGTCGGCGAGCGCCTGCTCGATGGCCTCCCGCCGCAGTCCCACCTCCTCGCCGAGGCGCACCAGCTCACCGACGCTCAACGATTCGGAGCTCGCGCGCTCGGTCGAAGCGGGGTTCTGCGTGTCGATCTCGGCAGCTCGGCGCAGAACGAAATCGACCTCCCTGCGCGTGAGCTTGTCCGACACGGCATTCGATTATAGCCGCAAGGAGGGGTCCGTGCGGGGCGGATCCGGCGGGAGCGGCCGCCGCATCCGAAACGCCAGCCGCATGATCCATTCATACAGACGGTCCGGGACGAACGGGCGCAGGCGCCCGGCGGAGAACGAAGTCCGGCCGACAGGCCAGCGCAGGCGGGGGTTTGCCGCCGTCGCAGCCCGCTCGATGACGTCGACCAGCGGCGTGAGGTCGTGGGACCGGCCGAGACGGGCCGCCTCCCGCCGGTAGCTGGCCAGCAGCGCCGCGTAGGGGCTGTCGGGCCGGTCGGCGGCCGCCGCTGGCCGCTCGTTGGTGTAGAGCGCGGTTTCGAACGGACCCGGCTCGATCAGGGCCATCCGGACGCCGAATGGGTAGAGCTCCAGCCGCCAGGCCTCGATCATCCCCTCGAGCGCCCATTTCGAGGCGTGGTAGGGACCGACCATCGGCAGCGCCACCCGCCCCGAGAGTGATCCGATGGTCACCACCGTTCCGCTGCGGCGCGCGCGCATCGCCGGCAGGACGGCGCGCGTGACCCGGTGGACGCCAACCACGTTGGTGTCGAGCTGGGCGCCGAGCTCGTCGGACGACGTCTCCTCGAGGGGACCGTAGGCGTAGTAGCCGGCGTTGTTGACCAGCACGTCGAGGCGGCCGCCGGTCTGACGCAAGATCTCGCCGACGGCGGCGGCGACGGATTCGTCCCGCGTGACGTCCAGCTGCGGGGTGGTCAGCCGCCAGCCGTTCCTGGCGGCGAGCTGCCGCACCGATGCGCCGGCGTCCGGGCGGCGCAGGCTGGCGAACACCCGCCACCCGCGCGCGGCGAACCGCTCGGCGGTGGCGCGCCCAATTCCAGACGAGCTGCCGGTGATCAGGATCGTCCGCGGGTCGAGGCCAACCTCCATCTCAGCTCCGCAAGAGGAAGCCGATCAGCGCCGTCGAGAGCGCCCCCCAGGCGGCGCTTCCCAGCACCCACCACCCTGTCGCGCGGCGGCGCAACCGCGCCAGGGTCCGCAACCCCAGCGCCACGTCCAGCGTCGAGAACACCAAGAGGCCCGCCATCCAGGCGATGTTGACCTGGGCGTGGCGATCGGGGGATCGCGCGTAGGCGAGCGCGCCGACCAGGAACACCGATCCCAGGAGCGCCTGGAAGATCGCCCGCTTCCTCGCACGCCCGCGGAGCTGCGCGGCGCGGACCTGCCGCAGCGTGCGCGCGGGCGCCACACGCCCCGTGCGGCTGGTCGTCGGGCGATCATCGGCGGCCATCGCGCCTAGTATGGCATCGAGTAGCCGGTCTGCAGCACGTGGGCGTTGCCGAAGCTGTCGTTTTGGTAGTAGCGCCCGTAGGAGATCTCGAAAGCGCCGGCCGCGAACCAGCGGAAGAATCGATATGGGCGCAGCGCCTCGGCGTCCCAGGAGAGCTTCACCTCCGGGTATTCGGTGCGCAGGGGGCCGAGCTTCGGATCGGTCGTCATGTAGGGCAAATTGAGATCGTCCATCGCGGAGCAGCCGGGGTTCGACACGACGTCGCACCACAGGCCAGCGTGGTTCTGGAAATACTGCCGATACAGCAGCCGCACCTCGACGTCGCGGGTCAATCGCCGGTAGACCCGCCCCTCGAAGGTGTGCGCGGAGATCCCCCAGGGGTTGGGGCCGCTCCCCGGATCGAAATCCCAGTAGATGCGATATTGAAGCTGCACACCGGTCTCGGCGCGGGGAAAATAGTAGGCGGCCCGCACGGAGACCGCGTTGCGGAGGCGACCGTCGGGAAGCACCTCGTAACCGGTGCCCGGCGCGGTGCGGTAAGGGTTGCCGAGGAATCCCGAGAGATAGGCGCTGTCGAGGTTGATCTGCGCGATGGCCACCGGCGAGAGCACCTGCGTGTAGGCGAGGCCACCGAAGACGACGTCGAGCGGGCAGGAGGCGCTGCCACCCATCAGACAGGGCGGCGTCCGGGCGCGGAACCCGACCGCGTCGAGACTGAGCCCACCCGACGCCGCGACCGTCGCGGTGTCGCCCCAGAAGCGCCGGGCGAGCGATCCCACGAAGGTGTGCGACCAGTAGTCGGATTCGGCGCTGTACTTGTAGGCGAGCGTGGCGCGGGTCCGCTCCCAGTTCTTGCCGACGCGAAGCCCGACCTCGTTGCGGACCTCTGTGAAGATGCTATCGACCGCGGTCCCGGCGGCGGCCGAGGCGGAGGTGATGGTGTCGACCAGGTAGCGCGCGTCGACATCGAAGCCATCGGGCAAGTCCTTGCTGATCTCGACCACCGGTTGGATGACGCGCGTCGAGGGCTCGCGGTAGTAGGCGCCGCGACTGGTAACCCGATCCTCGGCGCGGGTGATGCCACCGCCGAGCATCGTCCC
>CAYTTF010000277.1:3408-6624 GCA_964440665.1 uncultured Myxococcales bacterium | reverse complement strand
GTGAGTGGCGGAAAGCCGGCCGATTCTCGGGCGGCGCTGCGAGAGCTCTACACCAAGTACGGAGGAACCGTGCACGGGCGCTGTCAGTACATTCTCGGCGACGCAACCAAGGCGGAGGACGCGATGCAGGACGTGTTCGCGAAGGCCCTCGGCCACTGGCAGGACTTCCGCAACGACGCGTCTCCGCTCACCTGGCTCACCCGGATCGCGACCCACCACTGCCTCAATGTGTTGCGCGCCGAGCGGGCCCCCTGGCACCAGCGGTTTGCGCGCGAGACCATCGCGCGCGGCGAAGGGCACGGCGGCCCGCAGCTCTTCGAGGATCGCGAGGCGGCGCGACAGCTGCTCGCCAAGCTGGACCTGGAGACGCAGCAGGCGGCGATTCATTACTTCGTCGACGAGATGACCCTGGACGAGGTTGCGGCGGCGATCGGACGCTCGGTGCCGACGGTGCGCAAGCGCCTCGCCGCCGTGGCGGCGCTGGCCGGAAGCGCGCTGCCCGAAGCGCGAAACGGTGAAGACAGCGGTGAGAGGAGTGAAAAATGAAAACCAGCGGACACCTCGGCGAGCTGACGTTGCGGCGGCGCCGCGCGGGCGAGCCTCTGGACGGCGCGGGCGCGATCGAAACAGTCGATGCCCATCTGGCGGCGTGCGCCGCCTGCAAGTCCCGGAGCCGCGCGCTCGACGACGAGCAGCGACGGTTCGAACAGGAGATTTCGTTCGACCGGTTCGCGGCCGGCGTCGAACGCGCGACGCGCAGCCGGGCACGGGCGCCGCGGCGTCGGGTACCGGCACGGGTTTGGCTCTTCCCGACGATGGCGATGGCGGCGGCGGTCGCGCTGGTTGTTACCCTCGCACCGCGCACGCCGACCCACGAGGCCAACCGGATCAAGGGCGGGGCGGGCGTGACGGTCCGGGTGGCGGGCCCGGCCGGGCAACGGACCGCGCGCATCGACGCGGCCGAGCCGCTGGCGCCGGGTGAACGCCTGCGCATCGGCTATCTGTCGGGGGGCCATCGCTATCTGCTTTCGCTGTCGATCGATCAGCACGGCGAGGTGACGCCGCTCTATCCGGAGGCGGGGGTGAGTCTCCCCGTCCCCGACGGCGCCGAACGCGCGACCCGCTATCTCCCCGACAGCCTGGAGCTGACCGGCGCCGGCATCGAGCGGATCATCGTGCTGCTCTCCGATCAACCGATCGACGTCGAGGCGGCGCGGCGATCGGCGCGCGCGGCGTACGAGAAGGCGGGCGGCGATCTGTCGCGGTTGCCCCGGCTGGCGCTCCCGGCCGAAGAGTTCGAAAGAACGTTCGCCAAACCCTGATGCGCGCCGGGGCCCAAACGGCCGTTGTCTTCGCGCTGACGCTGGCGGCCCTGTCGACGCCTGCGCAGGCGCGCGCCGAGACGCTCCATCGCTTTGCCGTCGTCGCGGGCAACGATCGCGGGGGCGGCGACACGCGCCCGCTGCTCTACGCCGGCGCCGACGCGCGCAAGGTCTACGACATCCTCACCCGTCTCGGCGGTGTGCGCGCCGAAGACGCCAATCTGATCGTCGACGGCAGCGCCGCCGATCTGCAGGGCGCGCTCGCCAAGGTGGAACGCCAGGCTGCCGATGCCGCGCGGCACGGCGAGCGCACGGCGCTGTTCTTCTACTACTCCGGCCACGCCAAGGACGGCGCGCTTCGCCTGGGCGACTCGCGGCTGCCGATCGATGCGCTCAAGGCGCTGGTCGCCGCGGCGCCCGTCGACATCCGGATCGCCATCCTGGATTCCTGCCGGTCCGGGGAGATGACGCGAAGCAAGGGTGCGCGCAAAGCCCCCGCCTTCCAGATCGAATCGGAGAGCCCGCGCGATGCCAAGGGCCTGGTCATCCTGACCTCCAGCGCCTCCGACGAGGACTCGCAGGAGTCCGACCTGATCGGGGGCAGCTATTTTTCGCACCACCTGGCCAGCGGCCTGTTGGGTGGCGCGGATCGTTCGGGCGACGGACGGGTGACGCTGTTCGAGGCCTACGCCTACGCCTACGATCGCACGGTCGCCGACACGGCGGACAGCGTCGCGGGCGCCCAGCACCCGACCTTCAGCTACGACCTCGCCGGCAACGGAGACCTGGTGCTGACCGACGTCGCGTCGCGCCACGAGGGAATTTACCTTCCCCGCGAGGCGCCCAGCGGGGTCTATTTCATGGTGGACAGTCAAGGCTTCGTGGCCGCCGAGATCAACAAGGGCGACGGTGTCGATCGCCGGGTGGCGCTCGCGCCGGGGCGGTACCGGGTCAAGCGGCGCCTGGGCGACCGGCTGCGTGTCGGCGAGCTGGATGTGCCGCGGGGGGCGCTGGTGACGCTGGAAGAAAATCATCTTCGCGACGCGCCCTTCACCGACGATCCGGTCAAGGGCGCCGGGCGCGTTGACCTCACGAACCGCTGGTCACTGGGCGCGGGCGTGGGCTATCAGGCGGTGTTCGAGGCGCCCGACGGTGCCAGCCTGTTCCCCCCCACCGGCCTGCTGGGGATCGATCTCGCGCTGCGCAACTTCCTGCGGCGCGACTGGGTGCTCGGGTTCGACGTCGCGGTCGGGAGCGCCGACGGGGTGGCGGCGTTGCCGACGGTCACGGCGCCGTTCCGCTTCAGCGAGGTGTCGCTCGCTTCCTCCTTGGTGGTCGAATGGCCGCGCCGGTATCTGACGCCGTTCGTGGGCGCGCGCATGGCGCTCCTGGTGATGAACCGGCGTTTCCAGGACGATGAATTTCCCGCGCAGTTCTTTTCGACACTGTCGCCGGGTCTGGTGGGCGGCGCCTCTTACCGGATGACCCGCAACACCAGCGTCGTCGCGCGCGGGCGTTTGCACTATCTTCTCTACAACGTCGACGGAAACCGCTCGCTCGGTTACTGGGAGCTCGCAACGATGGTGAACTATGATTTTTGATTTTACGGGGGGCGGCTCGCTGCCGCTCGCACCCCCCGGTCCCCCCTCGCATGTCGCGGCAAAGCCGCGCCACGCTCGCCTTCTTCGTTGCACGTTGCTGTTGATGCCGGCGGTCTTGGCCGCCGCGTGCGGGAACTACTCGAACGAAGATCTCGAGTACATGAACGCGGTGCCGGCGGGAGCTCAGCTCACCGCGACGCTGCCGGCGTACTCGTCGACGTTGCCGGCGTCGAGCGAAGCCGAGCTGGCCCAGACCACCCACAGCGTCACCACCCAGTTCAATCAGATGCTCG
>CAYTTF010000277.1:0-3308 GCA_964440665.1 uncultured Myxococcales bacterium | reverse complement strand
GCCGAGCTGGCCCAGACCACCCACAGCGTCACCACCCAGTTCAATCAGATGCTCGACAACGCCCTCGGGGGCGTCGACGCGATCCGCTCTTACGCGCCGACCAGCCGGACTCCGACCAGCCGCATCTGGGGTCCATTTCCGTCGGACAAGCAGCCGGGGTGGGACTGGCAGCTGACGGTGACGCACGACGATCCGCAGTCGACGGTGTTCGGCTACAAGCTTGAGGTTGAAAACACGGCGGATCTGACGCTCGGCTGGCTGACCTTTCTCACTGGCAGCTTCGACGCTACCGAGGGAGTGCGCAAGGGAATGGGGTCTCTGACGATGGATACCAGCGCCCTGACCCCCGCCGGCTTTCCGTTCGATCAGGGGACGGCTCCGTTCACCACGCTGACGGTGACCTATCAGACGCTGAGCTATCCAATCAACGTCACCATGACCATCGATCGCATGCCCGACGCCACCAACCAGGTCAGCTCGGTCGTCTATACCTATGCGGCGCAGGCCGACGGGAGCGGGCAGATGAGCTTCACGCTGACCGGGAACTTCATCGTGGGCCCCGCGATCGAGACGGTCGCGGTCACCAGCGCCTGGCTTCCGAGCGGCGCGGGGAAGGCCACCGAGATGGTCGAGCAAGGGGACGGCGCGGGCCTTCTGCAGACCGAATGCTGGGACGCGGGCTTCGCCGCGACGTATAACGACAAGCCCTGGGCGACGCCTGCCGAGCACACCGGCGACCCGTCGGTCTGCCCGAGTCTGCCGATATTTTAATTAGAATCAGATAGTTATCTGCCTGTCACGTCGGGCTGGATCCGGGGTGCGATGTTGTCGTACCATCGGTCTTCCACAAACGCCGAAGAGGGACGACCTTGGCAGAGCATTTTCGCAGAATCGATCCGCGCTACGAACGGCAGATCGCGGTCGAGGTGCTTTGCGAGGGGAAGAAGCAGACCTCGCAGACCCGCAACATCTCGCTCGGGGGGCTATATCTGGATTCGTCGGCGGCGTTGCCCATCGGGACGACGGTACAGCTTCGGTTCGAGCTTCCCACGCAGCCCGAGCCGATCGAGGTTGCCGGCGATGTGCGCTGGGTGGTGAAGGCCGGAAACGGCGACCAGTCCGGGATCGGGATTCGTTTTCAGGGCCTCCGCGCGCGCGACGTCTGGGCGCTGAACCGATTTTTTCAGAGCGAGAGTTGAGGATGGGAATCCTGGGAGGGTTCCCAAACCCTCCCGCGAAGGGCTCGGTCGGGCGAAGCCCGACCTCCCCCACGCGTTAGCGTAGCGGTTCGGGCAGAAGCGGGGAGGGGGCGCCGGTGTGCGTGACCCAGAGCTGGTGCGCGGCGCGGGTCATAGCGACGTGGAGCAGGCGGCGGGCGTCGTTGCTCGCCGGGTAGGACGCGTCGGTGACCTCGAGCAGGATCACGATGTCGAACTCGAGCCCCTTCGACTGCCGCACGTCGGTGACGTCTATTCCTGAGGTGAACGAGAAGTCCTGGTTGTCGACCAGCCGCAACGTTGGGACCTCGGCGCGGGCCAGCGCCTCGTAGTAGAGGCGGGCCTGTTCCGGATGGCGGGCGAGCAGCGCCACCGACGCTTCCGGTTCGGCGCGCACCAGCTCCTTGAGCGCGTGCGAGAGAAATTCGGTGCACTCGCCCGCCGACGCGAAGGCGAACGCTTCGACCGGCGCGCCGGCGCGCGGCGCGACCGGACGGACGTCGCCCATGAGCGGCCCCAGAACGTGCTCCGCGCAGTCGACGATCTCGCGTGTCGAGCGGTAGCTGACGCGCAGGGGCTCGACCCGCTCGTGCGCAATCTCCAGGAAATCGAGCAGCTCGGCCCAGTTCGAAAAACCATGCTCGGGCGCGATCGCCTGCGCGGTGTCGCCGGCCAGCGTCACCGAACGCTGCGCGGAGGTGGCATCCAGCAGCACCGCCAGCTCGAGCGGCGAGAAGTCCTGTACCTCGTCGACCATGAGGTGCTCGTAGGCGAGCACGCCTTTGCCGGTGAAATCGGGCAGCCGCCCGCGCTGCTGCTGGTATACGCGAAGAAGCAGCGCTTCGTCCTCCGCATCGAGGGCGAACGTTTCGCCGTCGTCTTCGCCGGTGCCACCGATACGCCGGCGCTCGCGCTCGACGCACCAGCGGTGGACGTCGTCTATCTGGCCGGAGGAGAAGACGCCGGGCGCGTGGCGCGCGAATCCGTCGCCCAGCGCCTGGCGATCGGTGAGAAGCCCGGCCCACTCGGCGACCACGTCGCGCGTCCGCGCCCGCAGCGCGCGCCCCGCGTTCTCGACCGCGTTGCGCAGGGCCGGATCGAGCGGCGTGTCGCGCACCCACTGCGCGAGCGCCGTGACCCGCCCGTCGACGGGACCGCGCGTGCCGTCCCAGAAGGTCAAGGTTGCGACGCCCTCGGGCTTGCCTTCGAGATCGCCCTCGAGGCGCGCGCGGCACCAGGCCGCCAGCGCCGCCTGGCGATCGTCGATCAGGCGCAGCAGCGCGCCATGGGCCTTGAGCCGCATCACGACCGACGGCGTCTCGTCGGTGAGTCCGGCTTCCAGCCTCGGCAGCGCCGCCCGGAGCGCCGCCGCGGCCCAGCCGGCAAAGGTCATCACGGCAACGCCGTCGACATCGAGCGACGGCAGCACGCGCGACACGTAGGCGGCCAGTGCGCGCTGGTAGACGATCACCAGCATCTTGTCCGGACGGAAACGGCGCGGCTCCGCGAAGGCCAGGTAGGCGATCCGATGCAGGCCGATGGTGGTCTTGCCGCTTCCGGCGGAGCCCTGCACCGCGATGAGCCCGGACGACGGCTGCGTGATGAGCTCGAACTGCCGAGGATCGATCAGGGCCGCGATGGCCGGCAGATGGCGATCCGGTCGGCGCGCGCCGGTCTCGTCGACGCCCAGCTTGCCGCGGACCGCGGGCGCGGCGGGCAGGGCGGGCGCGCCGCCGCCGACGGATGGCGAGGGCGGCACGATGGTCGCCGCGCTGCCGTCACGCGCGATCTGCAGGCGCGCCTTCCGCGCCGCGACCTCGCGCCAGACGCCGGTGCGGAAATCCCGGGCGTAGGTCAAAAGCGGGGTGGCGACTCGGCGCAGATCGGCGTCGACGATGGCGACCGTGCGACGGGCCAGGATCTCCCCCTCGACCAGCCGATCGCCCAGGCGCTCCTCATAGAGGTCGCCCTCTTCGTAACGATAGAAGAGCCGCGACACGGGCGCGTTCCGCCAGTCGACGATCTGCACGCCGCCGCCCGGTTCGACGAAGCTGCGCGCGCCGATCAGCACGTCGCGCCGCTTGCCGCCCT
>CAYTTF010000276.1:0-6677 GCA_964440665.1 uncultured Myxococcales bacterium | reverse complement strand
TCCGTTCAGACACGAAGACAAACGGAACTGAAAGGACAGCCACCATGACCTCCACCAAGCGCCTCTCGCCCCTCACCATCAAGCTCGTCGGATTCGTTGCCCTGGCGCTCGCCAGCTTCGGCGGGACCGGGATCGCCTCGGCACGGAGCGCGAGCAGCGAGCGCGGCACCATCGAGGCGCGCGGGCCTGTCGCCAAGGTCGTGGCCGTGGGGCCGGTCGCGTTCCACGCTTACTCCGAGTTCGCCGGCGGCTCGCTCTACACCGCGCCGGCCGTCACGGGCACGGACCGCGACTGCAAGGGGTCGTCGGCCAGCAGGACGCCCGTGCAGGCGGATCGCATCGCCACGTTCGCGGTGGGCGAGGGGCAGGTCGCCTGCCTCTCGACGACGACGAAGGGATCTTTCGAGCTGCTCTGGCACGCGGTCAGCCAGCCCGTGCCGGCCATGGTCATTGCGAAGGCGGGGCGCTGAGCTCGGCTGCCGGCGTGGCGGCGCTGGCACCCAGGCTTCGCGACATCATGAAGGGGCTGCCTTCAGGCCGCACCCTCGCTTGATGAGTGCGCCTGCCTGCGCCGGCGGGTCACCGCTTGCGTCGCGAGCATGCCGAGCACCATCGACGACACCGCGACGGCAGGACCGATGCGCCCAGCGCCGAGCGCCACCAACGCGGGGCCCGGACAATATCCCGTGAGCCCCCAGCCGACGCCGAAGATCGCCGCGCCCACCAGGAGTTGGGCGTCGATGCGCGTATAGCGCGGCCAACCGAAATCGCCGCCCAAGAAGGGATGGGCGCGGCGTTTGGCGGTGCGAAAGGCCCAGAGGCCGACGACGATTCCACCGCCCATCACGAACATCAAGCTGGGATCCCACTTTCCCAAGACGTCGAGGAACGCTTGCACTTTGAGCGGATTGGTCATCCCGCCGAGTCCCAGCCCGAGGGCGAAGAGAAGACCGCAGATCGCCGCCACCGCGTCCTTCTTGCTCCCGTTGCTCACAGCCGGCCTCGCGTGACGGCGACGGTGAGCATTCCGGTCGCCACGAAGACCAGCGTCGCCACGATGGAGCGGGGCGACAGACGGCTGATCCCGCAGAGCCCGTGTCCGGAGGTGCACCCGTTGCCGAGCGTGGTGCCCACGCCGACCAGGAATCCACCGATGGCCATCGTCGGAAGGCCGGTCGAGCTCGCCGCGCCGAAGACCCCCGGCGAGCCGAGGCGCCAGAGCAGACCGCCGACCACGAGCCCACCCAGAAAATACAGGCGCCACGAAAGGTCGTCGCCCCGAGCGCCAAAGCTCCGCCTCACGATTCCCGAGATCCCCGCGATGCGCCCGTCGAAGAGAATCAAGAGCGAGATCGCGACCCCCAGCACCAACCCGCCGAGGGTCGAGCCAACCGGTGTGAAGCCCATCATCGATGAAGTATATGATGACCGGATGGGGGGGAACGGACGCCGGACGCTGGAATTGACCCGCCGCGAGCGTGAGGTCGTGATCGAGCTGTGTCGCCCGAGCGTCGCGAACACGGGCCTGGCGTTCACCGAGCCGGCGACTGTTCGCGAGATCGCCGAGCGGTTATTCGTGAGCGAGGCCGCCGTCAAGCAGCACCTGCTGCGGCTGTACGACAAGTTCGAAATCCCCGACGGCATCGCCTGCGCAAGAGCTACCGACTATGGATGGAGGTCGACGCCGCCTATGCGACGGCGCGCGCACGCTTCGACTGTGGCCGGGCCCTGAAGAAACGCGGCGATCACCAGGGCGCCCGGCTCGAGCTCGACGCTGCCCGCGCCGGCTTCGAGCGGATCGGCGCGGGCCCCGAGGCCCGGCGCGTGGGCGAGCTCATCGCGAGCTGACGCCCTTACCTCCAGGTAAGGGCGCAAATGCGCCGCCCCACGAAAATGTCACCCCCAGGGTGATTACGCGCCCGCACCGCCGCGTCTAGGGTGTGCCTCGTCGCGGGCGAAGTCGAGCATGGGGCCCGATTCGGTCCGCGACGCGAACCATACGACCGGAGGTACTGCGATGCCGAAGTGCATGTTGAACGTCACCTACAACGCCGAGGGGATGAAGGGTCTGATCAAGGAGGGCGGCACCGGCCGGCGCGCCACCGTCGCCGACATGATCGGAGCCCTGGGCGGCACCACCGTCTACGCAGTCGCCGACGTGCCGGACACGACGACCGTCGCCGCGGTGACGATGGCCATCCGCGCCAGCGGGATGATGGACATCGAGACCACGATGCTCCTCACGCCCGAGGAGATCGATCAGGCAGCCAAGAAGAGCGTCAACTACCGGTCGCCGGGAAAGTCGTAGCGCCTTTCGCGCGTCCGGCCGTGCGTCCCGCCACCCGCGACGCACGGCCGCGTGACGTGCGAACTGGCTCGACGCTCCGCCCGTCCTGCTTCGGCAGGCCTCGGACTTCCAGCTCGCTGGCCTGGGTGAGAATCTACTACTCTGAGGTGGGAAGTGAGCACGAGCGGGCCGCCATGACGACAGGGTGCGAGAGGCCGCCAGGAGAAACCCCGCTGGCGAGGACCTCGTTGGCGGAGCTGGCGCTCCTCTTCCTCAGACTCGGCGCGACCGCCTTCGGAGGTCCGGCGGCCCATATCGCGATGATGCGGGACGAGGTGGTGCGTCGTCGCCAGTGGCTGACCGAGGAACGCTTCCTAGACCTGCTCGGCGCGACGAACCTCATCCCGGGACCCAACTCTACAGAGATGGCGATCCACATCGGGTGGAGCCGCCGTCGGTGGTCCGGGCTCGTGGTGGCGGGCGTAACCTTCATCGTTCCAGCGATGCTGATCACGGGCGCGCTCGCGTGGGCGTATGTCCGATACGGAAGGTTGCCCGAAGCGTTGTGGCTTCTCTGGGGGATCAAACCGGTCATCTTGGCCGTCGTCCTGCAAGCCCTCTGGAACCTGGCACCGACGGCGGCGCGGACGTGGCCGTTGCGAATCATCGGCCTGGGCGCGGTTGCGGCTTCGCTCCTCGGCGTCAACGAGCTCCTGATCCTTTTCGGTGGTGGGACGCTCGTCGTGGCGCTCTGCGGCCGCGCTGGCGGCGGTGCTCAACTACGACAGCTCGCGCCGATGGTGCCGCTGGCGGCGGGCGCGGCGGCGATTTCCACGGTCACCCTGCCCGGACTGTTTTGGGTCTTCCTCAAGATCGGGTCGGTGTTGTTCGGCAGCGGATACGTCCTGCTGGCCTTCCTCCGAGCGGATCTGGTCGAACGGCTGCACTGGCTGACCCAGGGACAGCTCATCGACGCTGTCGCGGCGGGCCAGGTGACGCCCGGCCCGGTCTTCACGACCGCAACGTTCATCGGCTACCTCCTGGCCGGACCAGCCGGCGCGCTGGTGGCAACGGCCGGAATCTTCCTTCCCGCCTTCGTCTTCGTCGCCGCGAGCGGTCCGCTTTTGCCCCGCCTCCGCGCCTCGCCAATGGCGGGAGCGTTCCTGGATGGCGTGAACGTCGCTTCGCTGGCGCTCATGGCAGCGGTCACGGCCCAGCTCGGGCGCGCCGCAATCGTCGACCTGCCGACCGCCCTGCTCGGCCTGATGTCCGCGGCACTTCTTCTCCGCTTCAAGGTCAACGCGACCTGGCTCGTCCTGGGCGGTGCTGCCGTTGGCATCGGCGCTCACCTGCTCGGAATCGCGCGGTGACCCGCGTTCCAGCGTCGTATCTCCCCGCGGAGAAGCGGGCGACCGGCGCCCGGTTGACGCTAAGCGGTCCCTCGTGGGTGTTCGGAGCGTCTTGGTCCGTGGCTGCGATGATTGCAACGCCGCTTGAAGGCGGCAGAGAACATCGCAAGGACCAAGAGAAGAGACGCACCGCCGGAAGAGGGGCCACCGGCCAGGCCGCAGCCCCCACCCTGGTCGGCGGGCGGCGAGATCGGCGTCGGCGCCGTCGCCCCCGGATCGCCAACCACCGTCGAGCTGGCGCTCAGCTCGGCGTCTGCCGTGCCCCCGAAGGCACCCAGGTTGATGCGGGCACCGTTGGGCGCTGGCTCGGCCCCGACGTCGTCGGCGGGATCGCCTTTGTCCGTCGACGGCTGTGGGGCAGCGAGCTGCAGCTTGCGGCCCGGTAGATCGGTGAACATCACCGCCGTCGAGAAATCGCCCGTCCCAGCCGCCAGCCCCTGATAGTCGCTCTGGTTGCCGAACAGATCATCGAACGTGCTGACAAGCGCGCCGGTCGCGTCGCTCTTGAGGCCCACACCGTTGCCGGTCAGGAGGCTGTTCTTGATGGTGGCGATCCCGGCCGAATCGACGCCAGTGCCGTTCCCCACCAGCGTCGCGTTTGCGATGTTCGCGCCGCCCGTCGCGGCAACCGCCACCCCCACCGTGGCGCAGTCGCGTACGACCAGGTGCGTGAGGTGAATGCCGCTCGCGCCGCCGTTCACCGCGACGCAGGTTTCGGCGCCGGCGACCGTCACTTTGTCTAGCCCGGCGGCGTGACTTGCATCCGTCGCGTCGAAGCTGACGCCGATGGCGAGCCCGGTTCCGTCCAGCGTTGTCCGGCCCGCGCCGGCGCCCTGGATGCTGACGCCCGCGCCCACGTGCAGCGGCTCCGATAGCGGGTACGTCCCAGCGCCGAGCATGATCACGGAACCCGCTTGGGCCGCCGCCAACGCCGCACGCAGGTTGGTGGCGGGTATCCCATCGACCGTCACCGCCCCGCTCGCTGCCACCGTAAACGTCTCAGGCGCCGACCAAGGTGAAAGGGCTCCGTGCGGATCGCGCGCCCGCACCGCGAACGTATAGGTCACGCCTGCCGTCGGCTGCGCCACCAGCTGAATCGACGTCGCCCCCTGTCCAGGGAAGAGCTGCTGCTGGTAGCTCTGCAGCACCTCTGCGTCGCTGTCTATCCGCACCTCGTAACTTGGCAGCTCGGCGTCGGGATCGACCGCCGGCAACCAGCGCAGGGTCACGTCGGCGGCGTCGAGTGGGTGCGGATTCGCCGCGAGAATCGGCGCTGCCGGCGGGTGGTTCACGGTGGAGAGCTGCCCCTCGACGACGCCGCTCTCCGCGACACTGATGAGGCGTCCGTTCGCCATCACGGGCGACGCCAGCGCCCGGCCCGCCACGGTGAGATCGCCGTCGTCGTTTCCGCTCGCCACGTCGAGAATACTGACCGTCGCCGTGAGCGACGACGCTGCCGCGAGCAGCGGCGCCCCGGCGTCCGTGCCGAACGCCGCGGGCGTCGGGCAGAGGAAGAACTTGGGGACGTCGTTGGGATCGGTGAATACGGCACGCGCGAGCGGATGCTGCCATACCAGCGTCCCGGAGCTCGGATCCAGCGCTACCACGATCTCGCGGGATAGATACTGGTCGGCGACGCCGTCGCTGTTCGTGTCGAGCGCGTCGTCGAGGCGTGTCTCGATCACCAGCATTCCCCCGACCGACGCAAACGACGAGACCGCCCGGTGTCGATCGACGCGCGTCCCCGCCAGGTCCGGATCGGGCGCCGGCAGGCTCACCGGCCAGCCGGACAAGGCCGCGCCGGTCGCCGCGTCGACCGCGTGGACATGATCGCTGTCGTCGCCGCCCGCCATGTACACCCGGCCCCCGACGATGATCGGCGCCGCGAGGTGAACCACGCCATCGGCCTTGTATTCCCAGCGCGCGACGCCGGTCGCCGCGTCGAATGCGTAATAGTGACCGCCGTTCGTGCCCACCACCACCAATCCACCCGATACCGCCGGCGACGTGTTGCTGAACTGGTCCATGATCGTCTGGCTCTGCCAGACCACCGCGCCGGTCGAGCCCGCGAGGCGCACGAGGTGCCGCTGTGGAAAGCCGGCTGCCACGATAATGTCGCCGCTTATCGGCGTAGGCGACGACAGATTCATCCCGCCCAGATCGGTCGTCCACAGCGGCGCGCCGTCGGCGAGGCCGAGCGCGACGACTCTGTTGCCGATGGTTGGGACGAAGACTCGCCCGCTCGCAATTGCGGGCGTCCCCTGCACCGCAGAGCCGAGTGGAACCTGCCACACGGCCCGTCCACTGTCGGCGGCGAGGACGCTCAGGGTCCCGTCGAGATCCGCGCTGACCACGAATCCGTCCGAGACGACCGGGCTTGCAAGCGCCCGCCCGGCGGCATTGGGCGAGAACGCCCAATGCCCGTCGGAAAACCGCGCACCCGAGCGCTCCGCCGACAGCCGGTCGTGCGCGGCGTCGAGCCCCGGCGTTGCCCAGTCGTCGGCGCGCGCCGAGGGTGCCGTCAGCGCCCCGAGCGCCGCAAATGCCAGCGCCCCTCCCCATCGGATCTGGCGCGAAGTGGCGAACCGAAGGCTGTGCGTCGAGGTGGTCATGAAGTCACGAAGACCCCGGCGTCGGGTCGGCGATGATGTCGATGTTATAGAGCCTTCCGTCTCAATCGTTCGGCCGAATCCACTAAAGACTTGAGCCACTTCGAGCGCATGAGGGTGTTGCGCCTGCGGCTACAGATCTTCGCCGATGGTCCCGATGTGATCTGCAAGGTGATGTGTTGCGAAGCGGCGTCGAGGGGTTGGAGAGGCGGGCCGAGGACGGGCGTGCGCTTGGCTCCCCGTGGACAGGGGACCGCCACCCGCGTCGCTCTCCGTCCCGCCGAGCCGCGGTGGTCGTCGCGCTGCTCGCCTTTGGTTGCCTGAGCTCGCGGCTCGCCTACGCGCGGACCTGCACCTGGAGCCGCGCCGGCT
>CAYTTF010000275.1:0-6703 GCA_964440665.1 uncultured Myxococcales bacterium | reverse complement strand
GCGTTCGTTGCGGTCGTTATCCTGAATGACCTCGCGATCGAGCTGGTAGTTCTGAAAGCTCTTGCTCGAGCGATCGATGGAGTCCATGTGGGCCTCGAAGGCGCTGTTGTTCGAATCGATGTCCTTCATGTGCTGGTCGAAGGCGCGGTTGTGGGCATCGTTGGCGGCGCTCTGCGCGTTCGCGCGGGTCTGCGCGGCCTGGGCGCTGGCATGAATTCCCGCGATGACCTGGTTGGTCTCGCGCGCGATGACCCTTCCGTCCTGGCTGTAGCTGCGAAGGATAGCCTTCATCGTCGCGTCCTCCGCGTCGGCGAGCCGGCTGGGAATGTTCGAGGTACTGATGGTCATCGCCCAGGTGTCGAGACCGCGCACGTGCATGGTGCCGATCCGGGCGCTGCCCTTGCGCGATCCCTTCCCGTCGTGAAAATCGACATCGAAGGCGACTTGAATGACCCGTTGCTCCTGCTGATTGGCGGACAGGTTCTCTGAACGTGTGAGCTTGAAAGTCCCCTCCGACTGGTGCCTGCTGCGGCGGACCTGATTGGTCAGGCTGGTGAAGTCGGTGAATAGATTGCCGCCATAGGGCGCGACCAGCGGGGCGGGTCCGCGCATGCCCCCGAAAGCAGGCATCCGCATCCCGGGATTCCGGATCCCCTGGTAGATGAGCCCGAGCCCGACCATCTCGCCGTTGGGTCCCTCGGCAGTCAACTGGCCTGCGGCGACGGCGGTGATCCGCCATCCGGTGGGAAGCGCGATGCGGGCGCTGCGATCTCCGCCGGTCATCATGTGAAGCTGCTGCGGTCCCGTTTTGGCGACAGGTGCCGCTGACGGCGGGGGGACCGACGGGGTTGCGGCTGGCGGAGCGACGGCGGGCGGAGCGGCGGCGGGCCTGGCGGAGGCCACGTGCCACGCTTCGTTGAGCGTCTTCATCATGACGGGCTCGCTCTTGTTGAAGCGCGCGGCGTCGTCGTAGAGGATCGCGCCCGCCGCCCCGTTGCCTTCGGCCATCGACACGATGGCGAGCCCGCTGATGGCGCCGCCGCCCTGAGACTTTGCCGTGACCGAGAAGAACGTGGCGACGGACTGGCCGTCCTTGGCCTGGAAGAATTTTCCGATCCGGGGGCGATCGTCGAAATGGCTGTGGACGGTGCGCAGCACGTAGACCATGGCGGTCTTCAGCGACGACACCTCGCCTAGCGGCCCGTAGACGATCTGCCCGCCTCCCGGATTGTTGATGGTCTTGAGGCCCTCGTCGGCGCGAACCCGGGTGCGCGAGCCGACGACCGCCAGTAGAGCGGCGACAATGATCGCCGTGGGTCGGGTGCGAAAACGTGACATGGCGTGCTCCGATCGATGAGCCTCGAACCTATGACCGATGGTTCGCCTCTGTCAAAGCGAACCCGTGGGCTAAGAAACGACCTCCGGTTGCGGCGTGCCGGCCAGGCCCTCGTCGGCCGCCGCGGTATCTTCCGGGCCGTTCCATTCGAAGGCGGGGAGGGTGGGGCTGGCCGGCGGGCGCACCAGCGTCAGCACCGCCGGCAGCAAGACCACCGCGGTGGTCAGGCAGGCGACCTCGCCGAATACCGCCAGCAGGCCGAACAGGAACAGGCCGACGTTCTTCGCCACCAGCAGCGACGAATATCCGATGCTGGTGGTGAGCGAGCAGAGGCCGACCGCGCCTCCCGTGCCGCGCACCGCCGCGGTGACGTCGCGGGCGCCGTCGCGCAGGTAGCGGGCCATCACGTTCACGGCGTAGTCGACGCCGATCCCGAAGGTGATCGGGAAGGCGATGAAGTTCACGAAGTTGATCTTGATGCCGAGCTTCATCGTCAGCGCCAGCAGCCACAGCACGCCGACCACCAGCGAGCCGATCACGAAGGGCGTCGCCAGGCCGCGCCGGAAGATGAGCAGGACCGTCGCCACCACGCCCACGAACGCCAGCCCCGAGGCCAGCGGCCCGTCGCGGGTCATCGACGTGATGATGTCCGCCGAGAGCGCCGGTCCCCCCGCCACCCGACCGGGGCGCCCGGCAAGCGCTTTCGGCGCGTCGGCGGCCGCGCGCAACGCGCCGACAAACGTGGTGATGGTCTCGCCGCGCCACCAGCTGTTGGCCGGGTTGGGGTAGACGAGGACCGTGCGTCCGACGGTGCCGTCGCGCTCGCGCAAGCCGCGCGTCAAGACGTCGGGGACCTGCTCGGGGCGGACGGGCGGCTGGGTGGCGGGCGTCTCCTCCGGGCCGATCAGCCGGTTGAGCTTCTCCCGATCGACAGGCGCGATGTTGCTGCGGACGTTGGAGGTCATCTTGCGGCGGACGATCGCCAGCTCGGCCTTCTTGTCGGCCTCATCGGGCGGCACGACGTCGTCGTAGCTGCGAATCGAGGCGATCATCCCGGCCAGCGGCGCGTGCGTCGCGTCGGCCCGCAGCCGCGCGGTCACCGCCCGCGCTTCGGCCTCCGAATCGGTGAGAATCACCGTCGGCGTCAGGTACCGGCCGAGCAGCGTGTCCATCCGCTTGCCCCAGTAACCCTCGCCCGACGCCCAGGTGTCGCGGCGCCGCAGGCGGGAGAAGTCGTACTCCAGTTGGTCGCGCCCGAACCCGCGCACCTCCCAGACGGCCAGCAACGTCAGCACGATGGCGCCGCCGACCAGCAGGCGTGGGCGCGCGCTGACCAGACGGGCGACCGCACCCATCAGGCGCCCCGAAACCGGCCGAACGCGCGGCGCGTGACGCCCGCGATCCAGCCAGGCCAGCAGCGGCGGCATGAGCAGGAAGGTGGTCCCCCAGGCGAACGCCATCCCGAGGCCACCGATCACCCCGAACTGCCGGAAGCCGCGGAATTGCATCGCCACCAGCGACGCATAGGCGACCCCCGCCGCCAGCGCCGCCGACAGCGTCCCTTTGCGCGTCCCCCACAGAGCCGTCGCCAGCGCGAGCTCGACCGTCTGCCCGCGCCTTCGCGCCTCCACGTAGCGCGCCAGCTGGATGATGCCGAAGTTGATCCCGTTGCCGACGATGATCGAGCCTAAGAAGGCGGTGTTCGAGTTCAGCTCGGTGATCCCGAACGGCGGGAGGCTGGCCAGGCCGAACGCGTAGAGCACCGACACCCCCAGCGGGAGAAACAGCGCCGGCACGCTGCGCGGCCATCCGTAGAAGAAGACGATTGCCAGCAGCACCGCCACCACCACCAACGCCGAAGAGAGCGTCAGATCCTGGACCAGCGCGGCCATCTCCTCGGCCGCGATCGCGACGTCGCCCGTGAATCCCACCCGCATCCCGGGCGCGTAATGGTCCGGCCCGCCCAGCGCGCGCATGTCGTCCTTGACGTGCCGGATGAGGGTGGCCGCCTGCGCGGCGCTGGTCGAAAAGCCGCCCACCTCGACCAGCATCAGCGTCAGACCCATCCTGCGATTCGAGAACCGATTGCCCTCCAGATCACGGCCGCCCAGCTGACCGGCGTACTTCCGGTCGATGTCGCTGAAGTCGAGCGGAGGCGCCGGCTCGTTGGCGTCGAGCAGCGTGTCGGTCTTCTTGGCGTACTCCCAGTGCAGCCGGTCTTCGATGCGCTGCCGGACGATCTTCAGATCCTCGAGCGCGATCAGGCTGCCGGCATGCTTTTCGACGAAGGCGCGCTCGGAGGCGAAGCCGGTGCGCACGTCGCTGACCTCCGCGCGCGGATAGCGCCGGATGCGCGCCGCGAGATCGTCGAGGAAGCGCTCGCCGGCCGGTAGGCGCTCGGGGCCGCCGGTGTCGACGAGGAGGCCCAGGTACTGCAGGCCCGACATGCGATGGCGCAGCTCCTCGATCGCGACCACGCTGGGCGCATCGCGCGGCAGCAGCTCCTCGACGTCGCTGCGCAGATGCCGGTAGAGCGTCGTGGTGCGCCAGGCCGCCGGGATGGCGAGCAGCAACGCCAGCCCCCAGAGCAGCTTGCCATGCCGGAGCGTCCAGGCCACATATCGGCGGGTAAGCGGCCCGGGCGCGGATGGGGGATCGGGTGGTGACACGTGTTTGGGTGACGGCGGCGGACGATCCGAACGGCGCCCATAATAGCCGATAGCCGCCGGGCCGATAGCGCGACAGTGGGCCGACGGGTGACCGCCAGCACGCGTGGTATCTTGCAAAGCTCATGCGTTTCGTTCCGGATCGCGCGGAGTTCCTCGCGCTGGCAGGCGGCAGCCGGCTCGCCTTCGTGTACCGGGAGGTGCTGGCGGACGCGGAGACGCCGGTCTCGGCCTATGCGAAGCTCGGACGTGGGCCGTATTCGTTTCTGCTGGAAAGCGTGGTGGGCGGCGACAAGTGGGCCGCCTACAGCTTCGTCGGCGTGCGGCCGCGGGCGGTGGTGCGGGCGCGCGGCGGCACGGTGGAGGTTCTGACCCCGGGCGGCGGCGAGCTGCGCGTCGCCGAGCGGGTGCAGGCCCGCGAGCCGCTGCGCTTCCTCGACGACTACCTCGCCAAGCTGGCGCCGGTGGTGCCGCCCGGGCTGCCGCGCTTCTTCGGAGGGGCGGTCGGTTGGCTCGGCTACGACATCGCGCGCACCTTCGAACGGCTCCCCAGCCTAAAACCCGACGATCTGGGCCTGCCCGAGCTCTGCTTCGCCATCACCGACACGGTGGTCATCTTCGACAACCTGCGCGGGACCGTGAAAGTGGTCGCCGCCGCGGACCTCGGCGGCAGCGCGGGCGATCCGGGCCGTGCCTACGACGACGCCTGCGCGCGCATCGAGGATATCGTCGAGCGGCTGGCGCGCCCGGCCCCGGCGCTGCGCGCGCTCGATCCGACGCCGGCACCGCCGGCGGCCTCCGCGTCGCCGCCGCGCGCCACCGTCACGCGCGAGGCCTACGAGGCGGGCGTGCGCCGGATCCAGGAGTACGTCCTGGCCGGCGACGCGTTTCAGGTGGTCTACTCGCAGCGCTTCGAGCTGCCGCGCGGGCAGGTCGATCCCTTCGACGTCTACCGCGCGCTGCGGGTCATCAACCCGTCGCCGTACATGTTCCACCTGGAGTTTCCCGAAGCCGTGGTCACCGGCGCGTCGCCGGAGGTGCTGGTGCGCCTCGAAAATGGCGAGGTCGAGTTGCGGCCGATCGCCGGGACCCGCCGGCGCGGCGCCACCTCCGTGGAGGATGCCGCGCTGGAAGCCGAGCTGCGCTCGGACCCCAAGGAGCTGGCCGAGCACACCATGCTGATCGATCTGGGGCGCAACGACGTCGGCCGGGTTTCGGTGCCCGGCACGGTCGTTCTGCACGATCGGATGGTGACCGAGCGCTATTCGCACGTCATGCACCTGGTCTCGAACGTCCGGGGTCGGGTGCGCCCCGGGGTCCGACCGGCCGACGTGGTGCAGGCCGCCTTCCCGGCAGGAACGCTGAGCGGCGCGCCCAAGATCCGCGCCATGGAGATCATCGAGGAGCTGGAGCCGTCCCGGCGGGGGATCTACGGCGGCGCCGTCGGGTATTTCTCGTATACCGGGAACATCGATCTTTCGATCGCGATCCGGACCATGGTGACCCTGGGCGACAAGATCTACGTGCAAGCCGGGGCCGGAATCGTCGCCGACAGCGTACCCGCCGACGAGTACCAGGAGTGCGTGAACAAGGCGGGCGCGGTGGTGAGCGCGGTGGAGATCGCCCGGCGGACCGCCGGCGGGGGGGGGAGTCGCTGATGCTCCTCGTGATCGACAACTACGACTCGTTCACCTACAACCTCGTTCAATATCTGGGCGAGCTGGGGCAGGAGGTACGCGTCGTGCGCAACGACGAGATCGCGGCGGCCGACATCGCCGGGCTCGCCCCGTCGAAGATCGTGATCTCGCCGGGGCCCTGCACGCCCAACGAGGCCGGCATCAGCCTGGAGGTGATCAAGACCTACGCCGGGAAGATTCCGATCCTGGGCGTCTGCCTGGGTCACCAAGCGATAGGCCAGGCGTTCGGTGGCAAGATCGTGCGCGCCGCGCGGATCATGCACGGCAAGACTTCGAAGATCTTCCACGACGGGCGCGGCGTTTTCACGGGGCTGCCGAATCCCTTCGAGGCGACGCGCTACCATTCGCTGCTCATCGAGCGGGCCAGCGTGCCGGAATGCCTGGAGGTCACGGCCAGGACGGCGGACGAGGAGATCATGGCGGTCAGACACAAGTCGTTGCCGGTCGAGGGGGTGCAGTTCCACCCGGAATCGTTTCTCACGACGTCCGGCAAGGAACTGCTGCGCAACTTCCTCGAGCGCGGGGGACGCCCGTGAGCGCGCTCGCGCTGCGCGAGGCGCTGGCCAAGATCATCGACCGGCACGATCTGTCGGCCGACGAGATGGCGGAGGTGGTCGGGCAGATCATGGACGGGCAGGCGACCCCGGCGCAGATCGGGGGCCTGCTGATCGGGATGCGCATGAAAGGGGAGACCGTCGACGAGCTCGTGGGCGCGGCCCGCGCCATGCGCGCCCGGATGATCGGCGTGGATTTTTCGAGCGAGACGATGGTCGACACCTGCGGCACCGGCGGCGACGGATCGCGCTCGGTCAACGTCTCGACGATCGCGGCGTTCATCGTGGCGGGTGCCGGTGTGGTGGTCGCCAAGCACGGCAACCGCGCCCAGTCCTCGCAGTCGGGCTCACACGACGTCATCGAGGCGCTGGGGCTGACCCCGGCGCCGAGCCCGGAGCTGGCGGCGCGCTGCCTGCGTGAGGCGAAGCTGGCCTTTCTGTTCGCGCCCG
>CAYTTF010000274.1:0-6744 GCA_964440665.1 uncultured Myxococcales bacterium | reverse complement strand
TCATGTCGCCCGAGCAGGCGCGCGGTATCAACATCGACGGCCGCGCGGATCTGTTTTCGCTGGGTCTGGTGATCTTCTATTGCCTGACCGGCGGCGTCCTCTACCACGGCGAGACGACCTACGAGCTGCTGGTCAAGGCGGCCACCGGTCCGGGGCCCGACGAGCTCGGCCGCATCGCCGCCCTCCCGGGCCCCTGCGCCGAGATCGTCCGGAAGGCGCTGCAGGTCGATCCGAACCAGCGCTACCAGACGGCCCGTGAATTCGAGGCCGCGCTGGGGCCGCACATCGAAGGCGGCGCGGCCTCCTCGGCGGCCATGATGGGCACCCTGTTCGTCGACGACTTCCGGGCCGAGGAGGCGCGGTTCGCCGCGGCGGTGCCGAGCAGCGAGCGCGGCATCCAAACCGACGGCACCGGCTCACCCGACCTGCAAACCCGGCGGCCGTGAGCGGGGCCGGCCTGCGCCCGCCCGCAACATCGGTGTCGTCGACGCCGCCGGCACCGATCGGCGAGCGGTCGCCGCTGCTGGTGGTGCAGATCGGACCGCCGGAGCCACTCGATCGCGGGCAGGCGAGTCACCGAACGTTGCAACCGTGCCGCGCGCTGGGCGAGCTGGCCGACGTGACGGTGGTCAGCGGGTTCACGTTGTCACCCGCGCTCTACAGCGAAGGACTCCTGCTGGCGGCCGACGTGCTGGTGCTGCGCGATGTGGCCGATCCCGATCTGCTGCCGATCATCGCGGCGCGCCGGCGACAGGGGCGGCTGACGGCCTACGAGATCGGCTGCCATTTCTTTGCGTCGACCGCCACCGACGAGCTCCCGGCGCCCCAATCGGATCTGGTGGCCCGCAGCCTGGTGCCGCAGCTGGCGCGGCAGGCCGACTGTCTGCAGCTGGCGGCGGCCGCCCTGGAGACGCGGTTCGCCGCGCTCAACCCGCGCCGCGCGGTGTTCCCGAGCCAGCTCTGGGACGCGCCTGGGCTGCCGCCGGTCCGCCCCACCGACCGTGTCGTGATCGGCTGGGCCGGATCGCGCGCCGAGCGCAACGACCTGTTGGTCGCGCTGCCGGCGCTGGCCGGCGTGCTGGAGCGACACCCCGAGGCGCGCGTCTCTATCATGGGCGACCCGGAGCTGCGCACGACGCTCGCCTCGCTGCCGGCCGCGCGCGTCTCCTTCATGGCGGCCGGATCGCTCGAGCGCTATCACCGGTTCCTCGAGGGGATCGACATCGGCATCGCGCCGCTCGCGCCGACGCCCTTCAACCGCTGCAGCGAAGATCTCCGGTTCATCGACTACGCCGCCCACGGCGTCCTGGCGATCTGTGCGGATCTAGAGCCGTACCGCGCGGTGGTCCGGCCCGGGCAAACCGGATTTCTCTTTCGCGACGGCGCCGAGCTCGAAACCGTGCTGGAGCGCGCGCTAGCCGAGCCCGAGCTGCGCGCGGCGATCCCGGCACGGGCCGCCAGCTACGCCGAGGAGCGCCTCGAACGCCGACACGCGGCCGCGCGCCTGGGGTTCTACCTGTCGGCCGCCGCCCAGATGGGGGTGCAGCTGGGCGGCACCGGCGGACCGCGGCTCTCTTTTCCGCCGCCTACGCTGATGGACGCCCGGCAAGCGGCGCGTCTCTTCCCGGACTCCCGCTATCTGGCGCTCGGCGGCGGCAAGATCGAGCGCTTGCTGATCGACGGCCTCCGGCAGGTGAGCGAAGGGGCCACCGAAGAAGCCTGCCGCTCGTTCGAGACCGCCGAGCGGCTGGCGCCGGAGAGTCACCTGCCACCGCTCCTGCTGGGAACCGTCGCGTCCGGTGAGACCGCGATCGGGGCGCTTCGGCGTGCGGAGGCGCGCAACCCGCTCTCCTGCCAGGCGGCCTACCGGCTCGGCGAGCGGCTGCTGGCCGGCGGCGACGAGACGGGCGCGGTGGCCGCCTTCGAGCGAGCGCGCGCGATCGCCCCCGGGTTCGGCGCACCGCAAGAGCGGCTCGGCGCGCTGGCGGAAGCGGCCGGGCGCATCGACGATGCCTGCCGTCTCTACGAGGAGGCGGCGCTGCAAAACAGCGCCTTCGCCCTGCCCATCGCGCGCCTGGCCACCCTAGCCCAGCGCGACGGCAGAATCGACAAGGCGGTCGGCCTTCTCGAACGAAGCCTGGTCGACGATCCCGACCTGTGGCTGACCAACTTTCTGATCGGGCGCAGCTACATCGAGCTCAAACGATTCCACCAGGCGCGCGTCCATCTGCTGCGCGCGCTGGAGGGTGCGGACGAGCGCGCCACCGTGCTGACCGAGCTGGCCAAGGCCGAGGCCGGCCTCGGCAACGCGGAGGCCGCCCGCGACACGCTCCAAGAAGCCCTGACCATCAAGCCGAGACCCTGAAAGGTCCCGCGCCCCCCCGCGATGGGGTCGGGCCGGCAAAGGCTGCCCTTCCCCGACGCGATCAGACGCTACCTTATTGCTCAGTGGCGGTGGCGGTGGTGGGCGTCGGAGGTGTGGGGGTGATCGTGGGTGATCGCCTCGTGGCGATGAAGGTGCGCGTGCGGCTCGGCCCCCGATTCGTCGCCGGGTCCTCCGTGCGGGTGCGTGTGGTGCGCGTCGTGCACGTGGACGTGCGCGTGCTCGATGGGCGCGTGGGTGTGAAGATGTCCGTGCCGCTCGCGCAGCAGCGCCGCCACGCCCGCGATCATGAGCGCGCCGGCGCCGAGCTCCGAGAGGGTCACTGGCTCGCGAAACAGCGCCGCTCCCACCAGCGCGCCGACGAAGGGTGCGGTCGCGAAGAAGGCCGCCTCGCGTGCGGCGCCGAGCCATCGCAACGCGTAGGCGTCGAGGAGGACGCTGGCCCCATAGCTGATCGCACCGAGGGTGAGCGCCGCCAGGGCCAACCGTGGCGGCGGCAGCTGATTGCCGAAAACGACAGCGAGGAGGAGCAGTGCGCCCCCCGCGCCCAGGGTCTTGGCGCGGACGACCGCGATCGGATCGCGCAACGCCAGCCTCTGGGTGAGGTTGTTGTCGACGGCCCAGGCGAGGCAAGCACCCGCCAGGGCCGCCGCTCCGCCGAGTGACACCCGACCGACGCCGCCCCCGGCACCCAGCAGCGCCGCGCCGGCGAACACCAGCACCGTCGCGCGCAGACCGCGGCGCCCCAGATGCTCGCCAAACGCCGCCACCGCGACCAACGCCGTGAGCGGCCCCTCCAGGTTCAGGAACAGCGCACCCGCCGTGGCCGATGATCGCGCCAGCCCGAACAGCATGAGCAGCGGTCCCACCATCCCGCCGAGAACCGTCACCGCGCCGAGCGCACCCAGATCGCCGCGCCCGAGCGGCATCTCGCCCGGCTTCTGGCCGCCCGCCCCGCCCCCCAGACCACGAAGGATCCCCACGATCGTGAGGGCCGCTCCCGCGCCGGCGTAGAGCAATCCCGCCAGCATGAGCGGCTGGATGCGCGCGCCGAGCAACTTGGCCAGCGGCGCGCTCACGCCGAACGTCGCCGCCGCGAGCAGACCGAACGTCGCTCCTCGCCCTGCGCCCGTCATCGGGCCCATGTTACCGCGGTTGACACGACGATTCGCTCCGCTTCAGGATGCCCCCTTGCCCCAACCGAACCCGGAGGTCCGGCCCTCCCAGGTGACGCTCAAGACGGTGTTCACCGTCTCTTTCGGCGTGCTGGGCGTCGCCCTGCTGGTGGGCGCCATCGCCCGCGCGCTGGTCGCCGTGACCCTGATCGGCGCGGCGGCGACCATCGCGATCGCGCTCGATCATGCGGTCGTCATGCTGGTGCGCCGCCGAATCAAACGTCCGCTCGCGATCGCCATCGTCACCCTGACGCTGCTCGGTCTGGTGGTCGCGCTCGGCTTCACCTTGATTCCACCGGGCGTCGATCAGGGCAAGGAGCTCGTGCGCGACGCGCCCCATTTCATCCACACGGCGCGGGGCAGCGCCATCTTCCGGACGCTCGACACACGCTTCCATCTGGGTGCCTACGTCGAGGGGCTAGAGCGACGGTTTCCCGAGATGGTGGCCGGGGCGGCCACGCCGATCCTGAACGCGCTCGGGGGCTTGCTGACCGGGGTCGCCGCGGTGGTGACGATCTCGTTCCTGGTCGTCTTCATGCTGGTCTTCGGGGGGCGGCTGGTGCGCGCGGTCCTCAACGAGGCACGCCCCGAGCACCTGGGCGCCTACGAGGACGTCCTCGGCAAGATCTACCAGTCGATCGGCGGATACATCGGGGGCCTCACCCTCATCTGCGCCATCAACGGCACCCTGACCACCACCTTCCTGGCCATCGACGGGGTGCCGTTCTTCCTGCCACTCGGCATCCTGTCGGGCCTGTCCAGCATGGTCCCGTACGCCGGCCCGCTGGCCATGGGCGTCGCGATCTCCCTGGTCGCATTCCTCACGGCCGGATCCTGGCACGGTGTCGCCGCGGCCATCTATTTCATCGTCTACGGCCAGATCGAGGGGAACGTGCTAGGCCCGCTCATCTTCCGGCGCACGGTCCACGTCAATCCGCTGGTCACGACGCTGTCGTTGCTGTTTCTGGGCGAGATGGCCGGCATTGTCGGCGCCATCGTGGCGGTGCCGGTGGTGGCGACGCTGCAGATCGTTCTGCGCGAGATTCTGCAGGTCCGCCGCCAGCGGCTGGCCCAGCAGCGGGCCGCCCTCACAGAGGGCGACAGCGCGGCCCTCTAGGCCTCCTCGCGATCAGCGTCCCGCGACGGCACCGCGGCGCAGCGGGCCCACGAACGAGAGCGCGAAGAGCCAGATCGCCGCGAGTGCCGCGAAACCGGCGTTGAGGCTGAGGGCGTAGGTGGCGCCCCAGCGGTCCCAGATCCAACCGGTGCCGAGCCCAGCCGGCAATGCCGCCGCCCCGATGATGCCGTGGTAGATCCCGAAAGCCCGACCGCGGGTGCCGCGCCCGGCCAGATCGGCGACGATGGCGCGCTCGGCCCCCTCGGCGAGCCCGTGATAGAGCGCGTAGGCCAGCAGCAGGATCACGATCTGCCACTTCGAGCTGGCGAACGCGAAGCCGACGTAGGTGAGCGCGTAGGCAGTCCAGCCGGCCGCGACGACCAACGCACGCGAGTGTCGATCCGACAGCGCGCCGCCCGGCACGGCCGCCATCGACTTCACCAGATGATGGAACGACCACAGGAGCGGCAGCGTTCGGGTGGCCCAACCAAGCTGGTGGGCCCGCACCAACAGGAACGCGTCCGACGAATTGCCGAAAGCGAACAAGACACAGGCTGCCAAATAGGCTGAGAACCCTCGACCCAGCGTGCCGCTCCGTGGGCGGCTGTCTAGCGGGCCGCTCCGATCGGCGAGCTGTTCGCTCTCTCGCAGGCGATAGAAAAGTACGACCGGCGCCATCAAGCCGAAAACCGACGCGATCGCAAAGGTCATCCGCAGGCTCGCTCCCAGCGAGAGCAGCGCCCAGGCGATGATCGGCCCCAGCGCGGCGCCGAAGTTGTCCATCGCGCGGTTCAGCCCGAACGCGCGCCCGCGCTGTGACGGCGCGACCGAATCGGCGATGAGCGCGTCGCGGGGCCCCGAGCGAATCCCTTTGCCGGCCCGATCAAAGAGGCGGGCCGCCAGGACGTGCCAGGGGGCGAGCGCGGCGGCAATGCCCGCCCGTGCGAGCGCCGGCAGCGCGTAGCCTCCCGCGACCAGCGTGCGACGCGGACCACGGTCCGAGAGCTTGCCGGCCGCCATCTTGATGATGCTCCCCAGCGCGTCGGCGCTCCCCTCGATGAGCCCCAGAAAGCTCATCGGCGCGCCCAGCGAGACCAGGAACGTCGGCAGCAGCGGAAAGATCGCCTCGCTCGAAACGTCGTTGAGCAGGCTGGCCAGGCCGAGCAGCCAAACCACGCGCGGCAACGCGCGCAGGGCCCGCAGCGGATCGCTGCCCCCGGAGGCCCGGGGGGACCGCGGCCCGGAATCGGGCGCGGCGCTTGGCTCGAGCGGCCGGTTCACGGCTCTATCCTTACCGGTAAAACGGCGCGACGACGAATTCTGTGCTGTTTGGGTCGCCGCGGAAACGTGGATCGGTTCGACCAGCAACCTGTGCCGACGGCGCTTGGCAAGCCGCCCGCTGTCGGCCTATCTTTTGCCCGTGCGCAGGAAGTGCCCCACCTGTTCCCGGAGCTTCGAGGAATCGACCGATCCCAGCCCCTTCCGTCCGTTCTGTTCCCAGCGCTGCCGCGCCGCAGATCTCGGAAGGTGGCTCGATGGCGGCTACCGGATCACGGCGCCGCTGTCGGAGGAGGATCTCGACCAGAGTCTTCCCACCGACGGTGAGAGCGAGCCCACCCAATGACCAACACCGCCCAGCAAGACGACGTCCAGGAGCTGATCCGCTCGATCCACAGCGAGCGCCTCGGCGCCAAGGAGAAGGAACAGCGGGAGAGCTGGACCCGCTACGTGTCGCTGATGATCGTCGTGCTGGCGGTCGCGACGGGAATCGGATCGCTCAAGGCAGGCGGCTTCGGCAGCAAGGTGATGCTGTATCAGGCGCAGGCTTCCGACAGCTGGGCCTTCTACCAAGCCAAGAGCATCAAGCAGCGGATCGCCGAGATGGAGGCCCGCCGCACCACCGGCGCCGAGGCGGCCGGCGCCGCGGCCGACGTCGAGCGGTACCGCGCGGAGGAAAAAGATCTCCAGGCCAAGTCCGAACGGCTGGAGGCATCGCGCGACGCCGCGGCCAAGCTCGGCCCGCCGCTGGGGTTCGCGATCGCGCTGCTGCAAATCGGGATCGCGCTCGC
>CAYTTF010000273.1:0-6829 GCA_964440665.1 uncultured Myxococcales bacterium | reverse complement strand
TCTTCCAGAACTCGAACAACTCGGTGCGCGTCACCGACGATTTCATGGAGGCGGTGCAGAAGGACCGCGACTGGACGACCCGCGCGGTGCGCGATGGACGCCCGGTCGACACGATGAAGGCGCGCAAGCTGTGGCGCGAGATCGCCGAGGCGGCCTGGATGTGCGGCGATCCGGGACTGCAGTTCGACACCACCATCAACGACTGGCACACCTCGTCGGGGACGGCGCGCATCAACGCCTCCAACCCCTGCAGCGAGTACATGTACCTGGACGACTCGGCCTGCAACCTGGCCTCGCTGAACCTGCGCAAGTTCGTGGGCGCGGACGGGGACGTCAAGGCCAACGGCCGCGAGATGGACGTCGAGGCGTTCCGGCGCGCCGTCGAGATCACCACGCTCGGACAAGAGATCATCGTCGGCAACGCCAAGTACCCGACCGACAAGATCCGCGACAACTCGCTCAAGTTCCGGCCGCTCGGCCTGGGCTACGCAAACCTGGGCGCGCTGCTCATGTCGCGGGGCGTGCCCTACGACAGCGCCCCGGCACGCGCCTACGCGGGCGCCATCACGGCGCTCATGACCGGCTGGGGATATCGGACCAGCGCCGTCATCGCGCGCGACGTGACCGGACCGTTCGCCGGCTACGCCGAGAACCGCGAGCCGTTCCTGGGCGTCATGAAGAAGCACCGCCGCGCGGTCGACAAGCTCGACGCGGCCTTCGTGCCGGTGGAGCTGATGGACGCCGCGCGCGACGCCTGGGACCAGACGCTGGCCATTGGCGCGGTTCACGGGTACCGCAACGGCCAGGCGACGGTGCTGGCGCCCACGGGGACCATCGGCTTCATGATGGATTGCGACACCACCGGCATCGAGCCGGACATCGCACTCATCAAGTACAAGCGGCTGGTCGGCGGCGGCATGATCAAGATCGTCAACAATACGCTGACCGAAGCGCTCGACAATCTCGGTTACGACGAGGCGCAGGTGAAGGGGATCGTCGAGTACATCGACACCGAGGAGACCATCGAGGGGGCGCCGGGTCTCAAGCCCGAGCACCTGCCGGTGTTCGACTGCGCATTCCGCGCCGCCAACGGCACCCGGTCGATCCACTACCAGGGGCACATCCGGATGATGGCGGCCGCGCAGCCGTTCATCTCGGGCGCTATCTCGAAGACGGTCAACCTGCCACCCGACGCCACGGTCGAGGACGTGCAGGAGGCCTACCTCGAATCGTGGAAGCAGGGACTCAAGGCGGTCGCCATCTACCGCGACGGCTGCAAGCGCACGCAGCCACTGTCGACCAGCAAGACCGATCCGGGATTGGTCAAAGGGGGCGTCGGCGCCGGCGCGGTGGCGGCCGAGCCGGTGAGAAACGGCCCGCCCGCGGCGGTGCGCAAGAAGCTGCCCGACGAGCGTCAGTCGTTCACGCACAAATTCTCGATCGCAGGTCACGAGGGCTACATCCACGTCGGTCTCTACGAGACCGGCGAGCCGGGGGAGATCTTCGTGAAGATGGCCAAGGAGGGCTCGACGATCTCGGGCCTCATGGACAGCTTCGCGACCGCGATCTCGCTGGCGCTGCAGCACGGGGTGCCGATGCGGCTGCTCTGCGACAAGTTCGCGCGGACCCGCTTCGAACCTTACGGCTTCACCGAGAACCCCGACATCCCGCGGGTCAGCTCGATCATGGACTACCTCTTCCGCTGGCTGGGCGGGAAGTTCGTCAAGCAGGCGCCGTCCATCGAGGCGCCGGTCTCGGCCGCCGACGGCGACGAGCTGGCGCGCGTCGGAGAAGTGGTCGCCGCCGCGGCCAAGGTGGAAGTAATCGACATGAGCGCCAAACCGAACGGTCAGAACGGCCACGCCAACGGGAATGGTCACGCCAACGGCAACGCGCACACCGGCAACGGCAACTACAGCTTCATCGCCCGCACCGACGCGCCGACCTGCCCCGAATGCG
The DNA here is from genome assembly GCA_964440665.1 of uncultured Myxococcales bacterium. Classification (GTDB taxonomy): domain Bacteria; phylum Myxococcota_A; class Polyangia; order Fen-1088; family Fen-1088; genus JADGRB01. Next base: position 4,870 of record CAYTTF010000273.1, on the reverse strand, counting down.
GATCGATCATGATCCCCAACGGCAGCTGCCACAAGTGCGTGAACTGCGGCACGACGAGCGGCTGCTCGTAGACCGGACCCCGTAACATCGAGCGCGGGAGATCTGATGGTCTCCCGCGCTTTTTTTTGCCCTCAACGACGCGCGAACGGGTTCACGATCTCGATCGATCCGAAGCGTTGTCCCGAATTCAGGTCTTCGGAGTAGAGGCGGTCGCAGGCGGCGGCGCTGGCGGCCTCGACGACCAGGGCGTCCCAGAAAGAGATACTCGCCTTCTGCTGAAGAGCAATCGCGGCGACCAGAAGCTGGCTGTCGTTCTCGACGACACGCCAGGCCAGATATTCGCGAACCACTTCGGCGGCACGCCCGGGCGCAAGGGGGCGACGCACCTTACGGGTCAGGGTCACGTAGAGCTCCTGTAGAACCTGAACACTGATCACCCCGTCCCGGCTCTGCCAGAGATCGACGATCAGATCGCGCGCGATCTCGTGCTTGCGTCCGGCATCCCGATCCTCGGCGTAGACGAGGACGTTCGTGTCAACGAAGCTTGGCACGATCGTGAAGCTCGTCGCGGGCGGGTGGCGCGCCGCCGCCCAACGACGTCCCATGCGTCAGTCTTCGAAAGGCGGCGTCTCGCGCTTTCACGAAACCGCGCTGGTCTTCCACGAGGCGGGACAGCTCCCGCCTCAAAAATGCAGACACCGACAGTCCCTGTTGAGCCGCCAAGATCTTCGCCTCGCGCAGGATGTCATCGTCGAACGAGAGGGTGATGTTGCGTCCCATGGTGTATCACGTAAATCACGTGTATCACGTAAATTACGTGTATTCAATCCGAACGCCGCTCGGTCCGGTAAGCTGCTTCCGTGGTTGCTCGCTACATCGATGTGGTCGTCGAGGAGCACCCGGAGATTCCCGAAGGGTGCGAGATGCGCTTTCACGCGGTCGGCGAGGCACGGGTCGTGCGGCAGGTTCAGTACGAACCGCTGGTCGGGCCGGAAGGAGATTTCGAGGTGGTGGCGGCGGGCGGCGAGCCGGCGCGGGCCGTGCCGGTCGACGATTCGGGCGCCGGGACTGCGGTGCTCATCTATGGCGACGCGCGCGGGCTACGGCTGCGACGCGTGGGCGGCGCCGACGACCAGGGCGATCCGATCGCCGAGCCGTACCTGCTCCTCGCCGAAGACGCGATCGTCGACTAGGAACGGTGCCGACGTGCGCGATTTCTTGGTGCGGACGGCGCTCGCGTTCTTGGGACACTGAAGGTAGTTTTGAAGGATGTTCACGTTCGTCACCGGCGGGCTCCGGTCGGGAAAGTCGGAATACGCGATCCGGCGCGCCTCCGAGATGGGACCGCCGCCCTGGCTCTACGTCGCCGCGTACCTCGACGGAGACGACGAGCTGAAAGCGCGGCTGGTCGGCCACCGGAAGGATCAGGACGCGAGCTGGAAGCTGATCGGGGCGCCGGACGCCCTCTCCGCCGCGCTGGAGCCCGCGACGCTCGACGGATGCGGCGCCCTGGTGATCGATCGCTTGACGGTCTGGCTGTCGAATCGACTGTCGGTGACGGACAAGAGCTCGGACAAAGCGCTGCTGGGCGAGGTCGAGGTGCTGGCGGACCGGCTCTACCGATCGACGACGCCGGGCGTGCTGGTGACCACCGAGATCGGGCTCGGTTTCTTGCCCGCCAACGTCCCCGATCGGCGGCTCATCGACGTGGCCGGGATGGCGAACCAGATCCTCTCCGACCGCGCGGAGTCGGTGGTGATGATGGTGAGCGGCGTGGCGCTCCGCCTGCGCTGATGCAATTTTCGTGAGTTCGGCGTATTGTGCCGCCCGAAGTGCGGGAGCGTTCTGCCAACCTCCAACAGGACTTTGCCATGATCCGTTCAGATCTCCGTTCGGGCCCCTCGCGAGGAATCCTTTTCGCCATGTTGGCGGGAGGTTTGACGTTGCTCGCCGCTTCACCGGCATCGGCCAAGAAGAAGTCTCCCGCTAAGGCTCCCGCTGCGGACGCGACGCCGGCCACGTCGGATGACGAGAAGCCCGCCGGGGCTCCGACCGACGAAAAGCCCGCCTCCCAGGCCAACGACGTCGAGAAACCCAAGGCTATCCTGGACACCAACCAGGAGGCGCCCAAGACCGACAGCCTGGGCCACGTGCACTTCTCGTCGCCAAACGGCGAAGGTCTCGGCCGGGTGGTCGTGACCGCGCCCGCCGAAGCCAAGGTCAAGGTCTTCCTCGAGGGTCGTTTCTTCGGAAACGCGCCGGTGACGATCTTCAGCGTCCCCAAGGGCGACTACATCCTCGAGTACACCTATCCGGACGGCAAACAGGGCAGCAAGCCGGTGACGGTCTCCGAGAACGAGGAGGCCGCCATCGACCTCGGGGGCGCCAAAGCCGCCAGCACGGGCGGCGGCGGCGGCTTCATGAGCGGCTCCGAGATGACACCGAACCGGACGCGCTGGATGAAGGGACTCTTGATCGGCGGCGCCGCGGCGTTGGTCTTCGGCGTGACGTTCGGCATCCTGGAGGTAAAAACCGAGAGCGACTACCAGAACACGCCCAACACCGACCAGGCTCGGCTCGATAGCCTTTCGAGCTCGGGCAAGCGCGATGCCACGCTGGCCGACGTCGGCTACGTCGTCGCGGGCTTGGCGGCCCTCGGCGCCGGGTTCTGTGCGCTGCCGCTGATCCTCGGTCCCAGCACCGCCGGCAGCGAGAAGCCGGCGCCTACCACCACCACCACCAATACGCTGGGGATCGCCCCGATGGTGGGCGGCCACACGACCGGCGGCGCCCTGTTCTTCCGATTCTGAGCCGATTCTGAGATTTGGAGGTCGGCTCGTCGGCCCGGCCCGCGCGGTGACCTGAGCCCGCGACGGCGGGCAAAGCGCCCACGCGATCTACTTACCGAGCTTGGCGGTGTCGATGACGCGCACGCCGGCGGGCGGCGCGAAGTGGAACTCCGTCTCCGCGATGTGGGTCCCCATGCGGATGTCGGCGAAGGTGAGATCGTTGAGATTCCCCTGCCCGTCGGTGATGACGCTTTCGCGGACGTCGAACGTGTGCGGATCGACCACGAACAAGATGGTCTTGACCTGCGGTTCGGCGACCTTGGGTGCCAGCATCAGGAGGTAGTCCCCCGGCGTGCCGTAGGGCGTCTTGACGGCGGTGGTGATGTCGAACTCGGCGGCGAGCTTGCCCTTGCCGGTCAGGAACGCCAGCGCGGCCGGAAGCTGGGACGCCTTGAGCGCCTGCTTGAACGCCTGCCGGTCCTCCGGCTCGTAGAGCCACAGCACGCCGCCATCGCTCACGTAGGTGGCTAGCTCCGGCTTCTGATAGTCCCAGCGCATCCGACCGGGCTTCTTGAACATCACCGTCCCCGACGAATTCGTCTTTCGCCCCATCGCGGCGCTGGTCAGGGTCTGCGTGAAGCGCGCGCGGAAGTCCGCCGCCCCGTCGTAGCGGCGCTGCACCCGATCCACGACCGTATCGAGATCGAGCCGCGCCGCCGGCGCAGCGGGCGTCGTCGCGGCGAGCAGCGCCGCGATCAGTGAGGCCAGCATGAGCCGATCTTAACCCATCCCCCGATCGCGTGAGCGTAGGCGGGCTTGTCTCGCCGGAGCTCTTCGCGGGGGGCGTTGGACCCTCTCGGGGTCACACGCCTTGTTGGAGATATTCCCCAGCGGGCGCGAGGACGTCGCGGGGCTTGGCGCCGTTGGTGGGGCCGACGATGCCGTCGCGCTCCATGTGCTCGACCATCCGCGCGGCGCGGTTGTAGCCGATTTGCAACCGGCGCTGGATGTACGAGACCGACGCCTGCCGCGTGTCGCACACGATGGCGACCGCCTGGTCGTAGAGATCGTCGTGGAAGCTGTCGGCCGGCGCGCCGCCGTCTTCCGCGTCCTCTTCGCGCGGCTTCAAGATGTCCATGTCGTAGACGGGCTTGGCCTGCAGCTTGAGGAAGTCGACCACGCGATGCACCTCGTCGTCGGAGAGGAACGCGCCGTGGAGACGCCGCAGCTTGGTGCCGCGGTCGGAGAACAACATGTCGCCGTTGCCGAGCAGCGTTTCGGCCCCCGAGGTGTCGAGGATCGTGCGCGAGTCGATCTTCGAGGCGACCTGCAGCGCAATGCGGCTGGGGAAGTTGGCCTTGATGAGCCCGGTGATGACGTCGACCGACGGTCGTTGCGTCGCCAGGATCAGGTGCAGCCCCGCGGCGCGCGCCTTCTGGGCCAGACGCGCGACGCTGGTCTCCACGTCCTTCGGTGCCACCATCATGAGGTCGGCGAACTCGTCGATGACGATCACGATGTAGGGGAGCTTGACCGGCCTGGGTTGGGCGGCCAGGCGCTCGCGGGCGGCCTGCGCGGCGGCGGCCTCCCCCGACAGATCCTCGTCGCTCGGCGCCTCGTAGCCGACGATTCCGGCGCCGCCGCCGCCATCGTCGTCGTCCCCTTGCGCCACCGTGATCTCCGCGGCGGCGTCCAGATCGACCTCCTGCTCGGTGCCGTCCGGACCGGCGACCACCACCCGGATCTTCTTCTCCCGACGGGCCGGCGCCTCGGGCACCTCGACCTTTCCGCCCGCGTTGGCGATGTCGATCTTGGCGTTGTAGCTAGCGATGTCGCGCACGCCGGTCTTGGCCAGCATCTCGTAGCGGCGCTCCATCTCGTCGACGGCCCAGCGCAGCGCCAGATTCGCCTTCTTGGGATCGGTCACCACCGGCAAGAGCAGGTGCGGAATCCCTTCGTAGATCGACAGCTCCAGCATCTTGGGGTCGACCATGATGAAGCGGACCTCATCGGGCGTGGCGTTGTAGAGCAGGCTGGTGATCATGCCGTTCACGGCCACGGACTTGCCAGAGCCGGTCGTG
>CAYTTF010000272.1:0-6865 GCA_964440665.1 uncultured Myxococcales bacterium | reverse complement strand
CGTGCGCCGCGCGATCGACATCCCCGAAGGGGTAGAGGTGAACGCTGCCGCCTTCAAGGCGCTCGTCCGTCAAGCGGTCGCCCTCAACAGTTCTGGCAAGTCGAAACCTTCGAAGAAGGCCAAGCCCTGATCGTCGGCGCGATCTCCCAAGGCCGAGCTGTCTCGTTCGACCGCGCGTGGTGGACTACGCGACGCGGCGGGCTCTTGGCTGCCGGCGCCGGCGCGCGGCGACGCAGAAGCAGTGACCGAGGCACACCGTCGCCAAACTAAAATCGACCGCTCCGGTCCCGCCGGCATCGCAGCCGCAGCCCGCTGTCGCCTCGGCACCGGTTTGACCGGGCCGTGATGACCCGCCGTTTCCGCCACCATTGGTTCCGGCGCTGGACCCACCAGTCGGCGGAGCTCCCGTCGCTCCTGCCAAGCCCCCCATGCCGCCGGCGCCCTCGGAGCCTGCCGTCCCACCCGTCCCCGCCGTCGCCATGCCGCCCGCCGAGGCACCGCCCGATCCCGATGTGAGGTCGCCGTTGCCCGTCCCGGCAGAGCCGGTGAATCCTCCCGCACCGGCGTTACCGCCACCGGCCGTCCCCGCCGCTCCGCTCGTTCCGGCCACGCCGCCCGCCCCGCCGTTTGCGCCACCCGCCCCGCCGGCTCCGCCGTTTCCGCTCGCGCCACCGGCCCCGCCGACCGCGCCCGGTCCTGCGCTCGAACCAACCGCGAGCTCGCCGACGATCGCGGCCGTCCCGCCGCCCGCTACGGCGTCGGCTTCGAGGCGCACGTACTGCGCGGTCTGCGGCGGAAACTGGACCCGCTGCGGGGAAAGAAGGGCGTGGTATGTGGGGTCGGCGGGCCAGGAGCCGCTGGCCACCTGCGTGAAGGTCGCGCCGTCGGCGCTCACCAAGACCTTGTACGAGGTGATGTTTCCCGCCGTCGTGCCGGTGTGCCGCTGGGGCAAGTACATCAACATGTCGATGTTGCCGATGCTCTTACCCAAGTTGATGGTAATCGACTGGGGCAGCGAACCGGTCGAGGTCCACAAGCTCTCGCCTTGGGTGCTGTGCAACGTGTTGTTCACGCCTTTGGGCGAGTCGTTGTAACCATCTATCGCGAGCGCCGCGTTGCCGCTCGTTGCCGTCGCCGACAGCGGGGTGAGCGGCACCTCGATCTTTGGTTGTTGCGCGGGCAGGGGCGCGCGCGATGCGTTCGGCTTCCAGTACGTCGGAACCTGACCCAGCACGGCGACCACGGGGGCGTCGAGCATTCCCTGTAGATTCGGCGGGCAGTCGAGGACGAAGTTCGTGTAGCTCGGCTCGGTGACCTTCAACTCGCTCGCAACCTGGGTCGCGCTCAGATAGCCGCTCGAGGCCTGCCCGCTGTCCCAGAACCAATTCTTGTTCTTGGCGATGGTTTGCCCCTGCGATCCGACGGTCACGTTTCCAATCGGAACGGTGACTCCGAGAGGCTCCTCGAAGTACTCGGTGTCGACCTCCCAGGGGACGCCGCCGTTGTGGTCCATGATGACGGTGTTCGGCGAAAGCTTGCGGACGAGCGCGTGGATCTGCTGGTAGGGAACCTGCTGGTGCCCCGTCAGCCAGGCGTAGCCGTCGAACACGAGCAGCGGAATCTCGCCATAGTTGGTGAGCAGCTCGGTGATCTGCGTGGTGACGTATGGGCCGACGACGCTCCAGTCGACGGGTCCGGGCGCGGTGTTGTGTCCCGCCTGCGAGCCGATGCCGTTATTCGGGTCCCAGATGGAAAAGTAGAGATCGGGGTCGAGCCCCTGAGCCCGGAATGAGTCGACGTAGCACTTCACGACGTCCATGGTCGGAACCGCGCTCTGTGCGATTGTGTAGGGCGTCCCGCCGTAGGGCGAGGAGCTGGGCGGCGTCGCCTTGGACGGCCAGATCGCGAAGCCGTCGTGGTGCTTGGTCGTGAGGATGCCGAACTTCATGCCCGCAGACTTGGCGGCCGCCGCCCACTGATCGGTGAAGGTGTGGCAGTCGACATTGGGAGGAGCGAACGTCGTGGGGGCGATCCGGTTCTCGGCCCACCCGGCGTGATAGGTGTTCATGTTGTAGTGGATGAACATGCCGAATCGCTGCTCGGCGTAGCTGGCGAGCAGGTCCTGCATCGTCTTCGTTTGCCCGAACGCGGTCGACGGCAGCAGGAGCGGAACCAGCGCGATCGCGGGCCAGATTTTCCGCCGGAGCGGCAGGCGGTTCGAGGCATCGGCAGGAAAGGGGGCAGGGCGCCCGCCTCTGCGTCGGCGACGTGCCGAGCACTGCAAGATGCAGACGACGAGCGCACCGAGCGATATCACGTCGACGGCCGACGTTTGGGGGCCGATACCACAGCCGCACCCCGCGCTTTGCGCGGAGGGACCTTCGGGCGGCGAGCCACCGCCCGTCCCCGACGATCCGAGCGGGTCGGTCGAGGCGTCCCGTCCGGGCGAACCACCCGTGCCGGACGAGCCAGCTACGCCGGAGGTTCCTGCGGAACCAAGTGCGCCCCCTGCGCCAGAGGCGCCCCCTGCCGAGGTTGCGCCATCCGCAGCCGCCGCGCCGCTTTTGCCCGCCGTTCCGCCGAAACCACCCGCGCCGGCGGCGGGTCCAGCTCCGCCAAACCCGGGCGCGTCGCCCCCGCCAGCGCCAGCGCCTCCAATTCCGCCCGCACCTACGCTTGCGCTTCCGCCCGCGCCCGCGCTTGCGTTTCCGCCCGCGCCCGCGCCTGCGCTTCCGCCCGCGCCTCCACCTCCGATCGGAATATCTCGGATGACCGTCCCATGGCGAACGACGTCGGTAACGGCCGGTAAGGGAGCCGTCTTCGACCAGGACATCAGATCCGGGCTGTTCGAATACAGAAATCCCACCGAGCCTTGGCCGTCCAAGAAGATTCTCCAGGTCCCATCGTCAAGCTGCACGACGCACGGACCCTCCATTCCCGATCCCCAGCCCGCCCAGTCGGCCCTTCCGATGAAGCTCCAAGGGCCGGTCAGCTTCGACGCCGTCGCGTGCTCCACGTACCGCGTGGTCTCCTCCTTCGTGAAGGCGTGGTAGGTGCTTCCAACCTTCAGGACGAATGTATCGATGTAGTTCGGTCCGATGCCCATCGCCACGGGACCGCTCCACGCTGTCAGCGAGGTGTCGAGCGCGGTGAAGATGTACGGTTTGAAGTCGCTGTCGGTGTTGAGGGTGTCGATGTGGGCGATGATCATCACCGTGAAGCCCTCGACGAACCATTCCGGCGCCCACACGTGCGCCAATCCAGGCACGCCCCCGTTGACTGTCGTCAAGTTGGTCCAGTGAACGAGGTCCGCGCTCGATGCGATGCTGAAGTGATCTTCTTTGCCGCAACATCCGGCGCCCATCGGATCCGTGTAGGCGACGTAGTATTTCCCGTCGGCGTACTTCATGATGCTGGGATCGCGGAGCGCGCCGGTCGGACCCGCAAAGCCCGTGTTCGATACCAGCTTGAAGTTCAGCGCGTCAGACGAGCTGTAGATCTACAGGTTCTCTTGGGTGAGCGCGTCTCCGTTGAACGTCGAAAAGACGTAATTTGTCGCCAGGGCCCGGCCGCCGACGCCCAGCAGCACGAGCGCCAAGAGGATCTGGCCAGGAGCGGTCTTCAGGTATTTCATTTTTTGGCCGGATGAGGGGCCAACCACGCCGGACTGCGAGAGGCGCCCGAGGACAGGCAAACAAAGCGGTCTCTTAAACCGAACCGCCGTTGCCGAACGGTTGATTATCGCCCATCTGTCACCTGCGCGCCAGCCCACCCGGGGGGAGGCGGGCTCATCGGTCAGCTCCAGGCGAGTTTATAGTTCGCGACCGGGCGGGGCCGCCGATGGCGCCGGAGCCGAAGACCATGACCACTCCCGCAACTCCACATGCCTTCCCGGCAGACGATTTGCGTCTACACGGTATCCGTGTATAAATGGGAAGTGTATGGATTCACGGCAGGCGAAGGGCGCCTGCACGGAAGCCGTGTAGAATTGACCGATCCGTGATCTCTGGCTTTTCCGATGCAACGACCAAGGACCTCTTCGAGCGGAAGAATTCGGCTCGGGCGCGGAAGTTCCCGCCCGACGTCCGAGATCGGGCGCTCGACAAACTCGATCTCTTGAACGCCGCCATCAGTCTCAACGACCTCGGTAAGATCCCAGGCAACAACCTGGAGGCCCTCAAGGGCGCCCTCGCTGGGTTCCACAGCATCCGAATCAACGACCAGTGGCGGGTCGTCTTCAAGTGGGAGGGGAGCGACGCGAACGAGGTCCGGATCGCGGACTACCACTAGCGCAGAACGCCAAGAACGAACACACCAACGACGACGACACGACGATCGACGCACACGACTCGACCTGATCAAGCAAGCCCAGCAATCTCAAACCGGAGTTTTACCACCATGTTCACCATCGACCGCGTGACCGCCCACCCCGGGCGGATCTTGCTCAAGGAGTTCCTGGAGCCGCTGAAGATGTCCCAGACCGCTCTCGCTGCGAAGCTCGGGATCCCTCTCCAGAGGGTCAACGAGATCTGCAAGGGGAAGCGCGGCATCACGCCCGAAACGGCGTGGCTGCTCTACAAGGCATTCGAGGTCTCGCCGCAGTTCTGGATGAACCTCCAGACGAATCATGACCTCTCGCGCACCCGCCCACGGGGGCTCACGCTGCCAAAGCCGGGTCGGCGGGCGGCCTGACGTCCGGGACGGGCTCGAGGGATAGGAGGGCGATCTGTGCCGGGCGGGACCGGTGGCATGGACGATCCGCCTGCGCGGATCCAGGACGGCTTCAGCCCCGTCGGTGGCATCGACCGATGCGCGATGACCCTGGCTTTCGCGCAGGCGCCGGCGGCAGCGAGGGGCCGCGCCGAGGTGATGCGCCATCCGCCGATACGCTGCCATCTCCGCTTCTGGCAGGTCCTTCAGATCGGACTGCCGTCAGGGCCAAAACTGAAACGAGTGTCGGGGGAGTTGCTCAGGGCTCGTAGAACGCGTTCAGCGCGCGTTGGTTGTACGCCGGAGAGCCGCCCACGCCGCCGGGGAGGATCCGCTTGACCGCACTGCGCGGGCCGGTCTATGCCCTGCCCGTGGCGGTGAAGCGGTCGGCCGAGGTGGTGGGACTCCTGCGGACGGGCGACGTGCGTCTGCTGCTGGCGCGTTACGCGGATCTCGCGCTGGCGGGGCTGGTGGTCTCGATCGTCGGCATGATGATCGTGCCGCTGCCGACGCCGCTGCTCGATCTCCTGATCTCGGTCAATATCGCGGCGGCCGTCACCCTGCTGCTGGTCGCCATCTATGTCAGCGACGCGCTCAAGATAGCGACGTTTCCGACGCTGCTCTTGTTGACCACGCTGTTTCGGCTGGCGCTCGAGGTGTCGGCGACACGGCTCATCCTCCTGCACGCCGACGCGGGCGAGGTGATCCGCGCCTTCGGCAACTTCGTCGTCGCCGGCAACCTGGTGGTGGGCGCGGTCATCTTTCTCATCCTCACGATGATCCAGTTCATCGTGATCTCGAAGGGCTCCGAGCGCGTCGCCGAGGTCGCGGCCCGCTTCACGCTCGACGCGATGCCGGGCAAACAGATGTCGATCGACGCCGAGCTGCGCGCCGGACACATCGATCACAACGAGGCGCGGCGCCGCCGGGCGGCGCTGGCGCGCGAATCGCAGCTCTTCGGTTCCATGGATGGGGCCATGAAATTCGTGAAGGGCGACGCCATCGCGGGGATCGTCGTCCTGGCGGTGAACATCGTGGGCGGGCTCATCGTCGGCATCCTGCAACGCGGGATGGACGCCGGCACGGCGGCGCGCACGTACACGGTGCTCACCATCGGCGAGGGGCTGGTGGCGCAGATCCCGGCGCTGGTGATCTCGACCTCGGCGGGCATCATCGTCACGCGGGTCGCTTCGGAAGAAGAGGGCGGGCAGCTGGGACGCGACATCGGGTTGCAGATCATGGCGCAGCCCAAGGCCATCGCCATCGCGGCCGGGCTGCTGGGGCTGCTGGCGATCGTGCCCGGGCTGCCGACGATTCCGTTTCTGACCCTGGGCCTGATCCTGGGGGCGGTCGCCTGGCGTCTGCTCCGCGAACCGGTGAGGGCGGCCGGCGGAGCGACCGTCGGCGCGGCGGCGCCCGCGGGCGGCACGGCCCGGGCGGGCGCGGCGCGCGCGACGCCCGAAGAGGACAGTGCCCTCTCTCCGGTGCTGACCCCGGTCGCCGTCGAGGTGGCCGCCGAGCTGGGCGCGCGTCTCGGTCCCACCGCCGTCAGCCCCGGCCTCTTCGCGACGGAGATCGTGCCGCGCCTGCGCGAGCGGCTCTTCGCCGAGTTGGGCCTGCCGTTGCCGGCGGTGCGCTTGCGGCCGGGTGTCGCCGGTCTGGGCCCGACGGCGTTCGTGCTCCGCATCAACGAGGTGCCGCTCCGCCGCGGCGAGATTCTCCAAGGCGACTGGGAGACGGCGGGTGCACGACTCGGCGACGAGGTGCTAGAGCTGCTCCGCCACCACGGCCACGAGCTCTTCGGCCTCGACGAGGCGCAGGCGCTGCTCGACGCGCTCGAGCGCACGCACCCCACGCTGGTGCGCGAGGTGGTCCCCAAGCTGGTTCCGCTGGTCTTGATGACGGACATCCTCCGCCGCCTCCTCGAAGAGGGGATCTCGTTGCGCAACCTGCGCGACATCCTGGGCGCGCTGGCGGAGTGGGCGCCCCACGAGCGCGATCCGGTGGCGCTCACCGAGCACGTCCGCGGCGCGCTCCGGCGCGTGATCACCTACCGCTACGCGGGCGACAGCGGCGTGCTGGCCGCCTATCTCCTCGATCCGATGATCGAAGACACCATCCGCGACTCGGTCCAGAAGACCGCCACCGGAAACTA
>CAYTTF010000271.1:4510-6892 GCA_964440665.1 uncultured Myxococcales bacterium | reverse complement strand
TGCCTCGACATCGACGCCTCGGTGAAGGCGGCGCGCTTCGTCCGCTTCTGCGACTGTTTCAACCTGCCGCTCGTCACCTTCGTCGACGTCCCGGGATTTCTTCCCGGCACCGCGCAGGAGTGGGGCGGCATCATCCGCCACGGCGCCAAGTTGCTCTACGCGTTCGCCGAGGCGACCGTGCCCAAGCTGACCGTCATCACCCGCAAGGCCTACGGCGGCGCCTACGACGTCATGTCGTCCAAGCACATCCGCGGCGATCTGTCGTTCGCCTTTCCGTCGGCGGAGATCGCGGTGATGGGACCGGAGGGGGCGGTCAACATCGTGTTTCGCGAGGAGCTGGCCAAGTCGGCCGATCCCGAGGCCGCGCGGGCTCGCTACGTCGCCGAATACCGCGAGAAGCTGGCCAATCCCTACACGGCGGCCTCGCTGGGATACGTCGACGAGGTGATCCGCCCCCGCGACACCCGCGCCCGCCTCTGCCGCGCGCTCGCGGTCCTCGGCAACAAGCGCGACAGCAACCCGCCCAAGAAGCACGGAAATATACCGCTTTGATGCGCCGCCTCTCCATGGCCGCGCTCGCCGCGAGCCTCGCCGTTGGTTGCGCGACGGCGCCGGTGCCGATCACGAAGATCGTCAATGGGCACGTGGTGCAGACGCGCGCGGTAAGCCCCGAGGCCTACGAGCACGTCGCGCGCGCGCACCTCTACGAAGACGAGGAGCGCTGGCAGGAAGCCGCCGACGAGCTGCAGCGGGCGCTGCCGTTCGATCCCGACGCGGCCGAGGTTCGCGCGGAGCTGGCCGAGCTCTTCATTCGGCTGGGACGAACCGAGGACGCGGCCGATCAGATCGCGCGCTCGCTCGCCACCGCGCCGACCGTGCCTGGCTATCTGGCTCAGGCCCACTTCGCGCAGGCGCACCCGGGCGGACCGGGCGCGGGTCCCATCCCGGCGCTCGAGCAGGCGGCGCGGCTGGCGCTGGCCGACGAGGACGTCGAGGCGATCGAAACGACGCATCTCGAGCTGGCGGACGCCGAGGTGGGTGGGCTGGATCTCTCGGCCGCGATCGAGACCGTCCGACGCCTGGTGCGGGCGGCGCCCGACACGCAACGTGGGCGGGTCCAGCTGGCCGCGCTCTCCTGGCCCCTGGGCGGCCTCGACGAGGCGATCGCGGCCGTGACCTCCGCGGTCGCCGACGAGCCCGCCGACGTCGAAGCCCGCATCCTGCTCGGCGAGCTACAGATCGCCACCAATCAGCCGGTGGCCGCCAAGGCCAGCTTCAAGGACGCGATCGACAGAGCGGAAGCGCCGCTGGAGATCGCCGACGCGTTCGCCGGCTGGCTGGTCTTGAGCGGCGATCTGACCTCGGCGCAAGAGCTGGCCGACGGCCTCACGGCCGATCTTCCCGATGCCGAATCGCTGGAGCTGGCCGCCGCCCTGGAGCGCACGGTCAAGCGCCCGGCCCGCGCCTTGGCGCTCGCCGAGCGCGCGCGAAAGCTCGGCGCCAGCGCCGGCCGCGTCGCGCTCATGATCGGCGCCGCACTGGCTTCCCAGGAGGACTGGAGCGGCTCGACGAAAGCCTACCTCGGCGTGGCGAAGACGGACGCGGAGTTCTTCGAATCGCGCCTGCGCGCCGCCGAGATCGAGCGCGAGCACGGCAAGCTGGACCAGGCGCTGCGAAGGCTCAGCGAGGCCGCGAGCGCCCCGATCGACGGTGCGCGATCGGTCGATCTGGCGATCGCGCGCAGTCAGATCGACGAGAAGCGCGGGGATGCGGCCCTGGCCGCGCGCCACCTCGACGAAGCCTTGGCGCAGAAGCCCGACGACAAGCAGCTCGACCAGCGTCTGGTGGATCGTTTGATTCTGGCGCACGCCGCGGTCGATGAACGCCGCGGCGACTGGCAGCGCGCGGTCGCGCAGGTCGACGCGTTGCTCGCCCGCGAACCGCGCAGCGTCGAAGCGCTGAACTTCGCCGGTTTCATCGCCGCCGATCGCGGCCAGGACCTGCCGCGCGCGATCAAGCGCCTGCAGGCCGCGGTGGCGTTGTCGCCCGGGGCGGGTGGGGTCGTCGACAGCCTGGGCTGGGCGTATTTTCGCTCCGGCGATCTCGCGCGGGCCGACACCTATCTCGAAGAGGCCGGTCGGCTCGAGCCCGCCGACCCCGAGATCCTGAGCCACCTCGGCGATCTGTACGCGAAGCGCCAGGAGCGGGACCGCGCGCTCGCCACCTACCGGCTGGCGCTCACGCTGTCGCCCACCGACCGGATCGCCCGCGAGCTCGGCGAGCGGATCCACACGCTGGACGCCAAGAGCGCCGCCGGGCGATGAGAGCGGGGCTCCTGGGCGGACTCCGCATCGGCGTCGTCGGCATCGGCATCGGCATCGG
>CAYTTF010000271.1:0-4410 GCA_964440665.1 uncultured Myxococcales bacterium | reverse complement strand
TCGGCATCGGCATCGGCATCGGATTGACAGCGTTCGAGGGAGCCTGCATGCACGCGCCGCCGGTCGTGCGCCCGTATCCGGCGCCGACCGCCGACGCGCTCACCGCCGCTCTCGCGGCCCGGCAGCACGCGCTCTTTGGGATGAACGCGCGCGCGCGGGCAACGAGCTGGCTGGGCGGGGAGCGCGTGCGCGCGACCGTCAACATGCTGGTCGAGCGCGACGGCCGGCTCCGGTTCGAGGCCGAAGTGAGCCTGCAGGGGACGGTGGCCGCGCTGGTCACCGATGGGCCTTCGTTCGCGTTCCTCGACGTACGACACAACGAGCTATCGCGCGGGCCGGCCTGTCCGGCCAACGTCGCCTCCCTGGTCCGGATTCCGCTCGCGCCCGTCGACGTGGCCGCCGTGTTGCTGGGCGACGCACGCCTGCCCGAGTCTGCCCCGGGCGCGGCGCCGCCGACGGTGTCGTGGGATCCGCAGCGCGGCGCGGACGTGCTCGCCGTGCGCGACCGGGAAGGCGGCACCTTGCAGCTCTTCTTTCGCGGGTCGGCAGGCTCGAACGGACCAAGCGACCTGATCGCCGTGGTTCGAAGCGGCGCCAATGGCGCGCGCCTCTGGCAAGCCTCGTACGAGAGCTTCGAGACGATCGCCGGGCGCCGCCTCCCCGGCACCATCCGCTTCGCCGAGCGCGACAGCAGCTTCGACGATGGCGTCGAGATCCGGTTCAAGGATCGAACCCTCGACGAACCGCCGCCACCCGCGGCGTTTACCCTGACGCCTCCACCCGGCGTGGTCGTCAAGGACGTCGGCTGCGGCCGAGGGCCCTGACTTTCGGGCGCCCGCGCCGCTCGCGGTGATTGACTCCCGCCGCGGGCGCTGGGAAACTTCCGCGGCTTCCGTTCGTCCCCTTCTCTTCTTTCCGGTAAGGAGTCCTCGATGTCCGAGTATCTGTTCACGTCCGAGAGCGTCACCGAAGGTCACCCCGACAAGCTCTGCGATCAGGTGTCGGACGGGATCCTCGACGCGCTCATCAAGGGGGACAAGGGTTCGCGGGTCGCCTGCGAAACGCTGACCAAGACCGGGTTCGTGATGGTGGCCGGGGAAGTGACCTCCGCGGCGCAGATCGACATCCCGAAGATCGTGCGCGGTGTGGTCAAGGAGATCGGCTACAGCCACTCCGATATGGGCTTCGACTGGAAGACCTGCGGCGTGCTGGTGGCGCTCGAACAACAGTCGCCCGACATCGCCCAGGGCGTCGATGGCAAGGGCGTGTACACGCGCGACGAGCAGGGCGCCGGCGATCAAGGAATGATGTTCGGCTACGCCTGCGACGAGACGCCGGAGCTGATGCCGCTGCCGATCATGACGGCGCACAAGCTGGCGAAGCGGCTGGCCGATGTGCGCAAGAAGGGCGTGGTCGACTTCTTGCGGCCCGACGGCAAGAGCCAGGTCTCGGTCCGCTACGACGGCGACGACCGGCCACTGGGCATCGACGCGGTGGTCGTTTCCACGCAGCACAGCGAAGAGGTCAAATACCGCACGCTCAAGGAAGCGGTGATGGATGAGGTGGTGCGGCCGGTGCTTCCCGACGGGCTGGTGTCGCTGAAGACCAAGTTTTTCATCAACCCGACCGGGCGCTTCGTGGTCGGCGGACCGATGGGCGACTCGGGGCTCACCGGGCGCAAGATCATTGTCGATACCTACGGCGGCATGGGGCGCCACGGCGGCGGCGCCTTCTCGGGCAAGGATCCGTCGAAGGTCGACCGCTCCGCCTGCTACTACGCGCGCTACATCGCAAAGAACGTGGTGGCCGCTGGCCTGGCCCGGCGCTGCGAGGTGCAGGTGGCCTACGCGATCGGCGTCGCCGAGCCGGTGTCGCTGCTGGTGCACACCTTCGGCACCGGCAAGATCTCCGAAGATCGCCTGTCCGAGATCGTCCGCGCCAACTTCGACTGCCGGCCGGGCGCCCTCATCCGCGAGCTCAACCTGCTGCGCCCGATCTACCAGAAGACGGCCGCCTACGGTCATTTCGGCCGCCAGGACGGCGACTTCTACTGGGAGCGCACCAACAAGGCCGACGCGCTCAAGTCGGCGGCGCGAAAATTCTACGCGACCGGTGGCGGGAACGGGGCCGGCGGCGGCAATGGGTTTGGCGGCAAGCCGAGCGGCGGCAAGACGAAACGCCGCGCCGATCGCTCGCTCGAAGCCTGAGCTTTAGCGCAGCGGGACATTTGTCGATAGCGGCATGGTGGTGCGCCCGATGCCGACCCCAAAATCGGACCGCGCGCGGGACAGCGATGCCCGCGGCGCGACGACCGGAGCACGGGGGCCGCTGATCCACGTCAGCACGCGCTGCGCCACGATCGACGAATTCGTGGAGAAGTTCTCCGGTTTCGCCTCCTACGGGGCGCTGGTGTTGCCCGCGGCCGGCGAGCTCCCGCCGGGCACGGAGGGTCGGTTCGTGATCCGTCTGGCCGATCAAACGGTGACGATGCGCGGGCGATGCCGGGTCACCGACGTCAAGACGGTGCCGGTGAGCCCGGCGGCGACGGGACCGCGTCGCACGCTCCTGCGCGTCGCGCTTTTGGAGATGGAGGAGGGCAGTCGCACCGTTCACGCCCGGCTGCTGGCCCACCGGCGGCAGGCCGTGCCGCTGCCGGTGACGCCCGGCGAATCGGAACCGACGCTGGTCTCGCCGCATTCGCCGGCCCCGCCGCCGCCGTCGCGCTCGCCACCGCCACCACCGGTCGCCGCGCTCGCCCGGAGGATGACGATGATCGGCGTGGCGCCCCGAACCGATCCCTCCACGGGCAAGAGCATGGCCGCGCCGGCCCCCGCGGCGGCGATGGCGCGAACGATGATCGGTGTGGCCCCCGCGGTTGGCCCGATCGCGAGCAAACCATCCGCCGTCCCACCGGCCGCCGAGCGGCGTGTCCCCGGGGCGGCTTTCACGCTGCCCGCCAACCCGCTCAGCGCGATGCCGAACGACGATCTGGCCTCGTTCATCGACAGCACGCTCTTCGAGAGCGACGACGACGACGCGACCGCCGAGCGGGCCACCAGGCACCCACCCGAGATCGACGTC
This sequence comes from uncultured Myxococcales bacterium, assembly GCA_964440665.1. Taxonomy (GTDB): domain Bacteria; phylum Myxococcota_A; class Polyangia; order Fen-1088; family Fen-1088; genus JADGRB01. The sequence goes on along the minus strand of CAYTTF010000271.1, from coordinate 1,329 downwards.
CCGATCAAAACAGGCGCCGCCGAACGGGCCGCACCGACCGCCGTCGGCAGCGTTGCCTCCGCCGATCGCGTCGCGCCGACCGCCGTCGTCCGTACTGCCGATCGCGTCGCGCCAACCACCGTCGTCAGCGCCGCCGATCGCGCCGCGCCAACCGCCGTCGTCGGCGCAGTCGATCGCGCCGAGCCAACCGCCGTCGCCGTCGCCGTCGCCGATCGGGCCGCGCCAACCGCCGTCGCTGCCGATCGCGCCGCGCCAACCACCGTCGTCGGCGCCGCCGATCGCGCCGCACCGACCGCCGTGGTCGCTACCGCCGAGCACACCAGTCGGGTCGGTCTGCGCATGCCGCAGGCGCGACACCTGGCCGTTCGCGCCGCGCCGTACGCCGTCTGTCTCTTCGTTGGGCTGCTCATCGGCCGCGCGTGGCTAGCGCCGGCGCGCCTCTCGACGCCCGCGCCGAAACCCACCGCCGCGCCCACACCCGCGCGTGCCGAGCTCGCACCCGCCGTCGAGGCGCACCCTGTGTCGAAGCCGACGGCGACCGCCGAGCCGCCGGCGGCTGTCGCGCCAGCGCCGGTGCGGATGCCGGTTGCCGAGCCTGCGCGGACGAAGCCCGCCGCAATCCCCGCCGCCGAGGCCGCCGCGACCGAGGCTGCCGCGACCGAGCCCGCCGCGACCGAGGCTGCCGCGACCGGCAACTGCACCGCGCGGATCGTCACCGAGCCCGCCGATGCGAAGGTCGTCTGGGGCGGAAAGATCCTCGGTCAGAGCCCGATCGAATCCGCGCACGTCCCGTGTGGCGCCGGGACGGTGACCCTCGATCGCGAGCGCTATCAGCCCGTCACCCGAGAGGTGACCGCCGAGCCGGGCGCGGCGATCGTCGTCTCGCAACGGCTGCGCCGCCCGCCCGGCACGCTGATCGTCAATACGTCGCCGACGCACGCCTACGTCGCGGTCAACGAACAGATGCTTGGGGCCGCGCCTCGGCGCCTCGCCGCCTCGCGCTTCGAGCAGGTGTCGATCCGGGTCACCTTCCCGGGCTACCTGCCTTGGACCAAGAAGATCTATCTCAAGGAGCCGGCGACGACCGTCACGGCGCAGCTCGTGCCGACGGGCCGCGGCGGCGACGCCGGCAAGCGTCCGGCGGCCGCGCATTGACGACGCCGCGGTCGGCGCCACCGGCACGCCGACGTTCTTCATCAACGGCACCAAGCTGGTCGGCGCCCCGCCCACCGACGCGTTCAAGGCCGCCATCGACAAGGAACTAAAAGGTAAGGGCTAGACCGCTTTTAAATTGACCAGATCGATGGGCCATGATCAAACATCGGGATG
>CAYTTF010000270.1:0-6953 GCA_964440665.1 uncultured Myxococcales bacterium | reverse complement strand
TGTTCCGTCCACTGACCGCGCTCCTCGACCTGCCCAAGATGCCCGTTTTCACGGCAAGCCTGGAGGGTGGCGCGCAAAGAAATCAAGATCATGCGGCCGTTGAAGGACATCCGAAGCGGATACGACAAAGGGACATCGCCGTGAGGTAACTGGAATGTGCTCTCAGCCGGTACGAGGTATCCTCGATCGACCCTGCAACGACAGGGTGCGAAAGCCGAATGGCTGAGCTACCAGACCAACGCGCTCGCTCGTGCACAAACTCCACGTCCCCCGCTCGACAATCACCGTTTGGAAACGCCGTGGTCCGCGCCAGTTCGTCAGGCTCGAAGTTTTCGGCCACGACCGCGAGCAGCTCTTGACGACCATTCCCCGCGATCGGCGCTTACGCCACCGATCGCGCGTTGGAATGGCCGATCTCGATCTCGGCCCGCGCCATTGCGGTTGCGGTCGTCTCCTCCATCGGCGTCGGGCTATGTTCCGGCTTCTATCCAGTCGCGAAGGCCGGCGCGCTGGGCGGTCAGGAAGCGCCCCCCGGCCGGGAAGCCTCCAAGTGGCTGAGGGCCGATCACTTCACGCCGGAAATGCAGCAGCTGTTGGGTCGGGCCATCGGAACGCTCCCCTTGAGCCAACAACGTGCATTCGGGCCCTGCACCCCCGGATGCACGTAGGTGAATGCGACGCACTGAGCTTCGCTGTAGCAGGCATCTCGACAGATCTCGGGGTTCGGCGCCGGAAGATCGAAGCTTCGGTAGTCGGAGCCCCCACGGTCGAACCCGCGCTCGAAAGCACGCCTCGGCAAGGGTTGGGGCGGTGCTGGCGGCGGTGCCTCGGCTTGCGGCGGCGGTGGGCTCGCGCCCACGTACTTCACGCCCGAGACGCAGCAACCGTTTGGCGCCGGCGGCGGGACGCTGTTCTTGAGCCAGCAGCGGGCGCTGGGACCCTGCACGCCGGGGTTGACATACGTGAACGCCACGCAGGCCGGATCACCCATGCAGGCGTTGCGGCAAGCTTCGGGCTGCGGCGCACCGAGATCGAAGCTGCGGTAGTCGGAGCCCCGCCGATCAACGTTGAATTCCAGCCCTGGCGCCGGGTAGGGCGCGACCACCGGCAAACCGAGACCGACCGCGCATCCCGCTATGCCGAGCACCAACGCGACCCTCGCCGTACATCTCACATTCGACCCCATCGATAGCCTCCTGCCGTCATCAAGGACACGGCGATTATTGCCACAGGCGAGAACCTGGGGCCAGTGAGGCGCGGCACGCCCTCAATTGGTTCGGTCTGGCGCTCGACGGCCGATCACCTCTGCGCGGGCGCCGCGAACAACGATTCCAGACAGACCTCGTGCCATGTCCCTGCCACACCCGTCGAGCTGATAGAGCACGTCCCCACGGTGGTAGAACCCACGCTCAAAACCTCGGCCGTACACCCGAACGGAAGCATCTCGTTGCCGCCGGCGTTTGAGGTCCCACTTTCACCGGGATCACCGGTACCAAGGGACCCATCCGGTGATTTCGGCGCGGTTCTTCGCCCGGGCCACGCGCGCCGCATGAGGCGCGGGGCCATGTGCCCGGCGGAGAGCCGAGCGAGCAAGGCTGCGGTTTCCTCCTCGGCAACGCGGGTCAGCGTAGCTCTCTGTAGCTCCTCCCGTCGAGGATGAAGGTTTCGGCGCGCTCGGTGAGGCGCTCGGCAATGACCTGGGCGTTGAGGGTGTCGGGAAATTCGCTTCGCCGGCAACACTACCGTTCGCGTGATGCTGAAGGAGGACCGCGACGTCCTCGCCTCCTGCGGCCTTGGTCTCATCTACGCGCTCTCGGCACTCTCCTTCCGCGATGCGCGCCCGCGCGGTTATTCCGAGATGCACTACGAGGAAGTCGACGATTGGAAGGTCGCCGACCTCGTCCGGCACCTTCGGTACGAGCGCGGGCGGCTCGTCTTCCACGCCGATTACGTTCGCGGCCGCATGATGAAGACGACCGTCGAGATCGATCCCGAAGGGAGCGTCCTTCTGGAGACGGCGAACCGCGGAGAGGCTGCTACGCGCTGGGTGGCGAGGGTGCAGGGGAAGCGCGTCATGGCGCTCGTAGACGAAGGACAGAGTCTGGCATCCGTACCAAGGTACGGAGTCAAGGCCCTCGATTCGGGATCCTGCACTGCAGTCGACCCGTTCGCGGGCCGAGCTTGCAATGCCAGAGCGTCAAGGACGCTTGTGGCGGCGATCTCGACCTGGACTGCGAAGACGCTTGGGGTGCCCGCGACGTTACTTGCTCGTCGACCCGCACAACGTCGGTAGCGTCGGGAGACGCGATCGTCAGAATCGACCCTAACGACTGTCAGTTTTCTCTACACAGGCGCATGGGAGCGATCATCATTCTACAGATGGATCGGCAGCGGTTCGTTTCGAAAGAGCCGGGCGGCAGGCGAACACTGAGCTCACGATGACCTGGTGGATGTTCGCCTTCATCTCCGCGCTGGCTGCCGCCGCGACGGCCATTCTGGCCAAGATTGGTATCCAGGGCTCCCATCGAATGTCGCGACAGCTCTCCGGACCGGAGTCGTGCTCGTGTTTGCCTGGGGACTCGTGTTCGCGACGGGTGACCAACGGGCACTCCGTGTTCTCAGTCCCCGATCTGTTCTGTTCCTGGTTCTGTCTGGAATCGGGACCGGACTCTCCTGGCTCGCCTATTTCAAGGCGCTTCAGATGGCCCCCGCCTCGCGCGTCGCACCCGTCGACAAACTTAGCCTGGCCTTCACCATCATTCTCGCCGCGGCGATACTGAAAGAGTCTATTTCTTGGAAGGTTGGATTGGGTGCCGCTCTGATGGTTCTGGGAGCCCTTCTGACGCTCGCAGGCTGAGAGAATCAGCTATCCGCCAGACCTCGGTCGCCATGCCTGTGGGCTCGCCTCTCGCTCCGGCCGCCAGAAATCCCAACAACGGCAGAGCGATGGTAACTCGCTTCATAGCCATCGAGCCGACAGCATCATGGGAGAAGTAGATGCCTCGACGCCCACGAAATTAGACAGATAAAATGCGCCCGACTACGTCCTGGATGCTCCGATCACGACCATGGGGATCCGCCAGCTTCCCCAATGGTCTGCAACGGTCTCATCTGCGATCCCTGTCAGAGCGATCCGGGTCGAGCCCACCAACCTGCCTGATACGGCCCGGGCTGGGGGCACTGACACTTTGGTGGCGTTCACATACCCCGTCTGACCAGGAGCTACACGATGCTGACCCTGTTTCTTTCCACCCTCTTCGCGACCACCATTTCACTCCCAGGCGGGCCTCCGGTCGGGATGGACTTCCTCACTTACGACCGGAACACCAATCGCGTATGGGTCCCGGCCGGGAACACCGGGAAGGTCGACGTTATCGACGTCGCGACCGGGAAGGTCACGGCGATCGGTGGCTTTCCGACCGCCCCACCCCGCAAACCGGGCCGCCCGCGCATGGGCCCGAGCTCGGCCACAGTCGGTGAAGGTGTCGTTTGGATCGGAAACCGAGGCAACAATCAGCTCTCCGGCTTCGACGCTAAGACATTCGCCCCCAAGGGAGTCGTCCAGCTGCCGTCAATGCCGGATGGACTGTCTTACGCAAGGACCACGCACGAGCTCTGGGCTACGACCCCGGGAGACAAGACCATCACCATCACCAAGGTCGACGGCAAGACGCCCGGCAGGCTCGGCACGATTAAGCTGGAAGGCGCGCCCGAAGGGTACGCCGTCGACGATGCAAAAGGTCTCTTCTATACAAACCTGGAGGACAAGGATCGGACGCTCGTCATCGACATCAGGACTCGCAAGGTCATCAGCAATTGGCGGGCCGGATGCGGTTCCGAGGGTCCCCGTGGGTTGGCACTCGACACTGTTCATCGTTGGCTCTTCGTCGCGTGCACCAACGGCATGGAAACGTTGGATCTCGCGCACGGTGGAAAGCTCCTCGGCCGTATATCGACGGGCGGCGGTGTCGACAACCCCGAATACGATGCGCGTAACCGGCTGCTGTTCATCGCGTCGGGCGCGGATGGCGAAATGACCGTCGTCCACGTCGACGATAAGGGCGTGCTTCTGAAGATCAGGTCGGTATCCACTGCCAAGGGTGCCCGCAATCCAGTCCTTGACGCGCGCGGCCACGCTTATGTCGAGGATTCGACCAATGGGCGACTACTCGTCATCGAACCTGATCCATCTGGTTGGACACCGATAGGAGCCGCGCACTAGATTGGTCGTAAGCCCATGCCGGCAGTTTCTGGGCTGGCGTCTTGCCCATAGTCTTCGTCTTCATTTCATGAAGTCACACCGACATAGACGTATTCCCCTCGTTCCAGTACCCCGACGCGCGACAAATCAGGCAGGTCTTCAGAGGCCGCCAACGATATTCTGATCTCGTGACACTCGTTCTCGGCTTGGCACCTTGAACGAGGCCCCGATCACGGAGGAGTAACGGAACTGTCGCTGGATCCTGTGGGGTCGTTTGACCGATCCTCCGGCGCGGCCGGCGGTTCGCCGGCCATCAAGTCGGCATTTCAAGGAGGCTCGCGTGAAGCTGCAGTCGAGAACGATGAACTTCGGATTGGTCCTGGTCCTGCTTGGAGCGAGCGCCGCCCTCGAAGGCTGCGGCGAGCGCGCCACCACGATCGACAACTCCCAGTCCGGGTCGGTCGACATCGCCCTCTTGGCGGGTGGTATCACGCTGACCAGCGTCCGCTACACCATCACCGGCCCGAGCGGCTTCGCGACCTCGGGGACCATCAACGTCGCGTCCAGTAGCACGATCTCGACGACTATCGGGGGCCTGCCGGCTGGAAACGGGTTCACGATCACGCTCAGCGCCACCGGCACCAACGGCGCGACGACTTGCGGCGGCAGCGCGACCTTCAACGTGACGGCGGGCGCCGTCGCCAAGGTCAACGTGACGCTCGACTGCCACCAGCCGGCGACAACGGGTAGCGTGGCTGTCAACGGCACCCTCAACGTCTGCCCTGTCGCGGACGGGCTCTCAGCGAACCCGGCCGACGTTGCGGTGGGCTTCCCGGTGGCGCTGGCGATCGCCGCCCACGACCCGGACAACGGCCCGGCGCCGGTCTCGTACAGCTGGACGGCGGCCTCGGGATCCTTTAGCAGCGCCACCTCGGCTACCCCGACCTTCGTCTGCACCATGCCCGGCCCGGTCACGCTGACGGCGACGGCCTCCGACGGAGATTCGACGGCCGGCTGCCCGGCCACCATGTCGGTGGTCATCACTTGCGAACCGAGCACGCTGCTCGTCCCCGGATCGCTGGTCGTCAGCAGCAGCATCTACGATCGAACTCAGGGTGCCATCGCTTCGCTGACCGTGGGAACGACCCTGGCCAACACAGCCACCGCGACCACCACCGCGACCACCGGCAACAACTACGTGACGGTGTGGAACAACGAGACTGCGGATGCGAGCTTTGGGGTGACCTCTCTGATCCAACTGACGGATCTCGATCCGAACAGCCTTCAGATCCTCAGCAAAATCACGGTTCCGACCAGTCAGGTGGTCACCAGCTTCTCCTCCAAGTCGGAGCTGGGCCTGCACGTCACCAAGGACGCAGCCGGCGACCACCTGATCTTCGTGGGCTACGGTGGGGCCGGGGTCGGCGCCATCGACGTCTCGAACGCCGACGCTGTGCCCGGGCAGGATCCGACTAACCCGGTGACGTTCGCCTTCGGCCCGACCTACGCATTTGCGCGCACTATCGTATCGATGGATGGGAATGGGCATTTCTCCTACACGCCGACCGTCAACTACGGCGGCAACAACGGCCGCTCGGCGCTGCTCGGCTCGAACGGGCTCTACTACTCGGTCGGCAACGCCAACAACGGCAGCGCGACGGCTTTCGGTCCAACCAACGGAACCAATCCGGACGTCACCGAGACGACCGGCCTCGAGGTGGTCACGCCCATCAACGCCGGCACGTCGACCGCCCTCATCCCGGCAGGTAACTCGGCGGAGGTCGACCCACTGATTCAGTACACGTTCGGCACGGCCAAGCCCGACAAGCCGGGCAAGGACAACAACTACCGCGGCGTCACGGAGTTCGGCGGGGCGCTTTATTTCACCAAGGGGAGCGGCAGCAACGGCATGCAGACGGTCTACACCGTTCCTTCGCTGCCGACGGTGGCGAACGCGGCGACGGCCGTGATCGGCGTCGTCCCGGGCTTCCCGACGGACTCGGCCAAGGCCACCGGCGGCAACTTCACGCCCTTCGCGGTCTTCTTCGGTAACGCGACGACGATGTATGTGTCCGACGAGGGGTCGGGGAACGCCACCGACGTGGCGAGCCACGCCGGCCTCGAAAAGTGGAGTCTGGTCAACGGGACCTGGCAGCTCGACTACGTACTTACTCAGGGCCTGATCGGCCAGGTCGACAGCGGCCTGACCGGCGCCGACGGCCCGTGGCCGAACGTGACGACGGTCGGCCTTCGCAACCTGACAGGCGTCGTGAACGGCGATCAAGTGACGCTGTGGGCGACGACCTCGACGTCGAGCACCTCCGGGGACAATGGCGCCGACCCGAACAAGGTCGTCGTGATCACCGACCAGCTGTCGGCCACGACGCTGGCGGGCCCGGTGGCCGCCGAATCGTTCAGCACGATCGTCGGGCCAGCGTACGGCACCGTCTACCGCGGCGTCGCGTTCGTGAATAACTAGCATGGTCCGGAGCGCCGGCGTTCCAAGTTGGATCGTCGGCGCTTCTTTCGCCGATAGCGCTCTGAATCGTAGCCTCAAGGAGCGGTCTGCCTGTTGGCGCACACCCCGCTCGGCTGTCCGCTTGCGATCTATCTGGAAACGTCGGGCCAGGCTCCATCGGTCGGCGTGATACACGACACGCCCTTTTCTCCCATCCTTGGGTTGCGTCAGGTCGATTGCGCATTCGAGTCACGTCAGTTCTGCGCCACCAGAACGTTGCGAGACCGAAACGCG
>CAYTTF010000269.1:0-6955 GCA_964440665.1 uncultured Myxococcales bacterium | reverse complement strand
GGCCACCTCGGCCCCGGCGATTCCAAGAGCTACGAGATCTCCGTCAAGGTGCCGACCTCGTCGTTCACGCGCACCGACGAGATCAAGGCCACCCTCTACACGCAGCGGGGGACCGCCAAGGCGGGCGCCGCCGACCTGCTGGTGAACATCGAGGGGAAGCAACGCCCGATGTTCGCCTACAGCTACCAGACCATCGACGACCAGAAGGGGGCGAACCGCGACGGGCAGGTCCAGCGCGGCGAGCAGGTCCGCATGCTGGTGACCGTGAAGAACATCGGTCAGGGACGCGCGCTGCACACCGAGGCGGTCTTGCGCAACGGAACCGGCCAGGAGGGGATCCTGATCAGCGCGGGGCGCTTCGAGACCAAGGACCTCGGTCCGGGGGAGACCAAGACCTTCTCCTTCATCTACGAGGTGAAGCCCGAGTACAAGGGGGACGACTTCCAGCTGGAGCTGGCCGTCGGAGACACCACGCTGGGCGAGTCGGTGACCGACAAGATCAAGGTCAAGGTCGTCCCGGCTGGGCCGGCGCCCGAGAGCCTCACCGGCACCGCGACGGTCTCCCGCGACGACGTGCCTCTACGCGAGACGGCGGCCGAAGGGGCCCTGCTGATTGGGCGTGCGCCGAAGGGGAGCACCTTCAAAACCACCGGGCGGCTCGGGGCCTTCACGCGGGTCGACGTCGACGGCACGCGGTCGGCGTTCATCGCCAGCGCCGACCTCAAGGCCGGCGGCGCCGTTCACGGTGGGTTCAAGCCCGAGTGGGAGGTGACCCCGCCGGTATTGACGGTGACGGCGCCGACGATCGCGACCGGCGACACGGTCCACATCAAAGGGCACGCCACGGACGATCGCGCGGTACGCGACGTGTACATGCGGGTCTGGAACCGCAACGCCAAGATCCCGGTGAAGAAGGCGTTCTACCAACCGAACCGTCTGGTGGGGGATCGCACCAAGATGGACTTCGAGGCCGACGTTCCGGTGGGCACCGGCAGCAACCTGGTGCAGGTGTTCGCGCGCGAGTCCAACGAGGTGCAGTCCCTTCAGACGGTCGTGGTCCTCAAGCGCACCGGGTCGACCCTGGTCGCCCAGCCCTCGGAAGCGCAGCCGATTCCCGACGGCGGGCATCCGAAGTTTCCGGGAGACGCGGTCAAGAAATAGTCGGCCGCTCCGGAAGGTCCCGCTCGGATTGGAACGCGGGCAGCAGTCGCCCGGCATCGGCGCGCGGACCGCGTCAGAGATTTGGCGAATCGAAGCAGACGCGGCGCGCTGCAAAATGTGGGTGCCCGCATACATCGGTTCATGTAGAACGGCACCGCGGGTGTAGGGTAATCGCACACGAAAACTATCCACGTGATGCGAACCTTCTCTCATGGGCCGATGTCCGGACGGGCGGGCCACGCCTGGCCGGCCGCCCTCTCATTTGCATTGGTGGCGACATCGCTCGGCTGCGGCGCTTGCGTCGACGACCGCGCCCCGTCGCCGGCTGCGGCCACCTCGTCGCGCGCGGTGGCCGAGACGCTGAACGCCGCCCTGCGGGCGCACTGCACGAGCGGGCTCGTCCCGCCGGGGCAGGGGTTCGCGACGATCACCGAGATTCCGTCGCTTGGCGGCCGCCTCATGTTCATGCAGGACATCAACGATGAAGGCGTGGCGGTCGGCTCGGCGCAGATCGCGGGCGGCAGCTACCACGCCATCCGCTACACCGATGTCGGCGGCGTTCAGGATCTGGGCGCGCTCTCGGGCTTCGGCACCCAGAGCTACGCCAGCGCAATCGCCTCCGACGGTTCCATCGCCGGACACGCCGACCACGGCGACGGGACCGGCGCGCAATTTGGCCACCGCTACACGGCCAGCGGCGGCCGGACCGAGATCTGCTCCACCGGTTGCTCGGTGTGGGATCTGAACGGCGGCGGACAGATGGTCGGCCTGCTCTTGGGGCAGAACCCGGCCACCTGGCAAGCGTTCGTCTGGGAGCAAGCGGGCGGCCTGCATCCACTCGGGACACTCGGTGGTGCGCACAGCTCCGCGACCGGCATCAGCGAGGCCGGCCTCGTGGTGGGAAACGCGCAGCTGGCGGACTCCGCCAGCGGCGACGTCGGACACGCCTTCATCTACGACTCGCGGGCGGCGCATCCGATGCTCGAGGATCTGAACGCGCGCGCGCGCACGCCGGGCTGGGTGCTGCGCGGGGCCAATGATGTGAACGGGGGCTTCGTGATCGGCTACGGCACGCACAACCAGCAGAGCCGCGCCTTTCGCCTGGACCTCGCCACCGGCGAGGTTCACGATCTCGGCACCCTCGCCGGCATGCCCAGCGTCGGCTGGGCGGGAGACAGCAGCGGCGACGTCGTCGGCTGGGTGGCCAAGGACGATCACAGCAACATCGCGTTCGTCTACGGCCCGGGCCTGGGCGGGCTGCACGCCGTGAGCGAATACGTCGATCCGGCCCAGGGGTGGGATTTGCAGCAGGCCAACGGAATCAACAACCGTGGCGCGATCGTCGGGATGGGGACCCACCAGGGCGTCACCGTCGGTTTCAAGCTGACCCTCCCGCTCTGCAACCGCTGAACGCGGGAGTCGCCCATCGCGGCCCGGCGTCCAAGCTCAACGCGTCGACGTCGTGATATAGCGTCTGGGATCGATGGATGACGGGCACCGCCTGAGGATCGGCGCGGGGGCGCTCGCGGGCGCGCTGGCGGGCGCGGCGGTCGGCGTCGTCGACGGGATCCGCGCCGCCTGCCTGTTTGGATCGGGGTTTCGGATCGCGCTCGTGACGGGTCTACTCGCGGCGTCGGTCGATGCCTTGGTCGGCGTGGCGGTCGGTGCGTCGGCTGAAGTCCTGATCCGGTTGGCGGTCTGGGGGCGTCGCCGAAATCCACCGATCGGGGCGCGCGCGCTCGCCTTCGCGCTGGTCGGCGCGGGTGGCGCGGCGGCCGCGGCGGGGACGGTGGCCGCAACCGCGCTCCGGCACAATCGATTCCTGGCCGCCGGTCTCACCGCGCTGGCGGCGATTGCGGCGGGCCTGGGCGGCGTCATCCTGGCGCCGGCGCTGGCGCGCTTGCTGGGGGCGGGGCGGTGTGCCGAGGTCGAGCCGCGCGCTCCGGCGCCTGCCGTGGCCCTCATCGGCCCGCTGCTGCTGGCGGTGGCAGGCGGCGTGATTTTTCTCGCGGTCGGGCGGACGCGGGCGCCGCTCCGCGGGCCGGCGCTCATCGAGCGAACCCTCTGGTCGGCGCTGCCGGCGGCGCTGCTCCCGTTCTTGCTGGATCGTCTGGCGGACTGGCGGCGCCTCCCGATTCGCTGGCGCTGGGCGGCGCCTCTGGCGGGCGGCCTGACCGCATGTGCGGTGGCCGTCGCGATCGCCGTCAGCTGGAACGACAATCTTCGCTTTGCCCCTTGGATCGACATCCTGGCGGCCCTGGCGATCGCCGCCGTCGGGGTAGGGGTGGCGTTCTTGCTGCGTCGACGTTCCCCGCGCGCGCGGGGCGGGTCGGTCGGACTCGCGGCGGCGGTTGGTCTCCTGGCGCTGTTCGCGCTGCTGCGAACGTCCGAATCGGAGCCCGCGCGCAAGGCCGGCAGCGCGCGCGCGGCCCTGGTGGGCCCGATGCTCGCCGCCGGCCGGAAGCTCCTGGATTTCGACGGCGATGGGTACGCCCGCGCGCTCGGCGGGGGGGACTGCGACGACAGCGATCCCGAGGTCCACCCCGGCGCGCTCGATCTGCCGGGCGATGGCTTCGACACCGACTGCGACGGCCAGGACGCGACGGCCGCGCTGCCGCCGCCGGCGGTCATGTCCGAGCTACCCGCTTCGGTGCCGCGGGATCTCAATCTGATCCTGGTGACGATCGATACGTTGCGCGCCGATCACCTCGGCTGCTACGGGTATGGCCGCCCGACCTCGCCCGCGATCGACGCGCTGGCGGCCGAGGGGGCGCTGTTCGAGAACGGGTGGGCGCACGCGCCCTCGACGCGCTATTCGATGCCGGCGATCGCCACCGGGCGCTGGCCGTCGGCCATCACCTGGGACGAATCGATCTGGTGGCCGCGGCTCGGTGCGGACATGCGAACCACGGCGCTCGCCCTTCACGACGCCGGCACCTTCACGGCGGGGATGTTCAGCTTCAACTATTTTGCGATCGGCGATCACCGGGGCTTCGAGCGCGGGATGGACCTCTATCGATCCGATCGGTCGGTCCTGCACGTTCCGGTCAACGGCCCGATGGAATCCCGCGGGTCGTCGTCCCGCGAGATGACCGACGACGCGATCGCCTTCGTCGACGCGCACCGCGATCGAAAATTCTTCCTCTGGTTGCACTACTACGATCCGCATCTGTCGTACGAGCCGCACCCGGAGCTGCCATCGTTCGGCTCGGCGCGGGTCGACCTCTACGACGGCGAGATTCGATTCACCGATCTCCACTTCGGCCGCCTGCTGGCGCATCTGCGCGAGGTCGGGCTGTGGGATAGCACCGCGATCGTCTTGACCGGCGATCACGGCGAGGGGTTCGGCGAGCATGGCGTGACCGAGCACGGTTTCGACCTCTACACCGCGCAGACCAAGGTGCCGTTCATCGTGCGGGTGCCCGGATTGCCGGCGCGGCGCCTTCGCGTGCCGGTCGGCCACATCGACATCGCGCCCACCTTGGTGAACCTCGCGCGCGGGCCGGCCGAACCGAGCTTCATCGGACGATCGCTGGTGCCCGAGCTGGCCGGGCCGGCGGCGGCGGACACGGAGACGCGCGCGGTGTTCCAGGAGGTGACCTCGGAACGGGGGAAGAAGCGGGCGTTCGTCACCGCCACCCGCCACCTGATCTGGAACGAGACGCCCAGCGACACCACCGAGTGTTACGACCGGACGCGGGATCCGGCCGAGAGCCACGACATCTGGGATCTGGCCGGCGACGCCGCCTGCCTCCGGTTGTCGCGCGATCTCAGACGGCTGGTCGCGGGCCTCGCGCTGCCGGAGGGGGCGGCGGCCAAGCTGGCGGACGGTGTGACGCCACCCGGGGCGGTCGGCCCCGCGCCATCGCGGCCCCTCGACGGCCAGCTCGGCGACGTCATCGCGGTGCGCGGTACCGACCTGGGGCCCTCGCAGGTGCGCGGTGGCGACACCGTCGAGGTGGCCAGCTACTTCGCCGTCAAGCGGCGTCCGGACGCAGGCTGGAAGCTCTTCTTCCACCTGGAGGGCCCCGCCGGCACGCGCAACCTCGATCATGTCCCCGTCGATGGGCTCATGCCCCTCGAACGCTGGCGGCCCGGTCAGCAGATCCGCGACCGGCAGCGGATCGGCATCCCCCTCGGGGCCCCCCCCGGCCTGTACACGCTGTATGTCGGCGCGTTTCGCGCTGGCAGACGGATGCCCGCGACGCCGGCGGCGCTCACCGATGGGAAGGACCGTCTGCGTTTGCTCAGCTTCACGGTGTTGCCCTGATCTCGATCTCGTCGTGCGGTGAGACCGCCCCGCTGGTACTCTCGGTCGCGCCGTGGACAACGATCAGGTCGTGGGACCCGCGCCGGGGCCCACACCCTCCGCGATGAATTCGCGCCTCCTGCCGCGCTCGGCCCCTCCGTTGCTGATCGCCGCCGCGGTGGTCCTGCTCGCGCTCATCGAGACGGCGGTCGCGCTCATCGCGCCGTCGCGCGCGCCCACGGACGCCGACTGGGCGGCGGCGGCGCGGCAGGTGCGGGCCGACTTTCGGCCCGGCGATCTGATCGTCGCCGCGCCGGCCTGGGCCGACCCGATCTTGCGCGTTCATCTGGGCGATCTCATCCCTATCGAGGTGGCGGGCCGGCTCGACGACGATCGCTTCGCGCGCGTCTGGGAGGTGAGCCAGCGCGGCGCGCGCGCGCCGGCGATCGCCGGCGGCACCGTGACGCTGGACCAGCGGTTTGGCCGCCTGACCGTCCGCCGCGTCGAACGCCAGGCCGAGCCGGTCGGGTACGATTTCGTTGCCCGCTGGGCCGACGCCCAGGTCAGCCGCGTGGAGATGGCCCGCACCGTTCCCTGCCGGAACACCGGCGATCGCATCCAGTGCCCGGACCTGAGCTTCAACTTCGTCCACCGGCAGATCGTCGAGGTCGACAACCGGCTGCGAGAGGCGCTCCTCGCGCAGCCGGTCGGGCAGGCGGTGGTCGCGATCGAGTATCCCGCCGTGCGCCTCGGCCGGGTGCTGGTGGTGGCCACCGGTCTGCACGACACCTGGATGCGCAAGGCGGCGCGCGGGACGGTCGCGATGCGGGTCATCGTCGGCGGACAGCCGCAGGCGCTCCCCACCACCAGCGACGACAGCGGTTGGACGCGAACGCGCATCGACACCACCGCGCGCGCCGGGCAGGTCGTCCCCGTCCGCTTCGAGATCACCTCGCCCGCGCCCTACGCGCGGCACTTCGCTTTCGCGGCCGAGGCGCGCGGTTGATGGGCGGCACCTCGCGTCGGGCCGATCGGCTGATCGGGTTCGGTCTGGCGCTTGGAACTGTCCTTTGGTTGCTGGCGGTCGAAGGGCGCGAGGGTTTCGGTCGCGACGAAGCTCAATACATGCGTGCCGGCGAGCGCTACTGGGGTTGGTTCGAAGAGCTCGGGACCAACCTCCGACAAGGCAAGCCCGGGCGATCGTTCGCCGCGTCGGTGATCGACCACTACTGGAGCGACAACGCGCCCGATCACCCGGTGATCATGAAGACGCTCTCCGGCCTCTCCTGGCGCGCGTTCCACACCTGCACCTGCACCGGCGCGGCGCGCGGGCTGCACCCCCTTCCCGTGCGAGGCCGACACCGGACGCTGCCGCTGTTCTCGCGCGATTCGACCGCGTTTCGCTTCCCGGCCATTCTGTTCGCGGCGCTGCTGGTCGCGATGGTCTTTCGCTTTGCGCGGACCTGGTTGCCGCCACCGGCCGCGGCGGCGGCGGCGGTGCTCACGCTGGCGCAACCGCACTATTTCTTCCACGCGCAGATCGCC
>CAYTTF010000268.1:0-6966 GCA_964440665.1 uncultured Myxococcales bacterium | reverse complement strand
TGGACCGAGTTCGGCGCGAATTACCAGCTCGGCTGGCCGCCGATCAAGGTTGGGCTCCGGTTCGTGATTCCGAATCTCTTCGCCTACCTATTTTGCCCGCCGACCCGTTCGTGCACCTTCCCGTTCCTGTTCGGCAACTGGAACACGACGCCCGCGCTGGCGCCGTCCTGGCTGACCTGGCCCGCGGATCATCAAACGTCGGAGCCCAACGTCGGGCTGCTGTCGGTGGCGGTCTTCGCGTGGCTCGCGATGGGCGGAGTGGGGCTCGCGGTGGCGCGTATTCGCGCGAAGCGACGCCCCAACTCCGATCCGTCGCGCTCACTCGCCTCGGTCTGGCGAGATCGCTGGATCTGGGGCTCCTTGGCTCTCTACGTCCTCGGAAGTGCGGCGCCCCTGCTGTTCCTGTCGGGCGCTACCGTGCGCTACGAGGCCGACTTTGCCTCGGGCGTCTTGCTGATCGCGACGCTGGTTGGCTGGCGGCTCGTCGCCGCGCCGGCCTCCCGCCCCGGACGCGCGACGGCGGCCACCCTATACGTCCTGCTGGCCGTCAGCACCGTCCTGGCGGGCGGGCTCTTCGGCTTCACAGGGTACTTCGAGCACTTCAAGCGTCACAACCCGGCACTGCTTCATCGCCTCGAGAATACCTTCAGCGTCTGTCCAGCCGATCGATGACCCCGGAACGAACATGACGTATAGATGGGGGTCTGCGCGGACGGAGCTCCCGCCTTTCGCCCGTTACCGATCGGCCATGTCAGACCCTCCCTACCCTATCCACGCCGACATCGAGGACCGTCGCGGGTGGCGATCCCTCGTGTGGTGGGTTCGGTCGCGCCCCCTGTCGTGCATCGTCCTTCACACGGTTCCGGTGACGCTGCTGTTCGTGCTCTTTCTGGTCACCGACTTCCGCGGCGTCAACTTTGGGCATCACTGGGACGAGAGCGAGTGGCACACCGCGCCCGCTCGCCAGATGGTGGCGACCGGCGTCCTGCTGCCCCACAAGTACATCTACCCCTCGTTCGACAAGTACCTGGTGCTCGTCCCCGCGATCCCGGCGGCCGTTCGGGCCGCCTTTCGCCCCCACGCCGATCCCAGGACCGTCCAGGCCGCGATGGGTGCCGCGATGGATGCGCCGGATTACCTGCTCGCGACCCGGCGGGTTTACATCACGGTGAGCGCGTTCGCGATCTTGTGGATCTACGGGGCGGCGTTGGTGCTTCGCTACCGTTGGTGGCAGGCGGTGGTGGCGGCCGCCGGCCTGGCCCTATCCTGGGAGTTCGCGTATCACGCGCGCTGGGCGGTCACCGATTGCATCTTGGTGCAGTTTTCGGCGCTCACCGTACTCCTGCTGGCGCTTCACCATCGCACCGGGAACAAGAACTGGCTCTGGGCCGCCGCCGTCGCGGCCGGATTCGGTTGTGGCACAAAATACACCGGTCTATTCCTGGTCGGCTCGGTGATGCTGGCGGGCGCGTTTTCCATCCCCTTTCGCCACAACCTCTGGGGACAGGTGCGTCGAGCGATGGGGATCGGCGCGCTCGCTGTCGCCGTCTACCTCGTCACCACGCCCGCCACGGTCATCGACCCTGTCGAGTTCCTGATGCAGACGAAGGGGATCTCCGACTACTACGGCACACAGCACGGGGGATACACGGCCACGAGCGGCTGGAATCACATCCAGATCATGCTCACGTTCCTGGCCCTATCCTTCTTCTCGCCCTGTCACCTGACCGCGCTTTTGGCCTTCCTGGCCGCCATCGTGGGCGGCGTGGTCCTGATCCGCGAGGATCGCCGGCTGGCCGCGGTGCTCATGTTCTGCCCGTACTTCTTCCTGACGGCGTTCTGCCTCCGGTACCGCATTGCGGTCGTCCGGAACTGCCTCCACACGACGCCGGTCCTGGCCCTGCTCCTGGGACGCGGGGCCGGGGAGGTCGGTCGCTGGATCCGGAACCGCTGGGTCCGTCGCGCCATCGCCGGAGCGCTGGCCGCCGGGATGGTGGCGCAGGCGATATGGCTGATCGGCGCCGCGGAGAGCATTCGCCACGTCGATCCGAAGAACCAGGCGCGGCTGGCGCTGGCGTACGTGGGGCAGCACCCCAAGGATCGCTTCCGCGTCTCGGGCATGGTCCGCGCCCTGGGCTCGCAGCCGGGCGTCAAGATCCCGCCCAACGTCACGGGGGATCGCGCGCGCGACGCGAAGCACGTGGTGTTCTTCGCGCAGCAGGAGGGGCCGAACTGGTTGGCCTGGAAGACGAACGATCCGTGGCTGGCCGAGGCGGTGTTCGGACCACGGGAGGTGGACTTCAGCTGGTACTCGACCTGGGACGGCTACGATCGGGTGGTGGTCATGGCCATCGACAAGGCGAGGTCCTTTGGGGTCGAGCTTGCCAAGTAGACTCGCGGCCGCTTTGGGCGCGCTGCTGGGACGCCCGGCGGGGAGGCCGGCCTACCGGCCGCGCCCTGGCGAGAATCGCATGAGCGGCCCGAGCGACGTCCGGCGGGCGCGGCAGATGTACCTCGAACGCCCCAGTAACAACCTGCAGCTCCTGCTCCGCAATCGCTACACCTGGATGAACCGATTCATCGGGCCCGACCAGCGCGGGGTCGAGCTCGGTTCGGGGACGGGCCTCAGCCGCGAGTTCATCCGCTGCCAGAGCCTGCTGCTCACCGACTTTTCGGATCACGAATGGCTCGACGTCAAGCAGGTCGACGCGCTCCACACCCCGTTCGAGGACGGCAGCTTCGACTTCGCGATCGCCATGAACATGATCCACCACCTCGCCCACCCGCTGCGGTTTTTTGCGGAGATGGATCGCATCTTGAAACCGGGCGGCCGATTGATCGTGCAGGACGTGCAATGCTCGACCTTTCTGCGGCTCGCGCTGCGGTTGCAGCGCCACGAAGGCTACGACTTCAACGTCGACGTGTTCGACGAAGGCGCCGTCTGCACCGATCCGGAGGATCTCTGGGCCGGCAACAACGCCATCGTCGATCTTCTGCTGGAAGACGAAGCGCGCTTCCTCGAGGCCCTGCCCCAGTTCCGTCGCGTCCATCGCGCGGATTGCGAGTTCCTCACCTTCCTCAACTCCGGGGGGGTCACCGCCAAGACGGCGTACGTGCCTCTCCCCATGCCGCTCTTGCGCGTCGTCGAATCCCTGGATCGGAAGCTGACCGTCGCCTTGCCACGGATCTTCGCCTTGCAAGTCCAGCTGGTGCTCGAGAAAATCTGACGGATGGGCGAACGCCGATGACGGACACGGCCCCCCAAGATCGGATCGTGATCTTGATGCCCGTCTACGACGACTGGGCGTCGGCCAGCATTCTCGTCGCCAGGCTCCACGCCGCTCTTCGTGAATCGACGGTGCCGATCGAATACCTGCTGGTGGACGACGGCTCCTCGGAGGCGCCGCCGAAGAGAATTCCCGTAGAAGGAACGTCGCCGCCGAGCGTCCAGGTCCTCCGCCTGCGACGGAACCTCGGCCACCAGCGCGCCATCGCCATCGGCCTGACCTGGGTTCACACCCAGTTTCCCTGCCGCGGCGTTCTGGTCATGGACGCCGACGGCGAGGACACGCCGGAGGGAGCGGTGAAGCTGCTGGAACGCTTCCAGCGCGAGGAGGGGAAGAAGACCATCTTTGCGGCTCGCGCGCGCCGCACGGAAGGAATCGTCTTCCGTTGCTTCTACGTGTTCTACCGGATCCTGAGCTGGCTGCTGACGGGACGAAATGTCCGGGTGGGCAACTTCAGCGTAATTCCGCACGAGCACCTGTCCCGGCTGGTCGGGGTCTCGGAGCTCTGGAGCCACTACGCCGCGTCCGTGTTCAAGGCCCGCCTGCCGAACGAGAGCGTGCCCCTCGACCGCGGTCATCGGATCGCGGGCGCCTCCAAGATGAACCTGCTGTCGCTCATCACCCACGGTCTGAGCGCGTCGGCCGTATTCTCGGAGGTGATGGCGCTGCGGCTGCTGGTCGCCACCTTCGTGCTGGCCATCGCCGCCCTGCTCGGCGTCGGCGTGGTGTTCGCGCTCCGGTTTCTCACCAACCTGGCGGTTCCCGGCCTGGCCACGCTGGCGACGGGGATCCTGATGGTCATCTTCTTCCAGGCGTTCTCGATCGCCATGGTGTTCGTGTTCCTCACCCTGCAGGGGCGAAGCGCGATGGGGTTCCTTCCGATCCGGGACTACGCCTACTTCGTGGACCGCGTCGATCGGATCGAGATCGACGGCTGATCCGCGACCACGGCCGGTCAGGCGGTTGGCGATGCCAACAGGAATCGCACGAAGTCGCGCAGGTCGGGCCCTTCGAAGGTAGGTCGAACGGCCCGCGCGGCGAGCGCCGCGTGGTCGTCGGGAGCAACGTCGCCCAGGTAGGCCGTGCGCAACCCGAAAGCGGCGCCCGCGATCACGTCGGGCGCGCGATCGCCCACCATCCACGACCGTTCGATCGCGTAGTCGGGATGGCGCGCGAACGCCTCGATGAGGAGGCCGGTCGCCGGTTTGCGGCAAGCGCAGGCGTCCTCCGCGCGATGAAAGCAGAGATGGGAGCTCAGGATGACGCCCCCGGCGGCCGTCGCCCCGGCCAGGACCGCGGCGTGCGCCGCCTCGAGATCGGCGCGGGTGGTCTTCCCCTTGGCCCAGGCCGGCTGGTTGCTCGCGATCACCAGGCCGAATCCAGCCAGGGTGAGATCGCGCAGCGCCGCGGGCACCCAGGGGAAGACCTCCACCTCGCTCGCCCGCATCGGGCTGTCGGGCCGCGACTCGGCCGGATTTTCGCGGAGACGGTTCAAGACGCCGTCCCGGTCCAGAACGATCAGGGATTTGCGCGCAACCATCCGGTGAAGTCCTCGAGTCCCTCGGGCGACCCGATCTCATAGAAACGTTCGCGCACCTCGAAGCC
The DNA here is from genome assembly GCA_964440665.1 of uncultured Myxococcales bacterium. Taxonomy (GTDB): domain Bacteria; phylum Myxococcota_A; class Polyangia; order Fen-1088; family Fen-1088; genus JADGRB01. The sequence goes on along the minus strand of CAYTTF010000268.1, from coordinate 2,074 downwards.
GGCCAGCTCGCCGCGACGGGAGAGCGTGAAAAACAGCTCGGCCAGATCGGCTTTGGTTCCGGTGGGGACCTCGTCGGCGATCACGCGCCGCTCGAGCCCCGAGAGGCCGTAGTCGATGTAGGCAAAATCGGCGGCGGGCCGGCCCCGGCGCTGCTTGTCGTAGAGGACCACGCGCCCGCTCTCGAAGATCACGTTGCTCTGATCCCAGCGGCCGTGATTGCGAAACACCGTCATGAGTGCGGGCGCGCCGCCTTCGGCGAAGGCGCGGAAGACCACGCCGAAATCGATGGGTAGGAACGAGTCGCCGTAGGTGACCAGGAAGCGCTCTTCGAGCGCGCCTTCGTCGAGCGCGAGGCGGAGGGCGCCGGCGGTTCCGCGCAGGTCGCTCCCCTCGTCGACGTAGCGCACGCGGAGCCCGGCGGTCGTCCGGTCACCGACGTGCGCGCGGATCTCGTCGCCCCGGTAGCCGATCGACAGCACCACCTCGGTCACCCCGTGTCCGGCCAGCCAGTCGAGCTGGTGGTCCACGAAGGGGCGCCCGGCGACGGGGATCAGCGCCTTGGGGATTCGCTCGGTCAGCGGCCGCATCCGGGTGGCGAGGCCGCCGGCCAGAATCAGACACTGCATCTCGAATCAGGGACGGAAGACGACGCCGGCGAGCAGCTCGACGCGCGAGATGTCGGCGTGGAAGTATTGCTTCTTGGGGCTGTTCGCGATCGCCGGCCAGGCGAAGAGCGCGACCATCGGCGTCAGCTGATATTCCACCCCGGCGCCGATCCGGATCTCGGACAGCGCCTGGGTCCCCTTGACCGTCACCATCGAATTGGCGAGCAGCGCGGAGTTCGCGTTGAGCCCACCGATCGACAGCACCCCGATCCCGAGGTCGACGTCCAGACGAACCCGCTCGGCCAGGCGGAACTCGACGGTCGGGTCGATGAGAAAGGAGGTGAACGAATCCTTCGAGTCGGTCTCCTGCAGGAAGGTGTAGCCGAACAGCAGGCCCAGGCGAAACCGCACCGTCGAGGTGGTGGCGCCGAACGTGTAGCCCCCCGCCAGCGTCAGCGCGAAGGACGGGGCGGCGCTCCCCTGAACGCCCGACGCCCAGGTGTCGAAGCCGATGGCGGCACCGAGATCGATCCGGCGGGGTGGCACATAGGTCTCGCCCGGCGCGATCCCGGCGGTCGCGGCGACGTCGCCGGTCGCCGTCGTCGGCGTACCGGAGGGAGGTGCGGTCACGCCCGTCCAAGATGACGGCGGCGGCGGGGTCGTGTCGGCGGGCGGCGGGTTTGTGCTCGGCACCGGATTGCCCGGGCCGAGCGGCCCCGGCGGCGGAATCTGTTTGGCCTGGTCGGGCTGCTGAAGCTGCTTTTGCAACGCCTCGATCTTCTGCTCGACCTCGGCCCGGTTGTGCGCCTTGGGCGGGTAGTTGGCCAGGTAGCGCTTGTAAAAGAAGATGGCCTTTTCGGCGTTTTCCATCACCCGATAGGCCTGGGCGATGTTGTAGAGGAATCCGGCGTCGTTCTTGAGCTGATAGCCCTTCTGCCAGGCGTCGATCGCCTTGTCGAACTGGCCCACGTCGAAGAAGGTGTTTCCCTGGGTGAACAGATCGCGCGCCTGCTGGGCGTCGTCGGCGTGGGCGCGACCGGGCGCAACCAGGACCATGACGATGACGGCGAAGATCGCCAGCATCCGGGCCACAAACGACGCTCGGACTCGCACGGTCGGCATCGTATCCGGAAGCCGCGGCGCCAGCAAATTCAGCCGAGGGGGCCCGCTCAAGATCGTCGCATGCGCGGCGCCAGCTCCAGCGCGGCCTTTCCGCGTCGGAAGACCCGTACCGATCCCGACGTCTGGGAGACCACGATGGCGATCGCCTCGCTGTCGCGCGAGATGCCGGCGGCCGCCATGTGCCGGGCGCCGAGGCCGAGCGGCACATCCAGATCCTGATCCTGGTCGAAGTTCAGGTAGCGCCCGGCCGCCATCACGCAGCCGTCTTCGCGCACGACGAATGCGCCGTCCAGCACGGCGAAGGCGTGCAGCGCGTGGCGCACGTCGGGGTTCATGATGTTCTTCT
>CAYTTF010000267.1:0-6969 GCA_964440665.1 uncultured Myxococcales bacterium | reverse complement strand
TCGACCCGACGGGTCTCGGGGCGCCGCACGTGCTGCCGAAAGTCGTACTGGGGGATGTCGACCGCCCGACCGGCGCGCAGGTCAGCGAGCTGCTCGACCAGCAGCTCGGTCTCGATCGCGGCCGGATGGTCGTAGTTGACGAGCAGCCGCTCCGCGGCCGGCATCGCCGAGCGATCCCGGTAGTAGGCGTCGTGATCGATGACCACCACCGGTTTGCCGGCCAGCCCCGCCACCAGGCGCTCGGCGACGGTGGTCTTGCCGGACCCGGTGCCGCCGGCGATTCCCAACACGAACATGCCCTCAGATTACACGCCTCGGCGCGCAGTACCGCGGATTGTGTCCGTCTGAGCGCCCATGGCGGAGGGAATCGCCGCCGCGCTCGCGGGGAAACGATCCCGGGGACCGCGCGCGCTCCGCAACGGGTCCTACGCGGGCGCTGCCCTGCGCCGGTAAACGAGCGAGAGATTGTTCGCCGGCATGGCGATGATCTCGCCCGGCTCGAAACCAACGGAGGTCGCCAGGGCGGCGAGCTCGTCGAGGTCGCGTACGCCCCAGCGCGGGTCCTCGCCGCGGAGCCGTTCGTCGAAGCGCTCGTTGCTCGGCGAGGTGTGTTGGCCGCCGCGTTTGAAGGGACCGTAAAGATAGAGCACCCCCGCCGCCGGCAAGAGCCGCGCGGCTCCCCGAAAAAGCGCTTCGGCCGCGGACCAGGGCGCGATGTGAATCATGTTGATGTTCAAGACCGCGTCGGCGTGAGCGACGGGCCAGGGCGCGTGCTGGACGTCGAGCAGCAGCGGCGACGCGATGTTGTCCGCCTCGGAGGCGGCGCTCCAAGCGCGGATGCTCTCGAGGTGCGCCGCCGAAGGGTCCGACGGCTGCCAGCGGAGCGCGGGGAGCGCATGCGCGAAGTAGGCCACGTGCTGTCCGGTGCCGCTCGCGATCTCGAGGACGAGTCCCCTGGGCGGCAGCACGCCCCGCAGAACCTCCAGGATCGGATCGCGATTCCGCTCCGTGGCGGCGGCGTGCAGGCCCCCCTGTGGGACAGGCTGGGGATCGAAGAAGGGCATCGGTCCTCAGTTTAGCGTTGATCCTCGAGCTGGGATGGGCGCGTGATAGCATTTTTCGATGCGGAAAAATGTTTCGAGCCTCCTTTGGACTGCGTCGCTCATCTGTTTGGCGTTCGTCGCGTGCGGGACGAATGAAGACGGCGATGGCCTGAGCTCCGGAACCCCCACGACCACCACCAACGCCGAGGCCGTCACGAGCTGCACCGTTGCCCCCGGCTCGCAGATCGGCGTCTTCACGGATCCCGATACGGCAAACCCCATCGCGCCTCCCAACCCACCCGGGATCAGCCTCAAGGACACCTCGGGCGCCCTCGTCAACGCGCACGGCGGCGGCATCATCAAGGTCTGCGACACGTTTTACCTGCACGGGGAATACTTCCTGAGCACGACGACCGATAACAACTTCAACGGGTTTTCGATGTACTCGTCGAAGAACCTCTCGACCTGGAAGAACGAAGGGATCATCCTGCCGCAACAGCCGAGCGGCCAGCTGGGGCCGAACCGTAAAGGCGAGCGGCCGCACATCATCAAGTGCCCCGCCACCGGCGAGTTCGTATTACTCGCGCACGCAGCCGACACGACCTACCAGGTCGACAAGGAGGTCGTCTACGCGACCTCTCCCACGGTGAACGGCCAGTACGCGTTCAAGGGATCTCTCACGAACGCCAGCGGAACGACGGCGTCCCACAGCGACATGAGCGCGCTCACCGATGGCAGCAACGCCTACGTGATCACCGAGAGCGGCTGGGTCTACACGCTCGCCAGCGACTGCCACAGCTGGGTGTCGGCCAAGCAATACGGCGCCGTCAACGGCACCAGTGGCGGCATCGAGGCGCCCACGATCTTCAAGTCGGGCAGCACCTACTACTGGCTGGGCTCGTCCAAGACAGGTTGGCGCGCCAACGACGATTTCTATTCGACGGCGCCCGCCATCACCGGCCCCTGGACCTACAAGGGATTCGTCGCGCCCCAGGGGGATAAGACCTGGATGACCCAGGTCACCTGGGTGATGCCGGTGGTCGGCAGCAAGGGAACCGTCAATGTTTTCTGGGGCGATCATTGGTACGGCGACCAGGACACGACCGCGCCCGGCAAACACAACTATCTGGCCACCTACGTGTTTCAGCCGCTGATTTTCAGCGGAACGGCGATCTCGCTGCCCACCTACAAGGTCAGCTGGAAGCTCGACGTCGGCGCCGGCACCTGGAACTAGCCAAGCCCGTCACTCGATGGCGCGCAGCGCGGGCTCGCCTCGCGGTGGAGCTCTCGGCCAAAGAGGCTGGCGTCATTGCGGGTAGCCGCGCCACAGCCACGCCAGGACGTCCGGCAGAGTCTGATCGATCACGGTCGAATTGACGTGGCCCACCCCACCCGTCGCGTACATGAACTTGTAGTGGTAGCCCTTCGCCTTGAGCGCCGCGGCCATTCCTTGGTTGCCGAGGACCCAATTTCGCATCGTGCTGGCCGCGGACATGTATCCGTTGTCCTGGTCCCCCACCTCGAGCGAGATGCGGATGGGCTTCGGATCGCTGCCCGGGATCATGGTCTCGTGGTACGACCACGCGCCGTGCGGGTACATCGCCGTCGACTGTAGATCGACGAAGGATCCAGAGTAGGACACGATCCGGGTGTAACTGCCGAACCAGGCCATTCCCATTGCGGCCGGCGCCCCCGAGCTGCCGCCCATCGCCGCCCGCCCGGCAGGATCGGTTGTGAATTTCACATTGTACATAGCTTCGATCTTGGGGAGGACCTCGGTCTCCATGAAGTTGAAGTAGGCGTCGGAAACCGTGTCGTACTCGACGGAACGTTGCCCGCCTGGGCCGGGCTCGATGAGGACCGCGAGCATCTTTGGCAGACGACGACTGCTGATCATGTTGTCGAGGACCGGGATGAGGTTGCCCTGATATTGGCTGCCGTCCTGGAGCACGATGAACGGCGATTCGGTGCCGGGTACGTATCCAACGGGGGTGTAGAGCTGGACCTTTCGGGTGAAAACCGCGCCGGTCGTGTCCGACGGGAAAATCTTGCTGGTGCTCGAGGACATCGTGAACGATTGGACTGTTCCCCTCATCACGCCGGCAGCAACCGTATGCTCGGCAGCGGCCTTGTAAGGACCCGTCAGGGTAAAGTCGCCGTCACCGTCGGTGCCGGGATCGGTGGCGGCGCTTCCGGCGGCTCCACCCGCGCCTCCGCTGGCACCGCCGCTCGCGGTGCCGCCGCTCGCGGTGCCGCCGGCGTCAAGTGAGGTGGTCACTCCTCCCGAGCCGACTCCCGCATCCGAATGAGGCGAGTCTCCTCCCGTCCCGACCACCGTTCCGCCGCCCGCGCCACCCGTGGCTGCTGGGGAGGTGCCACCGGTTTGGGACGCGCCGCCCGTCGAAGACGGCGCGCCGCCCGTGCCCGGGAGCGAGCTTCCGCCGGTTCCCGCGCTGATTGTCGTGCCACCGGTGCCTCCGGTCGCACCGCCCGGAGACGAAGACGTGCAGGCCGCCACTCCAACAGCGACCAGCACGAGGACATTCAGTCGGTCCGTCATGATTACCCACCTTCTTCGATTAGGGCCCGCGGCACAGACATCGGGCAAACCTTCACCTCTATACAGTGCTGGTCGGCGGGAAAACTGGTTCAGGAAGCCCGGGGGAGCAGGCAAAACTAGGCCCGACACTTAGATTGGCCCGGGGGCTAGAATGGCCCGGGGGCGCAGCCCAAAAAGGCCCGACATCGGGTGGCGCGCCTCGTCACTGGACGGTGACGGCGACCGCGACGAACGCCGACGTATCCAGGTTCGAATCCAGCCGGCCGGTCGAATGCTTGTGTACGCATCGAGTACAGCCGCGACCGCACCATTGCGGGCGTGAGCCGGACCTACCCGATGCCCGGCCGTCGTGCGCGTGCTCCGTCGATTCAAGCGCGACCGGATCCGGATCAAGTTCTCGCGCCTGAACATCTACGCCCGCGACGCGTTCGTGTGCCAGTACGACGGCCGGCGATACGCCTCACGATATCGGCATCGGAAACGCGCCAAGGGTCAACGCTCCAGCGTCTCGCTCCAATATCCCGCCCACTCCGCCGGCATGTGCCGTGCGTCCATCTTCACCATGATAGCCGGCAGGAAGTGAGGCTTCTTCGGGCGGCGCCCTGCAAATCGACTGACCTGCGCAAAGCCGGTTAGGGGGGGCGTCTAGTGCCAGACCGCTAGACTCGGAGAACCCCCAAACGCGAGGTGCTCCATGTCTGGACCTGGCTTTCGAATGGCGCTGTTGCTCGGAACCATCCTCCTCGGGGCATGCGCGGCTTCAAGCACGGATGCCCCAAGCGTCCCGGGGCAGGGGGGCGTTGGAGGCACGACAGGTCCCTCCCCGGGCTCGGGAGGCGGCGCGGCGGGCGCGAGCGGAGGCACGACAGGTCCCTCCCTGGGTACGGGAGGCGTCGGTACGGGAGGCGCTTCCACAAATCCACCTCCAGGGGGTACCGGCGGTCTCCCTGCCGCCGGCAGCGGCGGTTCGACGTCAAGCACTGGCGGTTCCACCGTTGGCGCTGGTGGCACGACCTCCGGCACGACTGGTGGCGCGGGCACCATGTCCGTGGACAGCCGCGGCGGAACGGGCGGCGGAGCAGGCGGACCCTCCGTTCCTGGAGGCGCGTCGGGCACGGATCCAGGAATCGAAGGCGACGGCGACTTCACGGCCGGGCCGACTTACAGCTTAGCCAGCGACCTCACCATGAAGGGTAACCCGCAAGGCAAGACCTTCTCGCTCTCCCTGCCATCGGCGAACAGCAAGATCTTCACGGGGCTGGATACCACCCTGACAGCTCCAACGACGTTTACTCGTTCGATCAACGTTTACATTCCTGCGCAGTACAAGAATGGAACGCCTGCACCTCTGATGGTGGTTCAGGACGGGGGAGGAACCCCATTCGTTCTGATCAAGGCCGCGCTCGACAATTTGACCATCGAGACCGACCCTGCGCGTCGGTTGCCGCCGTTCGTCGCCATCTCCGTATCCTCTGGCGGCGGTGACGGAATGGGCAGTGAGCGCGGCCTGGAATACGACACGATGTCCGACCGCTACGCGCGTTACATCGACAGCGAGGTCTTGCCGGCCATCGAGAGCAACGCCGCGATCAAGGCCGCTTTTCCCAACTTCTCGTTCACCAAGGATCCGGAAGGCCGAGGTGCCGCAGGTTGCAGCTCGGGTGCCGCGGCCGCGTTCACAATGGCTTGGCTGGCGCCCAACTTGTTCCACAAGGCGATCGCGTACTCTGCGACCCTGGTGGCCCAGCAAGCCGCCAATGCGCCCGAAAAGGCGATGTACCCCGACGGCGCGTGGGACTATCACTCGGACCTGGCGCTGATCGCCAACACCACGCCCAATTTGCCCGTGCGCATCTTCCACAACGCGAACGAAATGGACAACGGATACATGAACCCTGAAAGCGGAAAACACAATTGGCTGATGGCGAATCAGCGCACCGCCGCGGCATTCAAGGCCAAGGGTTATCACTACCGGTTCGTGCTTGGCAAAGGACTTGGTCACTGCGATCAGCAGGTTCAGCGAGCAACGATGGGGGACGCGCTTCTGTGGTTGTGGCGCGGGTACCCGACGGGGCCCTAGCTCGCCGGCGATTCGTAGGCGGGACCCCCTACTCGAATTATCGAAACGGGGGGATATGCGAGGTGGATCACGACGAGATCGTCATCGCGGTGGCGCGCGCCTTCGGCTCGGGCTTACGGCAGCCGCTTCGGTCGCCCCGCGACGGGCGCGCGGCGCGAAATCAAACGATTGTGTAACCGCAACGGTTGGAGCATCGTTCGGCGGATCACCTCGACCGAACCGTCGCAGTACGCGACGCCGCGGTCCTCGATCAGCGTTGATTGAAGGCCGCCCGTAGCTGATGCGGCCGAGGCGGCTGAACTTGGCGCGGTTCGGATCGTCGGCAGCCTCCGCGACGATGTCGATTTCCCTCGATCGGGGCGATCTACGCGGGTGGAATTCTGGCCGCCGCGGCCGTCACCGAGCACATCATCTCTGGCGCGCTCATCGGCGCGGCGGTCGGGGCCGCGGTGGGTGGGTCGATTGGGGTAAGCTGGTGCCATGGCCGCAAAGCCGGCTGACCAGACCGCCATCACCGAACAGATCGCCGTGGACGATAACGGCGTCGACCGTGCCCAGATCCGCCAGATGCTCGACCTGACGCCCGAAGAGAGGCTGCGGCGCGTCCAGGAGTTCGTGGAATCCGCGCTCGAGATTCGGGAGCTGAATGAAAAGCGCTCGGTTCGCTGAGATCCTTCGGCTGCTCGCGACGAGCCAGGTCGAGTTCATTGTGGTGGGAATGACGGCCGGCATCCTGGGCGGCGCACCGATGACGACGCTCGACATCGATATCGTCCACCGCCGGACCCTCGAGAACGTCGCCCGGCTTCTGCAAGTACTGCGGGAGATCGAGGCAACTTACCGCCACGACGCGCGCATGCTGACGCCGACCGTGGCGCATCTGATGAGCCCGGGGCACCAACTTCTCGCCACGAAGTACGGCGACCTCGACTGTCTCGGAACAATCGACGGCGGAAAGTCCTACGAGGATCTACTGAGGTCGACGCAAGAGATCACGCTGACGGATGGCCTCGTGATCCGGATCCTCGACTTGCCGTCGCTGATTGAAATCAAGCGGCGTGCGGCTCGGCCCAAGGATCTCGCCGCCCTTCCCGTGCTCGAAGCGACGCTCGACGAGCGGAACCGTCGCGGTTAGCCGCACCTCACTGGGAGGCGGGAGCCTGAGCCGGGACCTTGGCCGCTGACTTTGCTTTTGGTTTCGGCTTGGGGAGAAACGTCGGGTGGAGCTGCCGGAAGATCCGCTCCTTGGCCAGGTAGGGGACCTTCTTCATGTCGACGTCCGCCAC
>CAYTTF010000266.1:0-6978 GCA_964440665.1 uncultured Myxococcales bacterium | reverse complement strand
GCTCGCCGACCACCACGATCTCGTAGGGGTCGTAGCGATCGCGCTCGACGAAGTAACTGACCGCGAGCTCCTGCGCCAGACCCAGCGTCTCCTGCTGCAAGAACGGATTGTGGCTGGGCGCGTAGACCGTGATACGGGCCGTTCCGGGCGGCAGTGGCAACCGGAACCGCCCGCGCCGGTCGGCCTCGACCGAATATCGCCGCTCACCGACCAACGCGGTGACCGTCGCATCGGTGACGGGCGCGCGCGTGCCGAGCTCGATCAGCTTGCCGCGCAGGACCGCGGTTCGCGGCGGACCTTCGTCGACCGCGCGAACGGGCGGAGGGGGCGGCGGAGGGAGAAAGGTATGCGTGAACGTGATCTCGACGGGAACGGGCGATCCGGCGTAGCGGGCCGGCGCGAACCGAAACGCGCGCGCCGCCGCGACGACCGCTTCATCGAAGATCGCCTGGACGGGTGTGCGAACCTCGACTTTCTGAACCGCGCCCGTCGTGTCGACCAGGAGCTTCACCGTCACGACGACGGGTGCTGTCTGCGCAGGCGCGCCCGGCGGATACGGGACATTGCTCTCGCCGAGCGCGCGCGGCGGCTCGAAGCTGGGCGCGGCGTCGCCCGCGGCCCCCGCATCGGCGCGCACCGAAGCATCACCGGGCGCACCGCTGTCGACCCCGTCGGCGCCTGCGTCGGTCTGCGCGGCGTCGGGTTTCGTTTGCGCGAAACTGGCAGGCGACGCGGAGACCGCGCAGGCGACCACCGCGCAGGCGAAGATCCTCCGGCTCACCGCCACGTGAACCCCCATTGCACGGTCCCGCCCGTGTCGGGCCACCACTGGCGCCGAACGATCGCCTGGCCGGTGTCGAGGTCGACATGGCCGGTGTCATCGACGCACCCCGTCCATTGGCCGACCGCCTCGATCGCGAAGCTGGTGGCGGAGCGTGGCCCGAGAACGATCGTCCACTCCGCGCGCGCGAGTGCCGCGACCCCCACACCACTGCAGCTCGGAAGTGGCGGACTGGGGCTCGGAAACGTGTACGAGGTGCTGAGCGAGCCCGGCAACGGATTGACCTCCGCTCGGCTGGTGCTCCCCTCCACGATCCCACCGAATCCCAGGCCGGCGGCGAGCGACAGATGGGACGTCGCGTGCCACGTGGGATCAATTGTGCCGGCGAAGCGCAGGCCATCGATGCCGCCTGGCGACGACGCCCGCGCATATTGGAACGACGCCAGCAGAGACCAGTCGGGGTCGAGGCGAACTCCAAGGCGCAACAGGAATCCCAGCAGCCTGCCGTTCGGCGCGCCCTCCAGACCGACCAGATCGCCATACGCGACGCCAAGCCCCAGCCGGAAGCCGCTCCTGCGCCAAGCGTCGCGATCCGCTTCCGTCGCCAGCGACAGCTTCGGTTCCGCCTCGCTATCGTTGGGCGCGGCGGGCGATGCCGCGGCCGGCGGGACGATCGCCACCCGCACGTCAGGGGGCGCGGACGACGGCAACGTTGCGCCGGGCAGAGGCGTGGTGCCCGGCGGCGGCGCTGCGCCGGCCGGAACCGCCAGTGCGAGAGCGATCACGAATGTGGCGCGCGCCGTCGACCGTTTCAGCTTGGGCACGGCCACCAGGCGGGGGGATTCGCGGTGAAGTCCCAGTCGGGGACCGGGCAGGCGACGTTCTCGCGGCAGCCGCGCAATGTGTAGTGCGTCAGCCCCTTGCAGTGATCGGTCGACCGGCCCGAGACGACGAACTGAATCAGATTCGGTTGGTTGCCCGCATCGAACGACGGGAGGCTCGCGCAGGCCGAAACACGGTCCGTCAGATCCGGCATGTCGGTCGGCGGCTCGCGGTAGCGGGTGGTACCGTCGAGAGCGCGCTCGGTGCAAGAGACCTCGTTGACGTTCGCGGGCGCTTGCGCGCCGATGACCACCGGGGTCGTCTCGGGCGGACCATCGGTGCAGGTCGTCGGATCCTCGGGCGGCAACGTCCCAGCGAGAGACGAGGTGACACCGGCGGCAGCCGAGAAGCCGCCCGCGCCGAGCACGGAGAACCCGTTCGTGAAGAACGACGGCTGACTTCCCGGATCCGGACAGCCGCTGCGCGGGTAGAAAGCGCTCGTCTCATCGAACGTTCCGTGGAGAAAGATCACCCGCTGATCGGGTACCGTCATCGTCAGGAAGCTCGCACCGTAGATGACGTCACCAGAATCGGCCGAGTCGTTTTGGGGCGGGCCGTCTCCGCCGAAGGCGGCCGAATGCGGCATCGAGAGATCGAGTGTTCCGCTGCCGTCGCGATCGTCGAAGAAGACCAGGCTGGCGTAGCCGACCCGCGAGGTGATCGCGCCGACCAAGATATCGGTCGACGGCGGCTCGAAGAGCGGCAGCGAGCTGGGCGTTCCGATGCTCACAGGCACGCTGGCTGCCACGAGAGCGGGGACGAATCCGAGCGGATCGCGGCAGCCGGCGGCGATGACGGCGGCTGCGCTGTCGGACTCGGGCGGCAGGATGCAGAACGGCTCGGTCCACCACTGCGCCCCCCAAACCAGGGCGATCCGCAGCGAGACGTCGGAGGAGACGCCTGGCGGTCGGAGCGGCCCGAGATCCCCGGTCCCCTCCACCTGGAATTGGACCAAGGGCGGCACCGGACCACCGAGTCCCTCCAGCTTGCTGCAGCCCGCGGACAGCGCAAAGTACAGAGCGAGGAGGCCCGCGCGCCTCACGGCTGCCACCCTACGCCAATCAGACTGACCCAGCCGCCGCGCAGGCCGCCGCCGTCAACCGCGGCGCTCGGCCCGCCAGCAATATTGAACAGCCAAGGGCCGAACACGTGCACCGCCACGAAGGCCTCGACATCGCCAGCGGGCAGCGTCGAAAACGCGGAGGTCTCCAGGGTGCCGCCATTTCGAAGGCGCGTCTCGTGCACGATGGTCGGCCCCACCCCCAAGCGGAGCCCGACCCGCGCGCGTCCGAGCCTGTGCTGGATCACTCCACCGACCCGCAGCCTGAGATCGGATTGAGTGACGGTCCAGGGAATCGACGATTCCGTCGCGGTGGACCAGGATGCCCGGGCCTCCAACGCCAGTACGTGACCGCGCGTGACGCCGATTCCGAAGCCGGTCGAAAGGCCCGGACCGAGCGCCGTGGGCAGCGCCAACACGAGACCGCCGTCGACGGTCAGGGGACCGCTCGATTGCACGCGCAGAACGTCGCCGGCTACCAACGATCCATCACCGCGGGATTCGGCGGGGATGAGCCCGACCAGCAAGACCGCGATGGCGAGCCGCCGCATCACTCGATTATTACCTCTCCGCCGTTGGTCGCCAGAGCTTTGCGGTCAATTGCCCGCTCGCCCTGGTCGGCAGCGCCTCATATCCGATTCGCTCGCCCTGGTCGGCAGCGCCTCATATCCGATTTCTGGCCATCGAACGCGGTTTCTTCCCCGCTTCTTTCAGCCGGTTCCTCGCGGTTCCAACCTTGCGGTTCGCTCGGAGTCCCTGCGACCGGTTCTCCAGAGGACTTTCACCTCCGTGCTGTGGTTCATGCTGGGCACACAGCTGAAACGCCGTCGGCAGCACGCCGGCGTCGGTCCCGTTCTTCGCTCCCCCTCCTCTCACGTCTCCTTTTATCCGAGCCGTCTTCAGTCGTAAGCCCTTTCGCCAACATTGTCAGTTTGCGCACTGTCCCGCGGCGTTCCGATCGATGCAGATCGTCTGACCGGCGCAGGCGTAGTAAAATTGGAAGTTGGAGTACGTGCCGTTTTGGAGGTTCGTGCAGGCCGTTCCGTTGAGAATGACGTTCGCCTTGGTGGCGTCATAGGACCAACCGTTCGTCGGATCCGGCTGAATCACGACCGTATTGCCGCCGGCGTCGGTCGCTGAGATCGCGACGTTGTCAAAACCCTTGGGCGCCGTCGCGAGGGATACCGTGCACGAAGCCACGATGCCCACGATCTTGTTGAGCGCCGCCACGAGAGAAGCTGTGTCGGTGACGGAATAGTAGGAAGTTGCGGCGCCGGTCTGCGCCTGGCCGCCGTTCATCGCCATCGTGTTGAGCGTGGCGGTCGCCACCAGGTCGGTGGCGGTCGCAATCCCGACGACGAACGTCTGGAAACCCGCGGTCAGCGCGTCCGCGACCGCCTGCTCCGCGCCCGCCGAATCGTCCGCGTTGATGTTATTGTTGCCTACCGCGCAGTTCGGAAGGCCGTCGGTCGCCAGCAAGAGGTACTTCGGGTTTGGGTCGGTCAGGGTCGTGAGGTACGCAACACCGGCAGTGACCGCCTTCGCCGTGGGGGTACGGCTACCGGTGGTCACGCCGCCGTTCGCGGAGGTCGCGCCGGTGATCGCGGTCGCGATCGCGGCTGAGCTCATCGGGGCTATCGGGACCGCAACGCCGGGGCTGTTGACGCCGCAGGTGTTGTCCGCATCGGCAAAGAATTTGAGGCCCCAGTTGACGGTAGTATCGGTCGAAACGACCTGATTGATGGCCGCCGTGACCAGCGCCCATTTTGACATCGCGCCACAGCCTCCGTTGCCACAGGCTTGGTCGTTTTGATCGTTGTCCATGGATCCCGACCGATCCTCGATGATCAGAATATCCGGTGGCAGCGGCATGATCCCGACGTTCATCTGGCCGCAGCTCATGCCGGCTGCGCCCCCCGCGCCCGTAAGAATGACGTCGCCGCCCGGCGTGCCGGCGGTTCCCCTCCCGGAAGTACCGGCGCTTCCCGACAGCGACGCACCCCCGGCGCCCGCGGCGCCCGCGGTGGAGGAGGTCCCCAAGGGAGTTGCGGGCGCGAAGCTGCACCCAACCATCGAGAACAACAGGACTCGAAGAACATGCTCAGGCGACCGACGCATAGGAACCTCTGAAAATGGCCACTCGGACGTGCTGGCGGACCCAACCAACGCAACCACCGGACATGTACCCCCTGACCGGACGAATCAGGCAGCCCGACCGGACATCTGCCGATCCGGCTCTCTCAGCTCATGCCGGCTACTGGCAGGCCGGTGCGCAACCCCCGTTGGGAGCACCGCAGGGTAAGTCCTTCAGGTTGCTGCCTGTTTCGGGAAACCTCGGGGTACTTTTCGTCTGAATAAATTAATGGCCACCTTCCGTTTCCCCCGTCGTCCAACCCTAACCGTGGTGCCCGGGGTGCGCCAAACATCCGCGCCGCAGCGTGCGTCCCGTAGCGACGATGAGATTCTTGCGGGCCTCCGCCGTGGTGATGATGGCATTGCGGAGGACGTCTACTGGCGGGTCAAACCGGTCGTCGATCGGACTGTCCGTCGGTTGCTGGGACGGCTCGACACCGATGGCGAGGATATTGTCCAGGTCGCGTTGGTGCAGCTCATCGAATCGCTGCCCAGTTACCGTGGGGAGTGTCCTCTCGATGCCTGGGTCTCCGCCGTATCGGCGAACGTCGTCTACAAGCACATCCGGCGCCGGCGGTTGGAACGCAATATTTTCGTCGACACCTTGGTAGACGACGATGTCGTCGACGAGTGTCAGACGAGCGGACCGACGATGACGGCCCAGTTTCGTGACGCGCTCAGGCGGATCTCTGGACACTTGGCGGCGATGAACGCGGATCGCGCCTGGGCATTCGTTCTGCACGACGTCTGCGGCTATTCCTTGGAGGAGGTTTCTCACATCTGCCGGATATCGGCCGTTGCCGCCCAGAGTCGTTTGGTGCGGGGCAGACGCGAGCTTCACGGGCGAGTCGCGGGCGACGCAACGCTGACCGGAATCTTCGATCGGGGCGATCTGTGAACGAGCATCACTACGCCCACCTGACGGCGCGACTCCTGCGCGCGGCTCGAGCACGCATCGGGCCGCATCCGTCGGCGCCGCCCGCAGACGCGGTAGCAGAGCTTGCGAGCGTCATTCGCAGCGCCGCGGGAAGGCGAGATCGCCGTCGGCTCGCCATATCGATCGCCGCGGCAGCGACCGTCGTCTGTATAGCAGTTACGGTCGGGTGGACCCCGCCCCGCTCGAAGCGGCCCCCGACAACAACCTCGATCGCCGTTGCGGCCACAGACCGGAGGCCGACTTTCGTCGCCGAGGGGACTGCCGGCGCCACCGTCGTGGCGGTTGGCGGCATCTTCCAGCCGCTTGTGCCCGGGCATGAATGGCGATCGGGCGAGGAACTGCGAACGGACGAGCGGCCGGTGGCTTTGTCCATGCAAGGCGATGGCGCCATCGAGGTGGAGCCCCACTCGGATCTGCAGCTCGTGCGGGCCGACGTCGAGCGTTGGCTGCGGCTCGGCAGCGGCGCCGTCGAGGTGCATGTCGCCAAGCTGAAATCCGGCGAACGCTTCGTGATCGCGACGCCCGACGCAGAGGTGGAGGTGCGCGGAACTCGTTTTCGCGTCGCCGTCGTTCCATCCGTTGCCGAATGCGGCCAAGGCACCGTCACCCGGGTTTCGGTGACCGAAGGGGTGGTCGTGGTCCGTTCGCTTGGAGAGCAGTCGCGGGTGGAGGCGGGGCGCGGCTGGCCTACGGACTGTGCCGAGCGGTCAAGCTCTGTCGCTACCCGTCAATTGACCACTCTTCGGGGCGAGCAGAGGCGGCAGGTATCGCCCCGCACTCCGGCGACGCGGAGCTCCGCTCTCGACGGTGTCTCGGGTGGGTCGGTCTCTACGCTCGCAACGGAAAACGATCTCTTCGGTGCGGCCCTCAAGGCCGAGAGTGCGGGTGACAGGCGAGCGGCCGTGCAGCTGCTCAATGTGCTGCTGGACAGGTTCCCGGCGAGCCCGCTCAAGGAGACCGCCACGGTCGAGCGCGCGAGACTGATCGGCTCGACTCAGTCAGCACCATGATCCGTCGGCGGTGGTGGCACCGGGTACCCCGGCACCTGCCGTACCACCGCCGGCCCCGGCCGCGCTGCCTCCGCCGCCATGTCCAGCCGCGGCGCCTCCTGCGGCGCCTCCATGTCCGCCGTGTCCGGCGGAACCTCCACCCGCATCAACGCCGCCGCCTCCGCTCCGGTCGACG
>CAYTTF010000265.1:0-7035 GCA_964440665.1 uncultured Myxococcales bacterium | reverse complement strand
GGGCGCCCCTGCCGCTGGCGCATCAAAGGTGACAGCGTCGCCTTCGGGTCGACGACCAGGCCATTTTTCTCGGCGACATACCTAAACGCGGCCATCCAGGCCCGCTCGGTGATCCGGTGCGCGCTGTGCCCGACGGGCTTGATCCCGTCAAACGCGACGTGCGTCCCAGCCCAGCGAAATCGACCCTCGTGCCAGTACCCATATACCGGATTTCCCGCGAGCAGCTGATACTCGGGCCAACCGAAGAACCACCCAAGGCTGTCGCCGTGAAGACGCGCTTCGCGCGACCCGGCGAACGGCTCTCGGGCTTCCAGCCGGCGTAAGACGGTCGTCGTCTGTTCCGCCGTCCACGGAAGACGGGGTTCCGCGGCCGCGCCGGCGCCCGCCAAGACCACTAGACCTAAAGCGAACCCCGCCAGAGCGCTCATCACCGGGCCTCGCGCACCCACGAGAGGTCCGCCGTGAGGCCGTACGGTGACAGTCGGACGTCCTCTGCGAAGAAGACCTTCATCTTCGACCCAGCGGCGACGGTGATCGTCGGCACGACGTTCGCGTACTTTTGAATCACCCCCGCGAGGACCGTCGAAAAGTCCGAGCTCGTCCGAGCCAAGATGAGATCTCTCACCGTCGGGTCACTGCCCGAGCTCGGGCTTTGGACTGCGGCTCCGAGCCCGTCCAAGACGCCGAGCATGATTGCCGCCCCGAATTGCATCATCAGGTGCCGATCGACATCTCCGCCCACGCCCACCGCGCCAACCTCGTCGACGGCGGAGACCTTCCGCGTTGGGAAGTACGCCGAGCGTTGATCGGGGAACAGAATTCGATCGAACTTGATGTACACCCGCTCCTGCTGCAGGTTCTGCGTCCTGCCGGCCTCGCCGAGCAGCTTTGACCCCGCCGGGATCAGTACGTACTTGCCATCGAGCGACACGAAATCTCTCGACACCATCGCGATGACTGGAGAGTCGACCAGGTCGGCCCGAATCTCGTTCACCACCGCACAGTCCAGAAACTTTCCCTGCCGGACAATCAGGTCCGGGCCCACTCCGCCGCCGATCGTCATGTCACCGGTCGAACCCGCGGAGAACGACTGCGCGGACCGCGTCGCAGGCTTCTCCTCGGCATAAAGCGATTCGCCCGCGCCGGAGGGGCCATGCGAGATCGCCACGGATGGTCCCCACATTCCAATCGTGCCCGGCGCCGGCCTCGCCTGTGTGCCGCGGTCGCCTCCGATGTCCTCTTGCGCCCGCGAATGAATCGCTCGCTCGAGCGCGCGCGTCGAGTCCTCCATGGCCGCGGTAGCCCTGTCGACCACCTCGCCTTGATCACCTGCGCCGGCCCCTTCGCCGCCGCGCTTTGGGCTGGCGCCAGCCGCAGCCGGACGATCGGGACGGCGTGCCGCCCAGGCGGCACCGGGCACCGTGCTGTACCCGAGCATCGAGGCCGTGAGCACCGGGCGAGTTCCATCGCCAGCAGCTCGCTCGTCCCCATCATCATCGCGGGCCCGGCCGCCGTGCCTAGTCTCACTTCCCCCGCCCTCGTCGTCGTACTCATCGTCGTGGGTGGAGGGTTCGATGCCGCGCCCGATCGCCGCGGTGACTTGGGTCGACGCTCCCCCACCATGCCCTCCCGGCGCCGCGCTGAAACGGTTCTGCGGCAGGCCAGCGCCATCCGGGGCTGCGGCGAGGAGATTGCCGGACGGATCGAACTGATATCCCTGCCCGAGATCCTGTTGGCGCAGCTTTCGCCCGTCAGCCTCCGCTCGAGCGCGACGCTCGTTGACGTTTTCTGCAAGCTTCGCTTCTTGTTGAGAGACCGGCATAGCCGCCGGCGCCGGCTGCTTCGCGACGAGGTGGTGGACGAGCGCTCCGGAACCTCCGAGTCCGACCACTCCCACCGTCGCCAACAACGCTATCTGAGCTCTGGAGAGCCCCGCCATTGCGGCGCCAGCCGTGGATGACATCTTGATCGTCATGGTTCACTCCCCTACTTCAACGAGACCCAGCCCTGCTCTTTGCCGAGGATGAGACGGAACTTCTCACCCCCGCGCAGGACCTTGTTTTGAACGACGTAGGTTCCGTTCTCGATTTCGTAGTTCACGATCTCCGGCCGGCCGGTCCGGTCGACGAATTGAATGACGGCCCGATCGGTGGCCGACGGAACGGTGATGAAGGTCTGCACTTTGTCGTCGACGACCTTGCTGATCACGAAGTCCCCGCCGCGGTCGTACGCCTCATCCCCTCGAAGATTCGCCATCGCGGCTTTCCGCCAACTCTCGAACTGCGTTCGCGCTTGCTCCTCGGCCTGCTTCTGCGCGTAGAGCACGTCGCGGCTGATCGCCTTGCGCATCTTCGTCTGAGTCGGATCGTTCCCCGCGCTCCCTTCGAGATAGATCTCGAGGGCTGCCGGCGTCGCAGATGCCTCCCGCGCTGCCTCTACCCGGAGCGAGATCCGAAGATCCGATGGCTCCGTTTCGATATGGATGAAGCCAGTGCGCCCCACGACGTCTGAGGCGCCGAGAGCTCGAATGAAGACTCGCGAACCGCCCGGCGTCGACTCCGCCGCCCACCAGTGATTGTCGTACCAGATATTCTTCGCCACCTCGCCCGTCGGCAGCTCAAGGGCGAAGGGCGCTCCCGGGACCAACCGCACCTGATAGACCTTCCCGCGGCTGTAGGGCAGCCGCAGCGTATCCGGCGTCTCCCCAGTCCCTGCTCCCGCCGCACCAATATCCTCCGCGGGTCCCACTCGCCGTGCCCGCGCGCGTGCGACTGCGGAGCCCTCCACCACGATGAGCAGTGCCACCGCGGCGGCCAGGCCAACTCCGACACTTTGGTTCCTCGTAAGACGGATCATCTGCTTCTCCTTTCGGAACTGTCGTTTGCTCGGGCGCGAGAGGAGCAACTGAACCCCTCGCCATCTATGTCGGCCACAGACACCTAAGAGTTTCCTCGTCAGCCCTCTCCGCCGTCGATTTCGGCGGCGAGGCTTTCCCTCGCCGCCTTAGAGGCCATCTCGGCGCCTGTGAGGAGGCGGTCACCCGGAGGGCCGTAGCGAAGCGAAGGAGCCGCGGAGCGGCTTGACGGCCCCGCAGCGGCGCCCATCTGTCCGCTCCTAAAGGTTTTGCGAGATCTGCACGTCGGCGATCATCAGCCCGCTCGGGTTGACAGGCGAGCGGGGCACCTGCTTCAAGATCGCGCGAACAAAATAGTGGCCGGCGTCCGTCGCTCGGCCCGAGCGGTCGATGTAGTAGTGGTCGAAGGAGACCATCACCTCGAGCGGATTCCGACGGGTGATCGCGACCTGGGGCTCCCGGCCGCTGGTCTGATCGTCGTAGACACGTCCTGAGGTCTCGCGATCGACGAGAGCCTGACGCTCCGCCAGTCGGAGGCCCTCCTTCGTCACTGCCTGGGCCTTACCGTCGACTACGCGAAGACAAGCCTTGAGCCGATCTTCAACGTCGAGCGGCGTCCACGTGTACGCATCGAGCACCCACCGCCGGAGGAACCCCTTGATCTCGGGGTCATTCCGCTCGTCGCCGGCGTGCAAAAACGAACCCGCATCGGCCTGCACAACGTTGCCGAGCGCGTCGCGCACGAACACGAGCGGCTCCTTGTGCTCGCTCCTCCAAGCCAGGAACGCCACCGCCGCCGCCAGGGCCACGTTGACCAAGATCGATGCTGCCAGCTGGAGCTGCGTCGCCCTGAGGGCGGCGTGGCTGCGGCCCCAGGCGAGAATGAAGGCGTCATCCCCTCCAACCTGAGAGGTCAGCTGCGCCGGCTTCGAAACACCGTGCCCGCGCTGGCGCTCGATGCGCCTATCCGCCACGGGCGTCGCGAGCTGCAGGCCCGCGGGGTTCCGGTCGAGCACCGTTGCGTCTCGATCCATCAGCCGTCTCCCCGGATCTGGTCGGCTTTCGAGTCACTCCCAGCGCCGGCGCCGGGCGCAGCCCCGGCGCCACCTGCCGATGCGCGCGAGATCTCCGCCACCGCGGCGGCCATTCGACCTCGTTCGGCGGCCGCGTCGAGCGCACCACCACCGCCCTCCCCTTGTTTCTCATCTCCCTTGGCGGCCGCCCCACCA
This sequence comes from uncultured Myxococcales bacterium, assembly GCA_964440665.1. GTDB lineage: Bacteria > Myxococcota_A > Polyangia > Fen-1088 > Fen-1088 > JADGRB01. The sequence continues at coordinate 2,952 of CAYTTF010000265.1, read as the reverse complement.
CCTCCGCCCCCTCCGCCACTCACCCGACTGAGCATCATGGCCATGGCCGCGCCACCTCCGAAGCTGCTGCCACTCCCCCCGCCCATGGACTGCATCAACTGCGACAGCGCAGCAGGCACTGCCCGAACTACCGCGAATGAGCATATCGGGCCTAGGATCACCATGATGACGTGCAGCGCTATGTCACTCCCGTCGCCGTACACTGCCCCGAGGCCCTGTGTCATCTTGGTCATGTGCGCCATGATCACCCCCGCGAACCCGCAGGCCACCCCGAGCAACGGCATGTAGAGAAGTCCGATCACCAGGAAGCCCTTCACGAAGCTCCAAAAAATGGCCTCCGTCTTTTGGTGGGCGGCGAACGCGACGCAGATCGGCCCTACGGCAATCAGCACCATGTTCATGCCGAGACCAAAAAATCCCTCGAGGAGGATGAACACCGTGATCAATACCGCGGTGATGCTGGCGAGCACCCACCCGATCCCCGTCACGACTCCGTCCACCGCGAACCTCGCGATCTTGCCTGTCCACGAGTCGTCCCCGTGACCCGCTTTGGTCGCTCCAATTTCGGCGTGATTGACGTCCTGGTTGTCGGCCTCGTTCGATTTCATCGTGTCCATCGAGGCTGATTCACTCGCCCAGACATCAGCCCACTTGTCCGCGAAGTTCATGACGAACTTCGTTTGCACCGACCCGACCACCCCGACGACGACCCTTTGGTACCCGGCGAGCAGCGACAGCACCAGGCACATTCGCAGCCAGAATCTCCTCTGAAAGAGCCTGCACGAACGCGGATCGTCGAGCACCTCGGCCGCCCCCTCGATGACGTGGAAGGCGAAAATCAGCCAGAAGATCGCCATGCCCACACCCGCAGTATCCGACTGCACAAAGTTTCCGGCGTTCTGGACGACCGCACCAATGATCTCATCGAGACCGAACGCTGCACTTCCCGCGGCCATGTTATTGCCCTCCGGTCGATCAGCGCGACATTGCGGCGCCGAGGTTTCGAATCGCCTGATTGTTCGAATTCATCCAGCCACGGTCGCGCTGCTCGAGGTAGGAAGCCTCCGCCTCGTCTTGCCCCACGAGGAAGATGATGGCCTGCTGATTCTTGAGCATCAGATCTTGCCCGTGGTACTTGGCCTCGGTCGCCGCGATCTCCGCCTGCAGACTGGTGATCTTCGCTTGGTTGGCGGGGTGGTGTTGGTTCTCCGCCTGGATCGCGTCGCGTAGGCGCTTGATTTTCGCCACGTCGTCGTTGATCGACCTGTTCTGCATCTGCATCTGTCTCAGCAGCGCGGCGCGCGTGGCGCGCGCTCGCTTTGACTGCCGGAGCAGAGAATCGACCTTGGCCCTAAACCACGGATCGGTCTGGTAGCGGGGATTGAGTCGCCAATGGTCAAGGTAGTTGACGTTCTCCCAGAGCTGCTCCGCCTGCTCGACGCTCATCACCGTCACGTACGTCGCGCGGCGAAGATCGTCGATGCCCGCAATGCCATCGAACCAGGGAAGGTCGATAATCTGCAGGAGGTCGCTCCACCCGAGCTGTCTCCAGTCTTTCAGGCCGTCGTAGACTTGCCGGAAGGCCGCGAGATGGGCCTGCGCGGAGTTGATCATCTGGTTGAGTTGAATCATGTACTGGACGAATTGGGTCGCTCGTTGGGTGACAGCCGCCATGTCGTGGACCTCCCACTGAGCCTCCGCGCGCCGCGTGCCGGCCGTCAGGGTGAGCATTACCACCGTCGCCAAGATCACCGTCTTCATGACCGCTCCGGCGCCGACGGATCGTCCCCCAGCCCCAGGTTCTGCGCGTAAGCGCGTACCTTCGAAAGCCGGAGCTCGCCGCCGGCGATCGTTTTGCCATCGCAGGCCTCGACCAGACGGCGCATGCCCTCCGCTACCCCGAACCGACGGCAGAAGAGGCCCCGCCAGTGCTTGTCCTCACCGTCCGTCGTCGCGTACCAATAGAGGGCCGGCGAAATCTCCACCGTCAGAACCCGATTCAGCCCATTCCGCGAGACGAAGAACACCTCCCGACGCTCCTCGTCCTCACGCAGACCCTCGTGCAACCTCACCTGGTGAGGAAGGAGATGCAGGTCTTGCTCCATGAACGCAGGCTCCGAAAACCCTCGGTACAAAAAGAACTCGGACATCGTGTGCAGCAGCTTCCGGGCATGTTCGTCGGTGACGTCGTTCGGGCTTTGTGACGAGAGCACCGCCATTCCATTGTGTTTTCGGATGGTCCTGAACATGTTCTCGACGACCGTAAAGAACGCCGGATTCGTCAAAAACGACCAGGCCTCGTCGATGAACATCCCCTTTCGCTCGTTGATCGCTCGCGGGTCCTGAATGCGCTTCCAGATGCTCCCCATGAGCGCCGCCACGAACGGCACTGCAAGCAACTCGTCGTCCTCGAGGCCGCTCAGCTCGAAGTAGATGTACTTGGCGCCAGCGACGCTATCCGTGCCGGTGTCGAAATATCGGTCCCGCGGCGCGCGGGTCCACAGCTCGACCGCGGGCACGAACTCGGGGGCCTCGTTCCGCAGATGGGTCAGCAGCGCGGACAAGGGCCGAGGCGGACGTGCTCCTACCCGATCCTTCCGAGCGCGCAGGTACGCGCGACACTGATTCTCGTAGTCGCGGAAAAATCCGCTCTTGCCGTCTTCCCCCTTGAGGGCTCGGTCCACTCGATTCTTTTCAGTCGGCGTCAGCCCGTGTTTCTGACCGACCAGGCAGTCGAGCCACCCTTCGAAAAACACGAAGGCGTCCTCCACCGGGCACGAGAGCTGCTCCCCGCCATCGAGCACCATCCGGTGCTCCCCCGCGGCTATCTGGCGGTCACGCTCCTCAAGGGCCCAGGTGAGGGGCAAGGGGTTGAAACGAAACTGACCACCGCGCAGCCGCATCACCGCGACGTTGTCGGGCATCTCGTCGGCCAGGAGCTCGAACACCGGA
>CAYTTF010000264.1:0-7081 GCA_964440665.1 uncultured Myxococcales bacterium | reverse complement strand
GATCGGGATCGAAGATCAGCACGTTGGCGTCGAGCTGCATGGCGCGGATGAGCACCTCCTCCAGCTTGCCGCGCCCGATCAGGTATTTCGGATCGGCGTCGGGACGGCGCTGCTCGACCACCCCCATCACGCCCACGCCCGCGGTTCGACAGAGCTCTCGGAGCTCCTGGACCTTCTCAGGTCCTCTCGAAAGCTGACCCGCCGCGCCGCCCTTGCGCTGGCGGATCTCGATGACAACCAGCAACGCGCGATCGCGGTTGTCGGTGGCCACGGCGGAGGGCGCGACCCGGTCGAATTCCTCCTCCAGCGCCCCGATCAGCGCGGCGGCATCCAGCGTGCTGTGGTGGAACGGTACGCTGGGGAGGATCTGCCAGGGAGACGTGGGCTTGCCCTCCACCGGCGGCAGCAGGTGCGCCGCGTGGAGATCCGCCGGGCGACCGTCGGGCTGCACGCCGATTGCCGCCACCAGATCCAGCCGAAGCAGCGCGAGGTCGACCAGATCGTCGCGCGTGAGCGGCTCGTTGCGCAGGTGGGTGTGCACGAGGCGCAGGCCCCGAAAGCGCCCGCGCCCGGCGCGCACACGCCCGATCTCGGGCAAGTAGATGCGCGAGGCGTCGCCGACGAAGACGTGCTCGACGTCGCCGCGCCGCCCGACCAGGATTCCGACCTGGCGCCCGATCTCGCGCGAGATGCCGCAAAGGAGCGACGCCAGCTCCGGCGACGCCACCTCCCCGGGCCGCAACCGCCGCCGGTACACGCGCTCGAGGGCATGCTTCTGGCTGGCCTTGAGCCCGGTCGTATTCCCCGTGACGACGTGCAGACCGGCGAGGTTAGCACCGGAACCCCAACGGCGTCACACGCGAACTGACCCGATCGAAGGCCGCGCGGCACCTGCTACTCTCCGGCCGGATGCGCTGGAACATCGGTCCCTTCGGGGTCAAGGATCTCTTCACGCTGATCAATCTGCTGGGTGGCGTGGCGGCGATTCACTTCGTCCTCGTCGGCCAGCCGGAGATGGCGGGCTATGCCCTGCTGGCCGGCTATCTGTTCGGCGATTCGCTCGACGGCCTGGTCGCGCGCGCGACCAAGACCTCGAACCGATTTGGCAGCGAGCTCGATACCGCCACCGATCACTTCGTGCAGGCGATCGTGCCCGGGATCGTGGTCTACGCCGTTTACGCGCGCGGCGGGCACACCACCGCCGGCGTCGTGCTGCTGGGCGTGATCGTCACCTGCGCCACCGTCCGGCAGGCGCTCTTCTCGGTGGCCAAGCTGGGCGATCCGCTCATGTACTGCGGCCTGCCGCGCACGGTGAGCGGCTACGCGGCGATGGCCTTCGTGCTCTCCCGCTTCTTCTTCCGCGGCGAGACCGGGTTCCTGGTGGGTGACCTGCTCATCGCGGCGTTCGCGCTCATGAACCTGCTGCCCATCCCGTACATGACGCACCGGGGGGCGCGGCGCATGCAGTGGTACGTCAAGCTGGTCTCGGTCGGATTTCTGGTCACGCCGGCCGCCGCCTTCTTCTTTGCGCGCCCCTACACCTTCGACGTTCTCTTCTTCTGGCTCTGCGGCTATGCGGCAACGGCCTGGATCCCGCTCCACGCGGAAGAGCGGCGGGCGTTCTTCACCCGCTACCGCGCCTGGGCCGCCGAGGTCAGCCGTCCCTAGGAGGGCGTTGCCGTAAGGCAACGGTGAGCGAAGCGAACCATGCCCGACGCCGTGCTGCCCGGAGGCGGCCTAGACCCCAGGGGGACCACGCATTGCGGCCACCCACCACCTAAGCTAGATTTCGCCGCCCGTGTCGCTCAATTCATGGCCGGTCAGCGGTGCGGAGTCTGCACCGAGCTTCGACCTCCTGGCGAACGGGTTGGCCGCCTATGACCGTATCTTACGTCGCATCGCCCAGGCTCGGCGCAGCGTCATGCTGCGCTGCTTCGAGTGGCGCGACGACGACACCGGCCAGTCCCTCGCGCGGGCGCTGCTGAGCGCCGCCGATCGCGGCGTCGCCGTCACCATCTACAAGGATCGGGTCGGTCGCCACTACGAGCACCTGGAAGCAACCAAGCAGAGCTTCTTTCACAAGAAGATCGACCTTCCCGCGCGACTTCAGACCTGGGCCCTGATGGCGTTCTACGGCCGGTGGGGCTCGCTGCGGCAGAACCCCAGCAAGCTCGCCGACGCCCTGGTCGCGCATCCGAACGTGAAGTTCGTCGACAACAAACGCTTCGATCACGCCAAGCTCTACGTCTTCGACGAGGAGGTGGTGATCTTGGGCGGGATGGGGATCGGCGACGACTTCCGCGACATCAACGTCGACTTCATGGTCGAGATCAGCGGCGGCGGCGCCGCGACCCGTCTGGCCGATCGCTACGAGGGGCGCGCGCCGTTCGATCCCGCGCGCTCGTACGACTACCTCTTGCATACCCTGCGCAGCCAGGATCGGAAGGGACTGGCCGCGGAACGCTTCGGGCTCATCGCCGGCGCCCGCGAACGTCTGACGATCGAGATGGCCTACCTCGGCGACCCCGCTTCCACCGACATGCTGGTGGCAGCCGTGAAGCGGGGCGTGAAGGTGACGATGCTGACCGCGGCGCGATCCAACGTCGGCGCCGACCTCAACCTCTTCACCTGCGCGGAGCTCCTGCGCCGGACCGGCAGCCCCGAGAACCTGCGCATCGTCCTGCACCCGCGGATGGTGCACGGCAAGGCGATCGTGGGCGACGGCGAATGGGTCGACCTCGGCTCGGCAAACTTCACGCAGCTGTCGCACGGGGATTACGAGGAGGTCGACCTCTTCTGCCGCGATCGGGCCTTCGCCGAGCGGGTCGAACAGGCGATCGAGGAGGACGCCCAGGCGGGCACGCCCGCCCGCCTACCGCTCGCCTACAGCCGGACCTACGTCGCGGCGGAACGCGCCGTCAGTGCGTTCCACGCGCGGAAGAAACGGGGCTAGGGGGACTGGGGGCGGCACCGGCGGCGCGTTCTGGCGTCGGCGCCCGCAGGTACTGGCCGAGGCTACGCAAGGTCTCGAGCACACCGATGAGCGCGGCCACCAGGGCGAGGGCGCTCCCCGGCGCCGGAAATACCAGCGCCCCCGCCAGGAGCGCCGTCTCTGCCCAGAGGCTGGCCGCCCAGGAAAAATCCGCGACGCCCCGGTGGGCGGCAAAGTTGTCGAGCGCGCCGCGCGCCATGACGCTGGAAAGAAGGACGATGATCGTGACGGTCGAGATGCGGCCCGTCGCCAGCGCCGCCAGCGCGACGATAGGAAGCAGGCCGCCGGCCGCCAAACGCAACCAGTGCAGCCCCCGCTGGGGAACCGCGCCGCGTAGAAACCGCAGCCCGACCGCGAGATAGTCGAGCGCGCTGTACCAGGTGATGAAGACCACCCCGACCGTGAGCAGGATCTGGGTGGGGGTCGGGCCCAGGTACGACACCACCACAAACGGGACCAACGTCGCGGCCGCGATCTCGAACCCGCGCCAGCGCCGACGGGCGAAGACGCGACCGATGGCCAGGACCAGCAGCGCAAATCCCAACGGGATCGCAAACAGCAGGCGCAGGCCGGCGGGACCGACGATCGGGATCAGGACCAGGAACGCGAATCCGATCATCTGGATCCAGGTCTTGGCCTTGGCGACGCCCGAGCTCGGCAGGCGGCGGCCGCCGAGCTCCAGGCTGGAACGCAGCACGGTGACCAGCAGCTCGCGCGAAAAGATGGCGGCGGCCACCCACCAGGGGATGCCGCCGCGCGAGACGAAACAGCCGTAGCAGACCACGATGAAGATCTTGTCGGCCACCGGATCCAGCAGCGATCCGAGCACCGTCGGTCCGTGCTTGCGCGCCAGGTAGCCGTCGACGAGATCCGTGAGGCCGATGAGCGTACCGAGGATCACGCCCACGATCTGGGTGCGCAGGCTGCCGTAAAGGGTGGCGCCCACGAACGGCATCCCGACCAGTCGGATAGCGGTGACCTGATTCGCCGAGATGCGCATGGAACCCGGGTGGACGTTAGACGCCGCGCCGTCTGAACGTCAACCGCCGACGCACATGGGGCTGAAAAGCGCCAGGAGGGCGTTGCCGTGAGGCAACGGTGAGCGAAGCGAACCAGGCCCGACGCCGTGCCGCCCGGAGGAGGCCTAGGTCTTGAGCTCGTCGTCAGGCGCGGACCGAGGCGCCGAGGCGGGCGGGGGCGCGCTGACCCGTTCGTCGAGCAGGGCCAGCGCTACCGAGAGCGCGCGCCGCGTCTTCTCGGCGGTCTTGTCGTCCGCGCGGATGCGCTGGAACGCCCGCACGATCTGATCCTCGTAGTCCGCGACCTTCGCCTCCAGCTCCGCGATCCGGTCGCGCCCCTGCGCCAGGCGCACCTCGCGGTTGCCGAGCTCGGCACGCGCCTCGTCGACGTCGGCTTCGAGGCCGGCCAACCGGCGGTAGGCCTGTTCGATCTCCTGCACGCGCGCCGCCAGCTCGCCCTCCGCCCGGGCCGCACGCCCCAGCGCCTGGTCGTAGTCGGCGCGGTGCTTTTCGGTCTGGTCGGTTTTCTCGGTCAGGTGGCGACGTTCGATCTCGGTGACCCGGACGTGATGCTCTTCGTCGCGCGTCGCCAGCTCCGTGCGGCGCCGGGTCTCGGCCGACTCCAGCTCCGCGATGCGCCGCCCTTCCTGCTCGGCGATGTCGCGTTGGCGCCGTGCCTCGGCGGAGGTGGCCTCCTCTTCGTGCCGCCGGCGCATCCCCAGGATCTCGTTGCGATGGTCGCGCTCCTTCTGTTCGGTGAGCGCTTCGTAGGACTGGCGCTCGGACGCGAGCTGGATCGCCTGCTCCTCACGCGCCGCCGCGATCGCCTTTTCGTGCTCCTTGCGGAGCTTGAACACCTCGGCCGATAACCGCTCGCCGGCCTGGGCCTGCTCCTCGGTGAGTCGCCGCTGCAGCGACTCCACCTCGGCCCGGTGCGCGACCTCGTTGCGCGCCAGCTCGGTCTGCCGCGCCGATTCGGCGGAGGCCAGCGCCTGTCCGTGCTCGTCGGAGAGACGCGCGACCTCGGACCCGTGGGCCTCTTCGAGCTCCGCCAGACGGGCCTCCATCTCGCCGCGCAACCGATCGGCATCCGAACGTGCCCGCACCTCGTCCTGGATGGCGCGCTTCTTGATCGCGTCGATCTCGTCGTGTGCCTTGCGCAGCTCCACCTGCGCATCGTCGAGCCGCGCCTTGAATCCCTTCTCCCGCTCGCCCGACTTCTCCCGATCCTGTACCAGCTCCGCCACCCGCTCGTTGGCCGCGACCAGGTTCTGCTCGAATCCGATGGTGCTCTCCTCCAGATCGCGCCGCGCCCGCTCCAGCTCCCGGATCTTGTCCTTGTGGTCGAGGATCTGGCGTTCCTTGGCATCCAGCGCGTCGCGCAGATCCAGGATGTCCTTCTCCTTCTTGTTGATGATCTCGCGCAGCCCCAGGAACTCGCGCTCCTTGGAGAAAGTGGCCGACTGCGTGAAGCGCTCGCGCGCCTCTTCGATCTCCTTGCGCAGCGTCTGCCGCTCGTTTTCGAGCGACTGAATCCGGGCCTGCAGCTCGATGCCGCGGGCCTCCGCCTCCCGCGCGCGCGTGTCGTCCACCGGGACAATCCCGAAGTCGGAAATGCTGCGCCCACCGGCCTCCGTCGCGACGTCTTCGAATTCGACCTCGTCGGGGGTCGGCGGCACCTCGGCCTCACCGCCGCTGGAGAGCGCCGAGGCGAGCAGCGCGTCCGACACGATCGGCTCTGGACCGAGCGTCTCACCGGTCCGATAGGCGTCCGGATCGAGATCCCCCAGCGCCGGCACCGCGTCGCTCGTCGCGGCCAATACGTCGCCCGTCCAGCCCTTGCTCGGCTCCTTGCCGGCGGGCGGCTGCTCCCACCCCAGGTTCGGCGGCAGATCGTCGTCGGTCCAGAGGTTCCGCAGGTCCACCATGTCGTTGGCGTGCTGCGACGCCGACCCGCCCTCGGGAGAGCCGGCCTCGAGCGCCGCGAACGCGGCCTGGGTTTCGGGATCGAACTTCTCACCCTCGAAGGGCGGGCTGGCGTCGGGCAGGAGGCGCTCCTCGGAGGTGTCGCGCGGGTTCGCTCTGTCGACCACGGTGCCGTAGGTGTCGCGGTCGGCCGCGATGCTCTGATCCTCGTCGCCGCCGGTGGAGGCGCTGCTCACGATGTCGATGTCGTCGTCCTCGGCCAGCACGATGTCTGAATCGGCGTCCAGCTCGTGTACCTCGTCGTCCTCGCCGGCCCCAAGGTCCATCCTGAGCAGCCGCCCGATCTTGGCCAGCAGGTCTTTGCCATCCAGCGGCTTGAGCAAATATTCGTCGGCGCGCGATTTCAGCTTCCGGTGTTGTTCGAAGGTCGCGGGCGTCTCTTCGGCCGAAATCAGCACCAGCGGAACCTCCCGGAGGCTGGGGCTGCGGCGGAGCTTGTTGCAGATCCCGTAGCCGACCTTCCTGGGCTCGACGCTCAGGATGATGACCGCCGGTCGCTGGGTGCGACCCCACTCCATCGCCTCGTCTCCGTTGGGGATGTTCTTGACTCTAAAGCCGTGCGGCTCGAGCAGCCGGCGGAGCTGATCCGCGGTGGCGGCGTCGGGTTCGATGCACAGCGCGATTCGGTCGGCCATCTTGTCTCCTGGGAAATGGGAATCCCGGCTGGGGTTCCCAACCCTCCCGCGGTGGAGACCACGAGGCAAAAGGCCCGTGGATCCGCGCGCGAGGGACCGCCTATCCTAACAGAATCTTTGGCCTCAGCGGCCGAAAGAGGTGGTGACCAGGCGGGTCAGCGCGTCCTCGTCGATGTCCGAAGTCACGACGTAGCCGAGGCCCCGATCGCGATAGGTGGCGGTCGAAATGCCGGGGCCGGCCTCGACGTAGATTTCACGGCCGTTGACCACGCGTCGCTCGGGCGCCTCGAACGACTGATCGCGCGGATCGAAGACCAAGAACGCGACGCGATGACCGGTCTGCATGCGGTAGATGAGGTACGCGGCGGGACGTTCACCGACGTTGACCAGACGCACCCCCTGGCAGGTGGCGCCACCGCCGAGCGCCGGGGCGTGCATCGAAAAATCGA